>JAIYDA010000041.1 GCA_027487735.1 Planctomycetaceae bacterium | reverse complement strand
GGAAGGCAACAGGTCCCGGGTTTGGAAAGACGGTTGCCGCCACTGGCTGGACCTTCCCGTTCCCCGTTCCCCGTTCCCCGTTCCCTGTTCCTCATCATCGATCGCAACTCCGTTATCATGCCCCGCCAGCCCTCTCCGCTCGCTCACCCTCTCGAAGGCAGCCCGCGATGCACGAAGATGACGAAGTCTGCCTCTGCTTCCACGTCTCGCTGCGAAAAATCCGCGGCTATCTGCAGCGCGAGAACCCCAAGGTCGCGAGCCTCATCAGCGAGTGCCTCTCCGCCGGCACGGGCTGCGGCTGGTGCGTCCCCTTCCTCAAGCATCTGCACGCCCAGCATCAGGCAGGTAGCAGCATCGACCTGCGCATCAGCCCCGAGCAATACATGAAAGATCGCGCCGCGTATCGGGAGACAAAGGTGCGCCCCCCGACAGAGCCGTGAGCGTGACCACCAAGCAGAGCCATCAACCCAGAACAGCGAGCCCATCACGCGATGCCCGCCTCCATCGCTCCCAACCGATCGCTCGCGGCTTGTCACCTGTTCCCTGTCACCTGTCTCCTCTAACCTGTCGCCCACCCTCGCCCGACGCCCCCTCAGTGCCGAAAGTGCCTCATCCCCGTCGTCAGGCACGTCACGCCCCGCTCGTTGCAGAGTGCAAACGTGTCCGCATCGCGCTTGCTGCCACCGGGGTGCACGATCGTGCGCACGCCCGCCTGCACCAGCAGCGTGGGCCCATCGGCAAACGGAAAGAACGCATCGCTATACGCCGTCGCGCCGCGCGCTCGCTCCCCGGCCTTCAGCAGTGCGAGCGTGCAGCTCGCCACCCGATCCATCTGCCCCGCACCCGCCCCAAAGATCGTGTACGCAGGGCCCGCACTCCCCTGCACCTGCCCGCCCAGCACCACGGCATTACTCAGCAGCGCCCGCCCCACGACCTCGAGGAACGCCCCGCACACCACCTGCTCCGCGGTCGGTGCTGGCCCCGCCGCGTGCACAAACCCGCTTGCGGGCGTGGTGTGCACGTCCTTGGTCTGCACCAGCGCGCCGCCAGAGATCGTCCGTACTTCGAGTTGCTGCGTCGCACTTCGCACCCGCGCCGGGTTCCAGGTGCTCAGGGCCAAAAGCCGCACGTTCTGCCAGCGTGCGCGAAGCAGCTCGAGCGCGTCATCATCAAAGCCCGGCGCGCACACGACTTCAAAGAAGTGCTCCTTGCTCGCGATGCACGTCGCGGTCCGCAGGTCGATGCGTGCATTCACCGCAAGGATGCCGCCATACGCCGCCAGCGGATCGCCCGCGATCGCAAGCCGCACCGCATCCTCCGCGCTCGCAGCGAGCGAGGCCCCGCAGGGGTTGGTGTGCTTGATGACGCACGCGCCTGCGAGCGAGCCCCCAAGCGCGCCCACGCCCGCGCCAGTGGGCCCGCTCCGCAGCCCAGTGCCCGCTGCGTCCACCGCTGCCAACGCATCGCTCAGCTCGATCGCAGCGTTCGCATCGAGCAGGTTGTTGTAGCTCAGCTCCTTGCCGTGCAGTTGCGTCGCGCGCGTGAGGTCGGGCCCGCCCGCGTTGGCAGCTTCGCTGTCGCCCCGCGCATAGAGCGCGCCCACCTGCTGCGGATTCTCACCATGCCGCAAGTCGCTCACCTTGGAGAGAGCGACATCAAGTCGAGCGGGCAGCGCGGACAACACGGGTGCCACAGCCTCAGCACCGTCCAGCGCCGCCGCATCGGGCGCGAAGTGCGTTGCAATCGCCGCGTCGTACTGCGCGGTCATCGCGAAGGCCTTTGCCGCGAGGGCTCGCCGCATCGTGCGCGTGGTGCCGCCCCGCTCGCGCAGCTGAGCAAGCACGCCCGCATACTGCGACGCCTCCGTCACCACCGCGACAAACGCGTGGTTCTTCGCCGCGCTGCGCAGCATGCTGGGGCCGCCAATGTCGATGTTCTCGACCGCCATCGCGCGCGTGCAATCAGCCCGCGCCACCGTCGCCGCAAACGGGTAGAGATTTACGCACACCAGGTCGATGGGCTCGATGGCGTGCTCGCGCATCGCGCGGGTGTGCTCTGCGTCGGTGCGCACGCCTAGCAGCCCGCCGTGCACTTTGGGGTGCAGCGTCTTCACTCTGCCTTCCATCATCTCCGGGAAGCCCGTGAGCTCGTCGATGCTTCGCACGCGCAGCCCCGCGTCGCGCAGCGCCTTGGCGGTGCCGCCCGTCGAGATCAGCTCCACACCCAGCTCCGCCAGCCCGCGCGCGAACTCGACGACGCCCGCCTTGTCGCTCACGCTCAAAAGGGCCCGCGATACCGCCACGACATCGGGCTCTGCCCGTTCACCCACGTGCATGCTTGGTCCTTGCCGGTTGATGATGGAAAGTTGATTCTCTTTCGCTCGTTCGTGGGGCTTGGTTCTCGTGGCGCGTGCTGCACCAAAGCTCGGAAGCCGCGTGGGCTTCGTCGTCGCTGCGCGACGAGCCTCCCGGTTCGGAGAACCGGGGCACCTAGCTCACCGCACAACCATCTTGCCAACGAGGTTGGTGGAGGTGATCGCGAAGAGGTTGCCGTCCACGGGCTTGTCCGCCACGAACCGCTCGATGCCTTCCGTCGACACCTGCCGCACGATGCGACCGGCGTTGGGGGAGAGGACATACAGCGTGTTGCCGCTGTGCACCAGCAGGTTGCCCGCGCGCACGCCCACGAGCGTCGCCTCGCCATTGCCGCCCGCGGTGGTGTTCTTCCACTTCACGTTGCCCGTCGAGGCTTCGAGTGCAATCAGCCCCTCGTCGATCACGTCGATCACCACCACGTTGCCGCTCGCGAGCGGAGCGAGCCCGGGCTGGCTCTCCAGCCGCACGGGCGTGCGATGCCGCCAACGCGTCGTGCCGTTCTCATCAAAGCACCACACGCTCTGATCCCGGCTTGCCACCACCATGGCATCGCCCAGGCTGATGGGCGCACTCGCCTGCGGGCCATACGTCCGGGCGCGGCCCACGAGGCTGCCGCGCGACGGATCGAGGAACAGCACATCGCCCGCCTCGCTCACCATCCCCACGGTGCGAGAGAGCCGCACGGGGTCGCTCGCAAAGCTGCCCACGCCCAGGAAGGCCCAGGCAGAGAGCCCCGTGCCCAGGCGGTGACCGATCGCCTCGCCCGAGCCCGTGCCCGCGATGAGCAGGTTGCTGTCGAGCACAGGCTCGGTGCCAATCACTTTTCCAAAGCGCTCGCGCCCCACCAGCGTGCCCGTGCTCGCGCTGAGCAAGAAGGCCTCGCTCTCGCTGCTCGCGACGATGCGCGACGCATCGCTGGGGTCGATGGCAAGCCCCATGAACCGCGTGAGGGGCGAGGCAAGCTGCGTGCTCCAACGCACCTGCCCGGTGCTCGCATCCAGCAGCGCGACAACGCTGCGCTTGTCCAGCGCTACCACCGTGTTGCCGCTCACCGCGAACTGCGCAATCTGCGATGCGCCGGTGTTGGTCACAAACGGGTAGCCTACCCAGTCGAGCCGATAGCCCACGTCGCGCCACCCGGCGTCGAGAGCGGGAAACCGCGCGTCGGTGACGGCAACCGCGGGCGCAGCCTCGGCCGCAGGCTGAGCCGCAGTGCGCTGGGCCGCACTGCCAGCGTCCGAAGTGGAAGTGCCCGAAGAAGTGGAAGCGCCAGTGCCGCTCGCAGCACTCGGGTTGCTCGCGCCCGTCACCGTCACGCCCGTCGGGCGCTTGCCCTCCATGCCCTGCCCGGCGCACCCCGCCAGCAGCATCGCGGCACAGGTTGCCACGCCCAATGCCTGGCGCGAAGCGACGGAGAACATGCGAGCCGGGCTCTGCTGGGGGCGGTTCTGGAGATAGCGGCGGGTATTCATCGTGGTGGGTTCCGGGCTGCCGCGCGCCTCTCGCGCGCGGGCAAGGTTGGCAGGATAGCCCACGACCCCGCGTCTGTCGGCTTGGGCTACACGCCTCGCTCGCCCAGCAGCACGTTGCGCCGCGGCGCACGCCTGCGCAGCACCTCCAGGTCGGTGGTGTTGCTCGCGATGATGCGGACTGCCTCCGCGGGGTCGTCCGTCACGTGCAGCAGCTTGGTGTCCTCGGGCGAGATCGTGCCCGCTGCCAGCATCGTGCGCTCGATGAACGCCAGCATGGGCTCCCAATGCGCCCGGCCCATCAGCACCACCGGAAACCGCGCGATCTTCTTCGTCTGCACGAGCGTCACGGCCTCAAACAGCTCGTCGAGCGTGCCAAACCCGCCCGGGCACACGACAAACGCCACGCTGTACTTCACCAGCATCACCTTGCGCACAAAGAAGTACCGAAAGGTGACGAAGCGATCGAGATACACGTTCTCTTTCTGCTCGTGGGGCAGCACGATGTTGCAGCCGATGCTCCGCCCACCCGCCTCTTTCGCGCCGCGGTTTGCCGCTTCCATCACGCCTGGGCCTCCGCCCGTCATCACCGTGAGCCCCACCTTCGCGAGCTCGCCCCCCACTGAGCGAGCCAGCTCATAGTGCTCGTGCCCGGGCGCAAAGCGTGCGCTGCCAAACACCGTGACGCACGGGCCCACAAAGTGCAACGCGCGAAAGCCGCGGATGAACTCCGCCGCGATCCGCCCCACCCGCATGAGCTCGCTGAGGCGAGCGCGGGGCCCCTCGAGAAACTCAGGGACGTCGCTCCCTCCCGGGCCTGTGCGCCAGAGTGGTTGGTCGGGGTTCACTAGTTTCGGGGGTTGCTCGTGCATCGCACCGGTCTCCTCGCACACCACGGGCCAATCGCCTTCCTTGGGGACCACGTTCACTCCCACCATACCGGACAACGCCATCAAATATCAGTTTTCGATACATTTTGAATCTACGATTATTTCGGGGTCGAAACCTGCGCGTCGGGCAACTTGGGGTGTGCCTCTCTCGTGAGCTGGCCTTTCTGGCCAGGTTTCTCTTTGCGGCGTGTGTTGCGGTGCCCTCCCCCTCCGGTGCTGCTGCCTCGCCCAAGAAAGCATTGTGTGCTCGCCATGCAAGCCATGAACTCCCTGCACGCGTCGTCGCAACTGACCGCCCAGCCCGCGCCCGCTCTCTCGCCCGACAAACTGGGCTTCGCTCCCGATGCAACGTGGATGTGGAGCACCTTCGTCGACGAATCCAGTACCGCGATCTTCCTCATCTCGCGTGAGGGCGTCGTGGAGTATGCCAACCTTCCTGCCCGCACCTTGCTCAGCGGTCAGCCCGCGGGCAACGTCGCGGGTCGCTCCCTCGCCGAGCTGCTGGGCGCTGAGCACGCGAGCGAGCGCTTGCAGCACATCGCGAACGTGCTCGACAGCAACCGCGTCGTCGCGATGGAGGACATGCTCCGCGGCAAGCGCCTGCAGTGCGTGCTGCGTCCTTGCCCGCCCATCCGCGGCGAGCGGCCCACGAAGGTGATCGCTGTTGCGCACCTCTCGGCCCTCTACGCAGGCACGCAGAACGGCTACCCCACCGTCCGCACCCGCACGACCGATGGCGGTCGCCTGAAGGACCTCACCGCGAAGGAGCTGGAAATCCTCCGCCTCATCGGCACTGGCATGAGCACGCAGGAGATCGCCGATGCGCTGGGTCGCAGCGTGAAGACTGTGGAGTGGCACCGCGTGAGCCTGGGCGAGAAGCTGGGCGTGGACAACCGCGTGCTGCTGGCTCGTATCGCGATTGCTGCGGGCCTGGTGAGCCTTGAAGATACCGACACTGCGAACTCGCCTCGCTTTGACGCGGGCGTGGCTGCGGCAGCACCAGCAAACACCAGCTCGACGACCAGCGCGACGACCAGCTCGACGACCAGCGCGAACGCGCCGGTGCGTGCGAAGCGTCCGGCTCGATAAGCTCGCGCTCGTTCGGCCTGTCTTTCCATAGCACAGACTTGCCCGCCCGCGCTTGCCCGCACGCGCTGTGCCCTAGCGTTGCGGGCATGTCTATTACTGCTTCAACATCAACGGCGAGTGCTCCGCCCCGCATCGTGCCCTTAGGCACACGCACGATCGCGTCGTCCTCCATCATCATCGGCATGGAGGTGCACGTCGAGCTTGCGTGCGCCACGAAGGTCTTCTCACGCGTGCCCAGCCCCGCAGCGGCTTTGGGCTCGCACGGCGCGAGCGCATCGCACGATCTGCCCGCGAACACGCTCGTCGACCCCACGGTGCTCGCGCTCCCGGGCAGCCTGCCCGTGATGAACAAAGTTGCGGTCGAGATGGCGATGCTGGTGGGCCTGGCCCTGGGGTGCAGCATCAGCCGCAGGAGCGTGTGGGACCGCAAGCACTACACCTACCCCGACCTGCCCAAGGGCTATCAGATCAGCCAGCTCGCGCACCCCATCTGCGGTGCGGGCGAGCTGCTGGTGCCCACGCTGGACGAGGCGGGCTTCCCGAACCTTGGTGGGCCGCGCACGCGCGTGCGCATCGCCCGCGCGCACCTGGAGGAGGATGCGGGCAAGCTGCTGCACGAAGCGCCGGGTGGCGACGCGCTGGACTTCAGCATCGTGGACTACAACCGCGCGGGCACTGCGCTGCTGGAGATCGTCTCTGAGCCCGACCTGCGCAGCGCCGACGAAGCCCTGAGCTACGCGCGCACGCTGCGAGCGATCTGCATCGCGCTGGGCGTGACGCGGGGCATCATGCAAGAGGGGCACGTGCGCTTTGAGCCCAACATCAACTGCGAGCTCACGCTGAGCGATGGCACCACGGTGCGCACGCCCATCGTCGAGGTAAAAAACCTCAACTCCTTCCGCGCGCTGCGCGACGCGATCCTGTTTGAGCAGACCGACCAGCCCCTGCGGTATGCCGCGACGGGCCTGGTGCACGCGAGCGGAGCCAAGACCACGCGCGGGTGGGACGACGCCCGGCAACGCACCTTTGTGCAGCGCGAGAAGGAAGAGGCCCACGACTATCGCTACATGCCCGACCCGGACCTGCCGCCCGTCGTCGTGAGTGACGAGTGGCTGGACGCGCTGCGTGCCCGCCTGCCGCAGATGCCGCTCGCGCTGTACGAGAAGTTTCAGACCGACTATGGCCTTGCGCCCAAAGAGGCCTTCGCGCTCATCGACGAGCCGCAGGATGCGCTGCGCGTCGAGGCGATTGCGCAGGCGGCGCGCGAGCTGGGCGTGGCGCACGCGAAGGCGGGCAAGCTCGCGTGCACGCTCGTGCTGCAATATGAGCGCAGCCGGGGCGCGGCGCCCCACGGCGTGCGCACGCTGGGCGCGGTCGCGGCGATGCGCGACGCGGGCGAACTGAGCGCGCAAGCGGGCGACAAGCTGCTGGACGCGCTGGCGGACGATGGCGCAGCGGCCCACGCGAGCCCAAGCGCCGCGCGCGAGCACGCGCGCAGCCGCGCGCAGGCCCTTGGCCTGCTGCTCGTGCGCGACGAAGCCGCGATGCAGGAATGGGTGCGCGAGGCGATCGCGAAGCACCCGCAGGCTGCGAACGACGTGCGCAGCGGCAAGCAGCAAGCCATCGGCAGACTAGTGGGCGAGGTTGTCAAGCTCTCGCAAGGCAAAGCCGATGCCGCGTGGGCGCGGGAGAAGCTGTTGGCGGCGTTGGGGTGAGGGTGAGGGGGAGCGGGGAGCGGGGAACGGGGAACGGGGAACAGGGAACAGGGAACAGGGAACAGGGAACAGGGAACAGGGAACAGGGAACAGGGAACAGGGAACAGGGAGCAGGGAACAGGTGACAAGCGAGAGGAAGTCGTGCGCGCAATGCGAGCGCGGCAGACGCGATGTGCGCGCGGTCCCTCGCTCGCGCTTGCTTGCCTTTTGTCTTGGGTCTCTTGTCTCTTGTCGCTTGTCCCCTGTCTCTTGTCGCTCTTTCCCGTTCCCCGCTCCCCGTTCCCCGTTCCCTCACTTCCTCCGCCTCAGCACGATCTCCACGCTGTGCGCGTCGCTCAGCACGCCCTTGTCATAGCTTCGCCAGTTCTGCGAGATGGTGCCATCGGGGCGGAAGTTGACCAGCAGGTCGCCCATGAACATGCCCTGTGCGTCGGCGAGGTTGCTCACGCTGTCGATGGTGAAGTGCAACGTCTCGCCCTGCGGGCTGGGTTGCAAGCCGCGTGAGGCGAGGCGGGGCTGGTTGCCCATGCCGCAGTAGTGCGTCAGCACCACGCGATCACCGTCGAGGTGATACATGTTGGTCATCTCGTGTGCACTGCCCGGGAACATCAGCTCGCGCAAGACGGAGTTGTTGCTGCTCACTTTCATGCTCGCGCTCGGCATCCACGCGCCGGTCTCGGGGTGCTGGCCCTCCCACTCGCCCTCGAGCGTTCGGAGCTTCTCCCACGCGGCTTTCGCTTCGGGCGTCGTGGCGATCGCGGCACGCACGCCCGATGCGTGCGAATGGTGATCGTGCTGAGCGCAGCCGGAGAGCAGAACGAGGGCGGCAAGCGGGATGAGGAGCAAGGAGCGCATGGTGGAGTCCTTTGGAAAGAGGGGGTGTGGGCGCGATGGTAGAACGTCTGTATGCCGTGGTTTTCTTGGGCATCGCGGGCAGCGCCGAGAGGGGCTTGCAGCATTGGTCAAAGCTTCTTGGCGTGTCGTTTCGAAACCAACCGCACGCCTTCGGTGCCACGCCTTGGAGGGCGAGCGGCGAACGCTCGGTTCGGAGAACCAACGGAGCCGGCCCGGCATCGAACGCTTGCATGTCTTCCCAGGCCGAACTCACTTCGCTGCTCGCCGTCGGTTGCCCGCTCGCCTCGGCGCAGCTCTGCGTGCTGTCGCTGCACGGTCGCTTTGGCAGTGCGGAGGATGGGCTCGCGCTGGGGGTGCCGCTCGCGCACGCCACGCTGGGCGAGCAGTGGACGTCGCGGGCCCGCGTCGTCGCGCCCACGGCGGTGGGCAACAAGTGGTATCCGCATAGTTTTTTGTTCCCAAAGAGTGAGAACGAGCCGCAGGCGAGCGCGAGCATCGCGCGCGTGCAGCGCATGGTGCGCGAGCTGCGAACGCAGATGCAGCGAGATGCGAAGCTGCTGCTGATGGGCTTTAGTCAAGGCGCATGCCTCACGTGCGAGGTGCTCGTCGCGCACGCACGCGCGACGCCCAGCACGCAAGCGAGCGACGGCACCATTGACTGTGCCGTGGCATTCACAGGCGGCTTGATGGGCGACGACGCGGGCGACGCACCCTCGCGCATGCTGCCTCGCGCTGCGCCGGGCTCGCTGCCACCCGTTGCACTCATCACAGGCGACCCCGATGCGCACGTACCCGTGCAGCGCGTGCGCGAGACGGCGGACCAGCTTCGCGGCGCGGGGGCTGAAGTGCTGCTTGCCATCACGCAAGGCAAGCGGCACGTCGTGCTGCCCAGCGAGATTGGCGAAGCGGGAGCGTGGGTGCGGAGCGTGCTGAAGCTCTGACGCGTGGGGGCCCGCTCGCTTGCAACGCCTCCTTACTCGCTGCGAGCTGCTCGCTGCAGCGCCTCGCCATCGAGGCGAAACACTGTCCAGTCGCTCAGGGGCTTGGCTCCGAGCTTTTCATAGAAGCCGATCGCGGGCGTGTTCCAATCCACCACGATCCACTCCATGCGTGGGCAGCCGCGCGCGACGGCGATCGCGGCGCACGCCCGCAGCAGCGAGGCCCCGAGCCCACAACCTCGGCAGGCGGGGCGCACGAACAGGTCTTCGAGATAAAGGCCGGGCCTGCCCCGCCAGCTGCTGAAGTTGTGGAAGAACATCGCAAAGCCCTGGGCCTCGCCATCCACCTCGCCGATCAGCACCTCGCACCCGCGGGGCTGCCCCGGGCCCGCGCCGCGCTCAAACATCGCGGCATGCAGCGAGGCTTCCGTCGCGTCGACCGCGCCGGGGTCGCGTTCATACTCCGCGAGGTCTTTGATGAGCTGCAACACCAGGGGCACGTCGGCGGGCGTCGCGGGGCGGATGTGCAGGGAGGGTGGCATGCCGCGGAGAATAGCGAGCGTGGGAGCGCTGGGGCAGATCTCGCTTGGATGGCGACGCGATGCCTCCTCGCATGAAAAGCAACAGCGCTGAAGCATACACAGGGTTGCGAACTGCGCCAACGATTCCCGCTCTTTAACAGTCAAGACCGCAGTCCATAACGATCGGTGTCGTCTTCAAGTATCCAGCAAAGGCCTGTTGTGGCATCGAGTCGATTGCAAATGTCGATGAGCAATTCCCTGAGCTGTTGGTCAGTGAAATCACCAAGACAATCAAGCTGGAGCCGGTCGACCTGATCGGTGACTGTGATGAAAACGTCACGTATCTCCAGCACCGGCGATGACGGCTCTGATCGTGTCCCGGTCCAGGCGCCTGGCGAGTACTTCACTCCCTCCATGTGAGAAAGTGCCGAAGAGGCGGCTGCTAGCAAATCATCGCAATGCTCGTACGGGGGCCGGACGAAAAATCTCACGTAACGCCCAGGCGATCTCACGCAGTGCCAATGCCCGGTTGCGAGTGAGAGCGCGTAGCAGCCGCGCTGGTCTTCCATCCTTCCTTCAGCAGCTACCCATCGCCTGCCTCCGTGAATCAAGATGCTGTTGTTCGCCGCGTCGACGCTCGCATGATGGCTAGTTATCCAACCCGGCATGTCACCGGAAGTGACGACTCGCTCCGCTATCCATGTCGCTGTGTGAATGCGAAAAACTGGCGTGCCGTATCCACCGCTCATTTCGCCATAGCCATGGCCACCGATAACATAGATGTAGCTTCCGACGTGCGTTGCAGAGTGAAAGCCAACCGGCGGAAAGCACGATTCTGGATACCCGCGAATCTCCACCTTGCCAGCGTCGAGCGTCGCGAAGTCTCGACCAGCAGCGGGCGTGACGATCGTGACATCGTTGTAAATGCAAAAATCCGGGTCATACCCCTCTTCATGCTCACCGCCGATGTACACCAAACGCCCATCGGGGAACACGGTGCGCGATGAACCAAAGCGATCAAAGCACCAATATGCGTCGGTCAGCCCACCGTCCGTCAGTGGGCTATCGCAGCCGAAGTGCCTTCGAATCCGATAGGGAGTCAACCCAGTTCGCACCATGAAATCCCAGTGGGGGTTCCACATGTTCTGAGCGTTGAAAGCACCGAAGGCGCGTGAGCGGTACCTGCCAAAGACACTCCTTTCATATGGCGGAACCGGGTCTTGCTCAGGCAAGGTCACAGCATCCTCCTTTCTTGTCCTGAGAAGCAGAGAGCAACGCTCGGCACTGTTGGTGGGCAGTTCGATCAGTCCGGAGCGTTCTCACGCCGGAAGACCGCCACCACGTCCTCAATGGGCACGACAAACAGGCGGTTGCCGTTCTCAAAGTCCACGGGCACGGCGTGCTTTGGGTGAAACAGCACGCGGTCGTAGCGCTCCAGCGGGTAGAGGCCATCCTTCTCGACCTCGGCGCTGACGGCGAGCACGCGGCCCGTGAGCGTGGGAATCTCGACCTTGTCGGGCAGGTGGATGCCCGCCTTGGTCTGCTTTTTGTCTTCGTCCTTGCGAATGAGAACGCGCTTGCCCACGGGGTCGATGATCTCGAGACCTCGCCCGCTCTTACTGCCCTCGGGCTTCGCGTTGTGCTTGTCTGCCATTGGCAAATGATAGTGCGTCGCAGCGGGGGTTGCGCTGGGCGTGCCCCGCTGCCCACCATCACGCGCGGGCGCCACGCAGCGAGTCGAGCATGCGGTTGATGCGGCGGTCGTTGTAGTAGTCGTTGGTGATGAGAGCCGCGTGCACCACGCCCGGCACCCACCCCAGCAGCGTCAGGATGACGTTGATGAGGGCCTGACCGATGCGACCGGTGCTGAGGACGGCGATGGGGGGAAGAATGATCGCGAGCACGTAACGCATGGATAGCCTCCGGGTGTTGTCTGGTGGGGCCCTTGCGCCCCACAAGAGTCTTTGGGAAGCGCGCTCTGCTGGTTGCACAGGTTTTTCATGGGCGGTTTATGCTCGGGCTGGTTTCTCGCAGGAGTTTGGCCTTTGTCGCACGTGCCCCAGAGTTTTTACGAAGTGCCCGCTCAGAGGCTGGCCCGCAGGCTGCTGGGGTGCGTCCTGGTGCGGCAGCTTGGCTCGCTGCAGCTTCGCGGCAGGATCGTCGAGACCGAGGCGTATGTGGGCGTGCAGGATGCTGGTTGCCACAGCTTCTCGGGCCGGCGCACGCCTCGAAACGACGCGATGTACGCGAAGGCGGGCACGGCGTACGTCTATTTCACGTATGGCATGCACTATTGCATGAATGTCGTGGCCGGCAAGCAGGAGGAGCCGGTCGCGGTGCTGCTGCGGGCGCTGGAGCCTTTGCACGAGTCGGGCTCGGCGGAACTGCGGGCGATGCAGGCAGCACGCGGGCCAGCGGCAAAGCGAGCCCGCGACCTGTGCAACGGGCCGGGTAAGCTCTGTCAGGCACTGGGGATAGATATTGCCTGCAATCGCCTGGATTTGTGCCGGGGCGAGACGATGTGGATCGAGCCCCGGGCGACTCCCGCGACCCCAAAGGTGCTGGTGGGCCCACGGATTGGCCTGGGCACGATGGAGCCGCGGTGGCGCGACGCCCCGCTGCGGTTTGGGCTCGCGAGCGAGGAGGCGAGACCCTTCCTGAGCAAGCCCTTCGCGGGCGAGCACGAAGAAAACTCGCGCGCGCCCAAACCGAAGCCGCGAGCGCGACGAAAAAGGTAGCGGTGAGCGAGGTGTCGAGCGTGACATCCAGACGGAAAGCGAAGCGTTCGCACCGCGAATAGAATGCTCTGGCAGCGTTTTTGCGGGGCGGAGCGAGCTGGGTTGCCGGCTCGTCGCGCCTGGGGCGTGTCGGCTGGGTGGCAAGGTTTATCGAAGGCGGCAGTGAACGCCCGCGTGCGCAGCGGGCAGTGTGGGCAAGCGTGCGGGGCACGCATCGCGCGTGGAGTATTCTGCGGTGCATATCGACTTTCGAGCTTTGCAGGCAAACGCCGGGCCCTATCCGCCCGCGGCCTTTGAGTTTGTCCGCCTCGGGCTTGCGCACACCGCCCGCATGGTGCACGGCGAGCCCCCCAGCACGCCCGGCACGACGAAGGTCGTGCTCAAGGGCCCAGCGGGCGATGCGAGCAAGCTCGTGCACCCCTCGCATCTCATCGCGAACATCGAGGGCGACGCCAAGCTGGTGCCCAGCGATGAAAGTCGGCACGTGAGCGGGGCGCAGCTGTGCCAAGGCTTGCGAGACTACGCCCTGCGGCAGTATGGCTTGCTTGCGGGCATGGTGCTGCGAAGCTGGGGCATCCGCAGCACGAGCGACTTCGGGAACATCGTGTTTGGCATGATCTCGATCGGTCTCTTCCGCAAGACCGAGGACGACACGCGCGAAGAGTTTGACAACGTCTACGACTTTGCCGAGGCATTTCCCGATGCGCTGGTGCCGTCGCAGGCTGCGCGACATGAGCGTGGGCCGGGCGATGAGCAGGTGGGCTGAACTGGCTCGCTCAGCGCGTTTCTTCAGCTTGCGTCGAACGAAGCGCGGCTGGACGGATTCGAACCGTCGACCTGCGGTTTAGGAAACCGCTGCTCTATCCAACTGAGCTACAGCCGCGTGCGGGTTGCAGCGCGAGACGCATCGTAGCCGCAGCACAACCCCTCTAGCCCGCACAGACGGGCGCGCCAAGCACGCGACGCGTGTTTTTGTGCCCACGCTGGTTGCACGACGCACGCAGGTTTGCCACCTTTGCGTTGTCCGTGCACAGGTGTGTGCGGTCGGGTGGTGCAGGCGTGCGTACGCCGACCGCCCCTTAGCAGGAGGATGAACCATGATGATTCGCACCGCGACAGCACCGTTGATTCTGCTCGGCCTCGCGGGCGTTGCGGTGGGTGTTGCACACCGCGCGCCGGCCCGTACCCCAGTCGCCCTGGACAACCTGCCCATGTCCATCGAGCTGATTGGCACTGTCCGCGACTTCCGCGAGCGCACCGTCGAGGGTGGGCATCCGGACTTTGAGGGCTCGGGCCGCCAGGGCTTCCAGCACGGCTGGTATGCCAACATCGTGCAGGACGAACTGGGCAGCGATGGCAAGCCCGTCTTCCGCAGCAATGGCCACCGCGTGAACACCGCCGCGAAGGACGGGAGCGGCCGCCAGCGCATCCACGGCAAGAGCTACATCAAGGGCAAGAGCGGCGACAAGGACGCCTCGATCGCCAGCACGCCCACGCCCACCGTCACCAGCGCCGCGTCGTTTGAGAGCTGGTATCGCGATGTGCCTGGCCTCAACGCCAGCCGCGCGCTGCCCATCACCCTGCGCCGCGATGCCGACAGCAACGTCTACGTCTTCGACGACAAGGAGGATGACTTCTACAAGAACCGCGGCGGGTTCTTCCCGATCAACGGCGAGCTGTTTGGCAACAGCGGCGGCGGCGGGCGAGCCAACACCAACTACCACTTCACCTACGAGCTCGCCACGCAGTTCACGTATGAGGAAGGCGCCGGGCACATCTTCCGGTTCCTGGGTGACGACGACGTGTTCGTGTTCGTCGATGGCAAGCTCGTGATCGACATCGGCGGCACGCACAGCGCCATCGACCAGACCATCGAGCTTGACCGCCTCGAGTGGCTGGAGGACGGCAAGACCTACTCGCTGCACTTCTTCTTCGCCGAGCGGCACCGCACCGCGAGTAACTTCCGCATGGAGACGACCCTCAACCTGCGCACGATCGAGCCTCCCCAGGTCTCGGGGCAGTTTGACTAAGGCCGGAACTCGACCGGGGTCGGACCGGTCGAGGGCATGAATGGACGCTGGCTTTGACCTTGCACACCGCCCGCGGGGCCCCTGGGAAAGGGTGCTCTGCCCCGCGAAGCGGGAATGAATCCGCCCGTGCGAGCTCCGATTGTCCGGGAGGGCGTATCTCCGCACGCTCTCGATTCTCACCCGGAGGAGCGCACTGGTTGGAGAGAGAGATTGCCACGCCCGGGCGAAAGCTCGGGCGTGTGCGATTTTGGTGGATCTCGCAACCGGCGCCGACGCCCTCGTGTCCCTTGGGGAAAAGCTGTCGATTGTCGTCGCCCTTCGCCACCTCGGGCGTGCGCAAAACGTGCGCCTTGGCTTTGCGCTTTCCCGATCCTCCGCTATCATCCTCTTCGCAGGGCGGCGTTGATTGCCCGGCGGAAGAACAACTCGTTGGCAGGGATGCACCCTCGCCGTAAGGGAGTATGGCTATGAAGACCGCGATGATGCGTGGCGTGGTTCGTGTTGGGCTGCTGGTGGCGGCGAGCGGCTTTGCCAGCGGCCTGGGCGGCTGCGTGAACCAGGGCGAGTATGACCGCCTCTATGAGGCCAACAACAGCATGCGGGCTCAGCTTGCCGACCTCACGCGCGAGCGCGACGAGGCCCGCCTGTCGCTGGACCAGATGCGCGGCGGCATCAACCGTGGCGAGGGCACGCTTGCCGACCTGCAGAAGCAGAACGCCGACCTGCGTGCGGCGCTCGACCGCGCGAACAACGACCTCCGCAACATCGGCACGCGCGTCGAGGGCCTGCAGATCGGCGCGCTCGACAACGAGACCGCGACCGCGCTGGGCACCCTTGCCGATCAGTTCAGCGACATCATGAGCTTCGATGCGGCACGCGGCATGGTGCGCTTCAACAGCGACCTGACGTTTGATAGCGGCAGCGCGGTGGTGAAGGCCGAGGCCCGCCGGGCACTGGGCGCGCTCGCCCAGATCATCAACAGCAGCGCGGCCCAGCAATACGACGTGATCGTCGAGGGCCACACCGACAGCCAGCGCATCAGCAACCCCGCGACACTGCGCGAGCACAAGACCAACCGTGGCCTGAGCGTGAACCGCTCGATCTCGGTGATCGACACGCTCGCGGGCATGGGCGTGCCCAACAACCGCCTGATGGCCGCGGGCTGGGGTGAGTATCGCCCCAGCACCACGAACACCCCCAGCGGCAACACGCCCGCGAACCGCCGCGTGGAGATCTACTTCGCGAAGCGCAACGCCGAGCTGCCCGCCATGCCGGCATCCACGCCCGCGCAGGCCCCCGCGACGCGCACGACGCCCGCGCCCACGAAGGTGAGCGACGTGGACCTGACGAAGTAAGAAGCCAGAAGGCTGGGGCGACACGTGGTCAGGGCGCGCTGACCTTGACCCAAAGACCCTGCCGCAGCAAACATCGACGCCGGGCGACCGCACGTTGCCCGGCGTTTTTCATTCCCGGCGTTTTTCATTGATGAGCCGCGCCGCAAGCGCGCGGCGCACACGCCAAAGAAACGCGACACCGCAAAGGAACGCAGCGCATGATCGACCGCATGCAGGGCACGCTGGAAGCCATCGAGGGCAATCGCGCGTTGCTCGCGCTGCGCGATGGGCTGGTGCTCGAGGTGCTGTGCCCCGCGTTCCTCGCGCTGCGTTTGCAGCCCAGCGTGGGGCAGAGCGTGCGGCTGTTCACGATTGTTTATCTGGAGGGCCAGGGACAGGGCAGCAGCTTCGAGCCGCGCTTGCTGGGCTTTGCGAGCACGAGCGACCGCGCGTTCTTTGAGGCCCTCACCAGCGTCTCGGGCATTGGCAATCGCAAGGCCCTGCGGGCTTTGGTGCACGAGCCCGCGACCATCGCGCGGGCAATCGTCGAGAAGGACGCGAAGTTTCTGAGCACGCTGCCCGAGATCGGCAAGCGCATGGCAGAGCGCCTCATCACCGAGCTTGATGGCAAGGTCGAGGCCTTCGCCGTCGGCGCGACGAGTGCCGACCGTTCGCCTGTGCGGATCGAGGCCAAGGGCACGCTCTCGGCGCTGCCGCCCGCTGCGCAGGATGCGGTTGCGGCGCTCGTTGCCCTGGGCCAGCAGCGCAGCGAGGCGGAGGAGGTGGTGACGCGGGCGTTGCAGCGTGGATTGCAAGTGGGCAGCGGCAAGCAGGCGCCGAGCGACGTCGAGGGCATCCTGAGCGCGGTGTTTGCGGCCCGCTGAGGGCTGCGGCACGCGTCTCTTTCGCGCGGTATGCTTTCGTCGCATGGCACTCGGCACGCCCGACAACCCTCCTTCGCCCGGGCAATCTGCATCGCAGCTGAGCGAAGCGCCATCCACGCCCAGCACCAGTTCGGCTCCGGGTGCTTCGCAGGCTGCTTCGCAAGCTGCTTCACAAGCTGCGCGCCCAACGTGGACAACCCTGCACCTGTGGCAGATTCAGCCCGTGCGCGATGCGTTGCTTGTGCTCGTGCTCGTGGGGCTGGTGTGGGCGGGGTACAAGCTCAGCATCGTCACGGTGCCCCTGCTGCTGGCGTTGCTGCTGGCCTATCTGGTTGAGCCCTTGATTGCGCGCGTGACGCGCACCGGCACGGTGCGCCGGCCCTTTGCGGTGCTCAGCCTCATCGTGCTCAGCACGCTGCTGGTGGTGGTGCCGGCAACGCTGGCATTGACGTATGGCGCAGCGCAGGGCACCAAGCTCGCGCAGACGCAAGTTCGCAACATCGAGTCGCTGCTGCGGAGCGTGGGCAGCCCCGACAACGACGCCTACCGCGCCAGCCTGCCCAGCGCACGCTGGAAGGGCCTGCGCGACTGGCTTGTGGAGCAAGAGGCCCGCGCGAAGCTGTCGGAAGCTGTGACGGGCGTGCGCAAGGGCGTGGGCGCGCGCCTGACACCGGGCACAAGCGCACCCGATGCGAGTGCCCAAGCCGTGCAGCCGAGCACCACAGCCACAGAGCGCATCGCCTCGATCGTTGCGCGCGATGCGCAGTCGGGTGCCGATTCGGCGTCCGCCGACGCTACCCAGCCAGACTCACCCGCGAGCAAGCCCGTCGAAGAAATGTCCGCCGTCTCCGGCGCGGTCGCGCAGATCGTGTCGCAAGGCGTCGACTGGCTGCGGACCAACGCAGGGCAGCTCAGCGCCCGCGCGGTGCAGGCGGGGGCGGATGTGTTCACGGTCGCGGCGGGGGTGCTCTCGTCGCTGGCGAAGCTCGCGTTTGGGGGCTTCCTCACGCTGTTTTTCTTCTTCTTCTTCAGTGTGGGCTTCGGCGACGTGAGGAGTTTCTTCCGCGACCTTGTGCCCGAGGCGCGGCGCGAGCGCGTCTTCTCGCTCGCGGATCGCATGGACCGCGTGATCGCGGGCTTTGTCCGCGGGCGCCTCACGATCTGCGCGTGCCAGATCGTGCTGTTCACGATGCTCTATTGGGCCATCGGTGTGCCCGCGCCCTTCATCGTCGGGCCTTTGGTGGGCGTGCTCACGCTCGCGCCGTACGCGGCGGCGCTGGGCATGCCCGTGGCGATGGCGCTCATGTTCCTCAGCCCCGCGGGCCTGGGAGATTTTCGCGATAACTGGTGGTGGATTCTTGCCGCGCCCATCGGCGTGCAGGCCATCAGCCAGGTGCTCGATGACTACATCCTGAGCCCGATGATCCAGGGCAAGAACACCGACATGAGCATGCCGCTCATCCTCTTCGCGACCATCGCGGGGGGCGTGCTGGGCGGGTTCTATGGATTGCTGCTCGCGATCCCCGTCGCGGCGTGCGGCAAGATTCTGGTGACCGAACTCGTGCTGCCCCACGTGCGAGCCTGGAGCACGGGCAAGGCGAGCGACCTGCTGCCGATCAATCGATGACACTCGCGCAGTGCAAGACTGAGCACGGAGACACAGAGACGCAGAGGAAGAGGAGGGGACAACGGGGGAGCGGCGAGCGGGGAACAGGAGACAGGAGACAGGGGATAGGAGACCGGATGCAGATGGTGAGGCGAGCAAAGGCCTCGCGCTCTCCGACGACAAGCTCGGTGACCCGCTGGGTCCTTCTGTCGCGTGTCGCCTGTCCCCCCCTCATCTTGCTCGCTGTCTCTGCGCCCCTGTGCTGAAGTCGAATGGCTCCTTGCGCTCGCCCGGCGCACTGCGACCCTGCGCTAGTGCCGCAGCGCCACGATCGGGTCTTGGGCGGCTGCGCGGCGGGCGGGATAGATGCCGAAGACCAGCCCGGTGAGCACGGCGACGGTGAAGCTGAGCACGATGCTCCAGAGCGTAACCTGGGTTGGGGGCAGGTCGGTTGCACCTTTCGTGAGGCCGCTGAAGATCTGCAAGTTGCCGAGCTTCACGAGCTGGCCCACCAGCAGGCTGAGCCCCACGCCCAGGCCCACACCCAGCACGCCTCCCAGCGTGCTGAGCACGCCCGTCTCGACGAGGAACTGCAGCAGGATGTTGCGTTTGGTTGCGCCCATGGCTCGGCGGATGCCGATCTCTTTCGTGCGCTCCGTCACGCTCGCGAGCATGATGTTCATGATGCCGATGCCGCCCACGAGCAGGGCGATGCCCGCGATGCTGCCAAACACCATCTGATAGGTGATCGCCTGCTTGCGCGCGTTCTCCAGCAGCTCGTAGGGCACGTGCAGGCCCACGTCGGTCATGCCTGTGCGGCGGACCTCAAGGATGCGCTTCATGCGTTCGGCGTCGAGCAGCACCGTGTCGCGCGTGCGGCTGGTGACGATGATCTCGCTCACCTGCACCTCTTCGTTCTGGCGGTTGCCGCCCGTGCCGCGGAAGGTGGCATCGCCAAACACAGCGCGAGCCGTGGTGAGGGGGATGTGCACGTCGAGGTTCAGGTCTCTTCCCACCAGGGCCGCGCCGCTGCCCCCCGCGAGGCCCACGTTGCGGAGCACGCCCACGACGGTGAAGACGCGCGAGTCGATGCGGAACGTCTGCCCCAGCGGATCTTCAAGCGGAAACATGTTCTCGGCGACTTTGCTGCCGATGATGGCGACCAGCTCCTCGCCCTGCATGTCCTGCTCGGTGAGGTATCGCCCGCGCTCGACGCGGAGGTTGATGGCGTGGATGAGCTCGGGCGTGGTGCCGAAGGCCTGGCTCACCATGCGGCGTTCGTTGCGGAGCACCTGCCCGCCCACGCTCTTGAGCGGGACGATGCGCTCGACGTTGGGGAAGTTGAACGCAATGACCTCAAACTCCTGGCGCGTCAGGCCAAAGCGGCTGACCCACCCGCTGCGGTTGCCTTGCTGGGGCGTTTGGGTTTCGGGCGGCTTTTGGCTGCGGACGATGATGTTGCGAGCACCCAACTGCTCGATCTGGTCCATCGCGGCACGCTTGGCGCCCTCGCCCAGGCTGCTCATGACGATAACGCTCGCAACGCCCAGAATGATGCCCAGCGCGGTGAGCACGCTGCGGAGGAGGTGGAGGCGAAGGTTCGTGAGACCAAGGCGAAAGGTCTCAAAGAAAAAGGTCATGCCCCAGCGTACGACCGGGGCATGCCTTTGGTTTCAGCGAGCTTTGCGTGTGCTGGCCTTCGCGGCCTTGGGCTTGGTAGGTTTGGGCTTGGAAGGCTTTGGCTTCGCAGGTTTGGCCTTTGCCGCGGGCTTGCTCGCGCTCGCCTTCTTGACGGCGGTTCGCGGCTTGCTCTGCGCGAGCGCGGCTTCGTATTGCTCGATGTACGCCTTGGCGGGCAAGCGGCGGAAGGCCTCGCCCAGAACATCGAGGGCGAGGTCGTCGGCTTTTTTGAACCGGATGCAGGCCTTGCCCATGTCGAGCTTCTTGCCGGTCTTCTGCCAGGCGGTTTGGAACCACTGGAGCAGTTCGGTGTTGCCGCGGTCGGCACCGACGTAGAGGCCCATGAGATAGAGGCTGAGGTGGTTCTTCTGGCTCGCGAGGCCCGCGTAGGGCAGGGGCTGCTTGGGGTCGCAGTGATAGCCCGCGGGGTAGATGCTGTGCGGGATGTTGTAGCCGATCATGCCATACTGCATCGTCTCGGCGAAGGCCTTGTCGAGGTTCTTGCGGATGACCTCGCGCACGCGCTCGAGCTCGGTGCGACGATCAGCGGGCAGGCCTGCGAGATAGGCGGCGACGGTGGTGGCTTTGGACTGCATGGGGGCAGTGTAAACCGGTTTGGGGAGAGGGATTCGGCATTCGGGATTCGGCAGTCGTTGTGGCGCGGGGTGCGGCGCGGTGATGGGTTGCAGCTTGCCGAATCCCGAATCCCGAATGCCTCGACCATCCCTCGGCTCAGCTTCTGCCGACCACACCGGAGCGCCGTGCGCTCAACAAAACCGCCCCTACGACCAACGAGGGCCGCAGGGGCGTCGGAAACAAGACTGGCATAGGTCGCGTCACGCGTGACGGACTTGGCTCGACGGAGCGGGCCGAACTGCTCTACCTGAGCTCACTCGGCCTGAGCTCACTCTGCCTCACTTCCCTTGCCTTCCTTACTTGGCACGACGGCGACGCGTCGCGACGAGTGCGCCGGCAGCCAGCAGGCCAGCCGTCGCGGGGCTGGGGATGTAGCTCGCGCCTGTGAGGGTGATGCGGTACGCACCGCCGTTCAAGCCCGAGGCGTCGAACACGCCGTAGGTGGACACCATGACCGACGACGCGCTGTAGGGTGCCTGCACGGCGGTGAACGGCGAGACGTTGAAGATGAGATCGGCAAAGGTTGCGGGGGGAGCGACGCGGGCTGGGGCGATGCCGTAGCTGCTGATGCCGATGACGTACTGGCCCGGGGTGAGGCCGCTGTACAGGGCGTTGCCAGCGGGCAGGGTGCTGAGGAAGTTGGTGCCCGAGATGTCGTCCTGCTTCGCGATGCCCGTGCCGTTCGTGTTGAAGAGGTAGAGCACCGTGTCGGTCATGCCCGAGCTGCCCACGGTGGTGGCGCTGAAGGCGGCGGGGTTGGTGATGTCGATGAGGAAGAAGTCCATCGCATCGGCGGGCGCGGCCGCGTTGGTGTAGTCCAGCGAGCCGTTGATCTGGGTGAGGGCACCCGAGCCCGTGACACTGAGCGCGGTCTGGGCGAGGCCCGACGCGTCGGCCGATTCATTGAACACCTGGGCGTTGGCAGCGCCAGCGCACAGCACGAGGGCAAGGCCCACAGAAGCGATCTTCATGTCTCTCTCCAAAAACGGGGAAAACTGGGCGCGATGCCTCGCGTCCTCAGCGGATAGTTTACGTGAGAATCGAGGCTTTGCAACACGATCTTGGAGCGCCTGTGCACACAGGGGCGAGCATCGGCTGCTTATCGGGCAAATGCGGGTGACAGGACTTGAACCTGCACGACCTTGCGGTCACAAGAACCTAAATCTTGTGCGTCTGCCATTTCGCCACACCCGCGTCATGTCAGGATAGCGGGGGCTCGGGCGAGTCAATGCGGACTTCTTCGACAGTGACGCGGCGGAGGACCACGGAGCCGTCGGGCTGGACGTTGCGCTCGATGATCTGCTCACGGCGGAGGGCGGGGGGCTCGGTTGCTTGCGCTGCGGGCTGCGCTGGAGAGTGGGCTGGAGGCTGGGCAGATGGTGGGGCGTGCACGGGCGTCTTGATGCCTGCGAGGATGTGCCCGAAGAACGAGCCCAGGTTGTGCGCCAGGCTGGGCGGTGGGGTGGGTGGAGTGGTGGGTTGCTGGGGCCCGTTCGGAGAGTGGGGCGTTGATTGGTGCGGGGGTTGCTGCACGGCAGAAAGGGTAGCGGGCTTGCTACGCTCGTGGAGTTTTTGGGCAGGCATGCACGGGGTGAGGTTCCCCACGGGAGGTCGCGATGCGTACGAAGATGCGTGGATTGCGCGGGGTGGTGCTGGGTGCGTGCGTGCTCGGCGCGAGCGCTGGGGGCGTGCTTGGTCAGCAGGCGGTGCGGCCTGCCGCGGGCGAGGAGGCGCGGAAGAAGGACGACGCGAACGATGGCCAACCCAAGCAAGGCCAGCCCAAAGCGAGCAAGCCCGCGGGAAGCAAGCCTGAGGCGGCGAAGGAAGCGGGCAAAGCTGATGAGGGCAAGGGCGAGGCAAGCACTCGCGCGGGGCATGCGCTCCCCGCGTTTCCGCATCCGGTCATCAGCGAGGTGCTCTTCGCGGTGCCCAGCGGCGAAGATGGCGACATGACGGGCGACGGGGCTCGCAGCGCGACGGGGGAAGAGTTTGTTGAGCTCGTGAACCCGCACGACAAGCCCATCGAGCTGCGCGGCTATCGCGTGGTGGAGGGGCAGGTGCAGACACGCCGGAATGAGAGCAGCGAGGCGCGGCAAGCAGAGAGCGATCGCCTGGACTTCACGTTTCCGGCTTTGGAGCTTGGGCCTGGCGAGGTGGTGGTGATTTTTAGCGGGTTTGACACGGAGATTGCGGGCCCTGTGGGCACGCGCGAGGCGAGCGCAGAACCGAACGAGCACTTTGCGAACGCGCGGGTCTTCAGCTTTGGGGCCACGAGCCGGTTTGCGGCGCTGAGCAACAGCAACGACATGGTGCAGCTCATCGCGCCTGGGGGCGAGGGCGTGCAGGCCCTGGCGTGGGACTTTCGGCGTGAGGCAAGCGAGAGCGCGGCGGGCGGGCCGGCGAGTGGGACGAAGGAAGGCGCGGCGCGGGGCGAGGGGAAGAGTGACGGGAAGGCTCAGGACAAGTCCGAGGGCAACACCGAGAGCAACACCGAAGACAAGCCTGACCCGGGCGTGGTGCGCAGCCCCGCAAAGGGCGAAGGCGGCGCGGAGAGCGACAAGAGCACCTCGCCGCGCGAGGCCAAGCCCAGCACCACGCGGCGCAAGCCCGCGCCCAAGCGCTTGCCCAAGCACGCGGATGTTGCGATGCCACACTTGCAGACCATCACCGACGCGTCATGGCGCGAGGGGAGCTTGCAGCGCGACCCGAAGACCGGGGCGTTTGTGCCTCACCTGAGGCTCGATGGGCGGCTGGCAAGCCCGGGTGAGTATGCGATGCACGAAGAGTGAGGGAACGCGCGGCGTCATCACAACGAGCTTCGCCGTGAGCCTTAGCAGGCTCCGCCCGCGAGCACTCGGAGGAAGGCGAGAAGGTCGCTGTCGTCGGGAAAGAGGCCATCGCCATTGAAGTCGATGTCGTTGCAGGTGTTGGTGCTGCACGGGCCACCCGCGAGGACGCTGAGGAAGTCGACGAGGTCGCTGTCGTCGGGGAAGAGGCCGTCGCTATTGAAATCAATCGTGTCGCACACGGGTGCGAGCAGGCAGGGGGCGAAGGCACCCGCGCTGAAGGTCGCTTGCAGGTTGGTGGCGAGGAAGGGCGTGGGCGTGTCGAGGGTGGCGATGTAGGTGTTGGTCAGGGCGTTGAGCGGGCGGAGCATGGCGTTGGCTTCGTCGGGCACGAGCCAGACGCGACCATTGCCAGCAGCCAGGCCATCGATGTCGCGCACGTCGATGCCCGTGCCAGGAAACTGCGCGGCGGGTGGATAGGCAGCGGCGAGCGAGAAGACGCCCGTGCCCAGGTTGATGCGAAACAGGCCCGCGACGCCTCCCGCAATGCCCACTGCGGAGTTGTCGTTGCTGCCCCAAAGCACGCCCGTGCTGACGTCAAAGTCGAGGCCGCCAAAGTCCCACTTTGCGCGGTCCGCCGCAGGGATGCGCCAGATGGGCGTGCAAAGGCCTGTCTCAGGGTTGATGCGATAGAACCCCTCGGGCACATCGCCCTCGGGGGTTCCCGTCACGCTGCGATAGCCAATCAGCTCGCCCCCTTGCGGCGTGGGGCGGAAGGCGAGGCCCACGACGGTGATGAGGGCGGTCTCGCCCGTCGTGGTGAGTGCGGTCAGGTCGGGCAGTTGCTCGGGCAGTGGGTTGCCCGCCACGATGCGGTGCAGCACGCCAATGCCGCGGCCACTCGCGAGGGTCCGCGAGCTTGCGATGTAGAGCGTGCAGGTGGCTGGGTCGGCCGCGAGGCCCCAGACGGGGCCGAAGAAGCCCAGGCGTTCCCAGGTGTTGTTGTGCCGGATATACAGGCCGTCGTTCACGACGTCGTTGCCCACGACCACGCCGTCATCCATCGATTGCGCGAGCGCGGTCGACGATGCGAGTGCGGTGCAAGCGGCAGCGAAGAGCAACGTGCGAGCGGAGAGCGGGGTGGGCATGGCAACTCCTGGGTTGTTGTCTGGGGTGTCAGCGAGCAATGCGGCGTCGAGGTTGGTGCTTGGAGCGGTGATGGACGTGGTGAGAGCTGGTTACGGGTTGCACTCGCCGCCCGCGAGCACGCGGAGGAAGGTGATGAGGTCGCTGTCATCGGGGAAGAGGCCATCGCCATTGAAGTCGATGTCGTTGCACGTGTTCGTGCTGCACGGACCACCCGCGAGAACGCTGAGGAAATCGACGAGGTCGCTATCGTCGGGGAAGAGGCCATCGCCGTTGAAGTCGATGCTGTCGCAGGTGCTTGCGGGCACGAGCCAGCAGGGCAAATAGGCACCCGCCGAAAACACGACGATGTTGTTGGCCGCAACGAACGGCGTGGGCAGGTCTTGCGACGCCGCGTAGGCGTTGGTGGCGAGCACGAAGGGGCGCACGGTCGTAAGGCGTTCATCGGGCACGAGCCAGACGCGCCCGTCGCCCGCCGCAAGGCCATCGATGTCGCGCACGCTCATGCCTGTGTTGGGGTAGCTTGCGCTGGTGGGATAGCTGCTGACGAGCGTGAAGGTGCCTGCGCTGAGGTTGATGCGGTAGAGCCCCGGCACGCCGCCCGAGCTGGGCGTGGCGGTGAGGTTGTCATTCGCGCCATAGAGCGTGGTGCCGTCGCTGTCGATGCCGCCAAAGTCCCACAGGTTTCGGTCGGGGGTGGGGATGATGAGCGCGGGGGTGGCAAAGCCTGTGGTGGTGTTGATGCGATAGAAACCCTCGGGCACATCGGTGCTGTCGAGGTTGGGGTCGGTCGCGTTCACAGTGCCGCCCGACACGCTGCGATAGCCGATGAGTTCGCCCCCTTGTGGTGTGGGGTGGAAAGCGAGGCCCACGAAGGTGATGAGCATGAGGTTGCCGTCCTCGCCCAATGCGGAGAAATCTCCAACGTCGGTGATGAGCAGGTCGCCCCGCGTGATCTTGCGGAGGACGCCCACGCTGCGACCAAAGCTGGATGGGCGCGTGCTGGCGTAGTAGAGCGTGCAGGCGGCGTTGTCGCCCGCGAGGCCGAAGACAGCGCCGAAGCTGGGCATGCTCTCCCACGTGCCGTTGTTGCGGATGAAGGTCCCGTCGACGTCGTTGCCAGCCACGACACCATCGCCCGGGGCTTGGGCAAAGGCAGGGATGGCGAGCGCGAGGGCGAGGGCAGCGAGCGAGCGTGGGCGGAGCATGGTGGTTTCTCGTGTTCTCTTGCGGTGCTGGGTGCGTTGGGGTGGTTTGGGGGTGAGCACTGCTTCGTAACCGGGACAGGGCAGCGAAGTATGCGCGACGGTGCGGCGAATTGCGACCTCGGGGGCCTCTACGCACGAGGTAATTCCTGTGTTTCAATGTCCGGTATTGTTGTGCAGACTGTGAATGCTCCGAACGGGCACCGAAAGAGCGTGCGAAGGCGGGGGCGAAGGAGCGAGCAGCGAGTGCTCCGCACCTTGGCGTGCCCCTTCCCGCTACGCTCCGCCTGCGTGACGCCCACCTGCCAACTTCTGCTGCCCGAGATTGAGGAGCTCATCAAGGCTGGGCAGTATGGCGACCTGCGCGAAGCGCTCCACCACCTGCACCCGGCAGACGTTGCGGACATCGTGCACGAGCTGGGCGTGAAGCACGGAGCGATCGCGTTTCGCTTTCTGACGCGTGACGACGCGGGCAGCACCTTTGCGTATATGAGCCCGGAGGACCAGGAGGCGATCATCGCCGAGCTGGGCACCGAGGACAGCGCAAAGCTGATCGAGCAGATGGGCGCCGACGACCGGGCCCGCGTGGTGGACGAGCTTCCCGAGGCGGTGGCGCAGCGCGTGCTCGCGAGCCTGACGCCCGAAAGCCGCAAGGAAGTGCAAGCGATTCTGGGATATCCGGAGGGGAGCGTCGGTCGCATCATGACGCCCGACTACGTGCGCCTCCGCCCCGAGTGGACGGTGGAGCAGGCGCTGGCGCACATCCGCAAGTATGGACGCGACGCCGAGACGCTGAACGTGGTCTATGTGATCGACGAGCAGGGCAAGCTCATCGACGATCTTCGCCTGCGGCAACTGATCTTCGCGGAGCGGACGTCGCGCATCGACGACTTGATGAATCGCTCGTTCGTCACGCTGCGCGCAGAGCAGGAAGGCGTGGAGGCGGTGCGGCTGATGAGCCGGTATGACCGGACCGCGCTGCCCGTGGTCGACTCTCGCGGGGTGCTGATCGGCATCGTGACGCACGACGACGTGGCGGACGTTGCCCAGCAGCTCGCGACCGAGAGCATGCAGCGCATGGGTGCCGTTGCCGCGCTCGAAGAGCCCTACATGGCAACGCCCCACTTTGAGATGTTCAAGAAGCGCGGCGTGTGGCTCGCGGCACTGTTTGTGGGGCAGACGATCACGATCATCGTGCTGGGGAGCTTTCAGCGGCAGCTCGATAAAGCAGCGGTGCTGGTGATGTTTCTGCCGCTTGTGATCAGCTGCGGCGGCAACAGCGGCAGCCAGGCGGCAACGCTCGTGACGCGTGCGCTGGGCCTGGGAGAGGTGAGGCCCAGCGACTGGTGGCGCATCGTGCGCCGCGAGTTCATCAGCGCTGCGCTGCTGGGGACGACGCTCGCGGCGCTGGGTTGGCTGTGCGTGGAGTTCTTCACGCTGATCGGGCACGCAAAGGCGGAGGATGCGGGGAGCCGGCACTGGGCGCAGTATCTCGCCCTCAGCGTCGCGGGCTCGATTTTCGCGGTGGTGATGTGGGGCGTGCTGCTGGGCAGCTTGCTGCCGCTCGCGCTGAAGAAGTGCAAGGTGGACCCTGCAACGGCGAGCAGCCCCATGGTGGCAACGCTCATGGACGCGAGCGGCACGCTGATCTATCTGGGCATGGCGATCGTGGTGCTCACGGGCGTGCTGCTCTAGGCCTAGCGCGCTGGTGGCACAGGCGTCTCGCCTGTGCGCCCTTCGCGCAGGCTCGCGGTGATCGCGATCTCTTGCAAGCGCACGCTGGCTTTGTCGAGCTCGTCCTTGGCCTTTGCAAAGGCGTTAGCATCGACGCTTTGCCAATCGGCCTTGGCGCGCGACACATAGCCCGCGAGCGCATCGCGTAGGCGCGTGAGCTCGCTGGCGTAGGCGGGGTCGAGAGCTGCCTCGTGCTTGGCAAGGCGATCACCAATCCAGCGCAGGTCAAGCGCGCTGTTCGTGATGAGGTCGACGATGCGGTGGCGCTGCATGTCGCTGCGGGCGTGCACCAGGCTCTCGCGCTCCATGCGCTCAATCTCGTCGCGCGTGAGGCCGTGGTTGGGCACGACCTGCAGCGTTGCGGCGCGGCCGCTGCGGCGCTCGAGCGCGCTCACGTTCAGCACGCCGTTGGCATCGACGCTGAAGCGCACCTGCACCTGGGGCAGCCCAGCGGGCATGGGGGGGATGCCGCGTAGGAAAAACTCGCCCAGCTTGCGGCAGTCGGCGGCCATCTCGCGCTCGCCCTGATAGACGGTGAGGCGAACGCTGGTCTGGTTGTCGACGCTGGTGGAGAACATCTCCGTCGCGCTGGTGGGCACGCTGGCGTTGCTGGGCACGAGCTTCGCGACAGCTCCGCCCACGGTCTCGAGCCCGAGGCTGAGGGGGATGACATCCAGCAGCAGGCTGCCCTTGATGCCGCCCGACGCGCCGCTGAGGATGCTGGCCTGCACCGCAGCGCCGAGGGCAACGACCTCGTCGGGATTGACGGCGGTGTAGGGCTGCATCGCGAAGGCGTCGCGCACCATGGCGCGCACAAGGGACATGCGCGTCATGCCGCCCACGAGGATCACGGCGCTTAGGACGTCCTTGGGTGCGCCCTCGGGCAGGCCCTTGGCGCGGGCGGCGTGCATGGCCCGCTCGATGCAGCGAATCGTGCGCTGCACGAGGGGGCGGGCAAGGTCCTCAAGCTCGGCGCGGGTGATGGTGCGCGTCCAGCGCTGCACCGATGCGTGCGGACCTTGCACGAAGCCTGAGACCGCGATCGAGACCTCGGCTTGCTCGTGCTCGCTGAGCCTGTGCTTAGCGGCCTCTGCCACCGCGAGCAGCTCTCGCCGAGCTTCGGGCAGCAGGCGCAGGTCCGC
The DNA here is from genome assembly GCA_027487735.1 of Planctomycetaceae bacterium. GTDB lineage: Bacteria > Planctomycetota > Phycisphaerae > Phycisphaerales > UBA1924 > BJHL01. The sequence continues at coordinate 7,208 of JAIYDA010000041.1, read as the reverse complement.
GCGGGCGTGCACGCCCAGGTGGGCTTCGAGCTCGTGCATAAGGCGCGCAGCGAGGAGATGGTCGAGGTCGTCGCCTCCGAGGTGGGTGTCGCCGCTGGTGGCGAGGACTTCGTAGAAGGCTTGCTCGCCTTGGGGTGGGTGCGCAGGGTCGGAAGTTGGTGTGGGTGCGGCGCTGGGCGTGCGCGTGATGCGCAGCACGCTGACGTCGAAGGTGCCTCCGCCCAGGTCGTAGACAGCGACGTAGGACACGTCCTGCGCGTTGCGGGTGGCGGCGCGCTCGAGCCCGATGCCATATGCAAGGGCAGCGGCCGTGGGCTCGGGCACGATGCGAACAACATCGAGCCCCGCAAGCCTGCCCGCGTCGCGCGTTGCTTGCCGCTGGGCGTCGTCGAAGTAGGCGGGTACGGTGACAACGGCGCGGGAGACGGTGTGCCCCAGGGCGCGCTCGGCGAGCGTGCGGAGCTGCCGCAGGACGTGAGCGCTGATCTCCTCGGGCGCGAGCACGGCGTGCTGCGTGCCGGTGCCGGTGTCCTTGAGCAGCTGCGATTCGTGCGTGCCTTGCGGGCTTGGCCTCAAGAGCGGGACGCGGATGCGGATGGTGTCGCGCGGGCCCGCGACGATGTCGTAGGGCAAGGCGCGGGCGTCGGCCGCGGCATCGCGCAGGCTGCGACCGATGAGGCGCTTGACGCTGGAGATGGTGGTGCGCGGGAAGTGCATCGCCGCGTCGCGGGCCTGGTGCCCCACGATGGCAGCAGTGCCGGGCGGGTCGTCGCTCGCGATGATTCGCACGACGCTGGGCATGGTGCCCCGCCCCTGGGCATCGCGCAGCAGACGCGGGCCCGATGCGTCGGCGATTGCCACCAGGCTGTTCGTGGTGCCCAGGTCGATGCCCAGGATGATGCCCGGGATGATGCCCGCGGTGATGTTGTTCGGTTGATCAGAGGCCATGGGGGGCATCAGGAGCGCGGGCGAGTTCCAACGCTCTGGTCCAGAGCGCGAGGGATGCTTCGCTGAGCCAGCGCTGGCGGATGGTGTTCGCGGCGCGGCGCGTGACGCGGACGGCTTGTGAGGCAGGCGGTGCGGTGGGCGGTGGGGGTGTCGCGCTTGCGTCGGCAGCGGGCGGCTCGTGCTCGTCGTCGAGCGCGTGGGACGCCAGGGCGAAGATCTCCGCAGTTTGCTCGCGCGAGAGCATCGCGAAGCGCACGAGCGCGCCGCCAGCAACCGCCCGGCGGACGGTGCCGTCGGGCTCGATGAGCAGCGTCTGCTGCGGCACGCCCGAGGCGGAGACGGATTGCAGGAGGAGTGCGCCGTCCGAGGCGGCGTGCAGCGCACTGCGCGGAGCGGTGGAGCAGCCGACAAGGCTCGCGCAAAGCGGTGCGACGAGCACGACGAGGGCGGCGACGCGGACTGCGTGGAAGACGGATGTGCGGCGCACACCCCCGATCTCTGCGAGGGCCCGTCCGCACAGGCGATACAGACCGATCGCTGGCCCTGCGGACGGGCCGGTGCGGCGGCAATTGCGGATCTTCGCTCCAAACCCGCGCTCGCGCAAGGTCGATAGACCTCGCATGGCTGCCGACCAGGTGCGCATGATGTGCCCGAACTTGCTGTGCCGCAAAGTGCTTGCGGTGCCGGAGGCATGTCGTGGTAAGACGGTGCGGTGTCGCAACTGCAGCACGAATATCCGTGTTCCGCAGAAACCCGTCGAAAAGGCCGCACCACAGCCCGACGCTGGCAAGGGCAAAGCGGCCTGAGCGCACGAGCGCCGGGGCTTCGCGAGCAGTCGAAGCAACACACCATTCATAGCTTGGGCTGCTTCTTCAGGTCGTCCTCATCGAAGAAGTCGAAGTCTGCTGCGCTGCTGCCGTCGGGATCGACGAGGGGCTTTGGCTTGGCTTGCGCGGGATTGGCCTGCGCGGGCTGGGGCTGCTTTGCTTGGGCAGGCGCGGCCTGGGCTTGCTTTGGCTGGGCCGGCGCGGGCTTGGGGGCCTGGGGCTTCGCGGCGGGGGCCGCGGCTGCGGGGGCCGCAACGCCCGGCTTCACGAACCCTTCGTCGAAGCTCTCTTCGGCGTCGATGAACTCGGGCTTGCCGTTGATCCGAACGAGAAAGACATGGTCGCCCAGCGAGACGAGGTCGCCCGCGTTGAGGCGGACTTTGCCCGTGGTGCGCTGGCGGTTCACGAAGGTGCCGTTGCTGCTGCCCAGGTCGCGGACGTGCAGGGCAGCGTCCTCGATGGTGAACTCGCAGTGATGGCGGCTGAGGGCTTCTCCGCCAAGGCGCAGGCCGCAGTCGGTCGCGCGTCCCGCGGTGTAGGCGGGCTTAGCGAGGGCGACCTCTTGCGACTTGCCATCGGCGCGAACAAGGACGAGGGCGAGGCTCATGGAGAGAGGATAGGGGGTGGGGGCGGGCGGTGTTGGGCGGGGCTTTGGGCGCGGGTGAGAGGGGCTTTTCAGAGCCAAGTATCGAACCTTGGGGTTGCGGGCGGGGTATGTTTCCTGATGGGCTGTTGATGCGCTCGGCGCAAGAAAGAGGCTGCCATGCAAAGCGAGCTTTCGCGTGTGGGGATCAGGTGGGTGCTGGCGTTTGGGCTGGTTGCGTGCGGCGCTATCGCGCTGGGCGGGTGCGCGAGCGGCGGGGCTGCGGGCGGCGCTGCGGCGATGGAGGAGAACGCCATCGTGCACCAGGTGAGCGAGGCAGATGTGCAAGCGACGCACTCGAAAGACCCCATGACGGGCAAGGGCGCGATTCTGTGGGTGAATGGGCTGGGCTGTCCGCAGTGCGCGAGCAATGTCGACTTGCAGCTCGCGCGGATGCGTGGCCTCGCGGTCGTGCGGCCTGACCTGAGCACGGGCAAGGTCGAGGTGACGTTTGTGGGCAGCAGGCGGCCTTCACCCCAGCAGTTCAGCGATGCAATCGCGGACGCTGGGTTCACGCTCGTCAAGGTGGAGAGCATGCAGTGAGCACAGCTTGCAGGGCGCCAATCAAGATGCCTCTCCGTACAGGGAAGATCCGCTGGGCGGTGCTTGCCGCGCTCGTGCTGACGGGCACGGCGCACGCGCAGGAGGCGATGTTTACGGAAGCAGCAACGATGCCGAGCCGGGGCGTGTTCACGCTGAGGCCCCAGCTTCACGTGAGCCAGTTTGGCACCGACCCTGTGAACCCCAACGAGCGCGAGAAGCTCGAGGTCGAGGCGATGGCGAGCCTGCAGTATGGCATCGCGCGCGGGTGGTCTGTGACGCTGGGCGTGCCGGCGGTGTTCTCTCGCACGGAGGACGCGGCGGGGGACACAAGCTGGAACGAAGGCGTGGAGGACCTGCACGCGATGTTCAAGTATCGCGTGTACATGGACAACCCGGGGGGCGTGGACACGACGCGGGTTGCGCTGCTCGGCGGCGCGACGATCGCGAGCGGCGACAACTCGGAGTTCAGCAGCCAGAGCGTGAACCCGATGCTCGGGGCGGTTCTCACCGTGGTGCGCGGTCGGCACGGGTTCAACCAGGACATCATCCTGAAGCACAACACGGGTGGCACGCGGGCGAGCAACGACGGGGGCGAGGGGCCCGACGACGCGGTGCTGCTGGGCAGCGCGTGGGTGTATCGCATCGCGCCCCGCGCGTTCACGGCGGAGACCGAGGGCGCGTGGTACACGACGCTCGAAGTGAACACCATCGCCGAGACCAACGGCGACATCGACGTGCGCTGGTCGCCCGGCATCATGTATGAAGGGCGGCTGTGGGCGTTTGAGGCGATGCTGCAGTTTCCGCTGTGGCACGACCTCGATGAGCGTGCGGAGCTCGACTGGGCCGCGGGCTTTGGGTTTCGCTTCACGTTCTGAGAAGCCGGTTTGCTACGCTTGGATCATGCACCCAAGCAGCAGTGGACAAGGCAGCGGACAGGTCAGCCGCCAACCCCAGGGCCAACCCCAAGGCCAGCCCCATCCGCACGCCACGCAGCCCGCCGGGCCCAGCCTGCTCGAGGCTCCCTGGCGCTTGCAATATCTCGAAGCGCTGGGCGACGCGGAAAAGCAGCGCGGCGGGCCACCCCAGGCCGGCAGCGGGAGCTTTCTGCTGGATTACTGGCTCTCTCCGCAGCACGATGCGTCAAACCACGTGCTGCATCGCGATGGCACGGGCATGGTGCTGCTGAACAAGTTTCCGTATGCGAGCGGGCACCTGCTGTGCGCGCTGGGCGACGCGCGCCCCACGCTGATGGACTATGCCCCAGAGCAGCGGGCGGCGCTCTGGAGGCTGGTGGACATCGCGAGCGCATTCGCGACGCTGGCGCTCCAGCCCCAGGGGCTGAACATCGGCGTGAACCAGGGGCGCGCGGCGGGGGCGGGCGTGCCCCAGCACCTGCATGCGCACGTGGTGCCGCGCTGGGGAGGGGACGTGAACTTCATCACGGTGGTGGGGCAGGTGCGCGTGAACAGCGGGAGCCTGCAGGCGATGTACGACCGGTTCGTGCGCGTGCGCGAGGAGGCACTGCGCATGGCAGGTGCATGATGCGCTTCACCTTCGACGATCGCCAGCCGTATGACCTCCCGCCGCTGCCGCCGCTGCGCAAGGTGGTGGCCCATGCCCTGGTGTGGGCTGGGCTGGTGGTGCTTGCGGTGTGGGGTGTTGGGCGCGTGGCGAGCGACCGGTGGGTGCTCACGCAGTTTGCGTCGTGGCTTCCGAGCATTCTGGTGGCGGCGTGGGCGACGGTGTGCGTCGCGGGGCACTGGCTGCTGACGCGTGGGCACGCGTGGTCCCTGGGGCGCGGGCGCGTGGTGCTCATGCGGGTGCTGCTTGGGCTCGCGCTGGCGCACGCAACATGGGAGCTGCGCCCGCACCGACTGTTGCTGCCCGTGGCACCAAGCGCAGCCCGAGATCAGGTGCTGCGGGTGCTGCACTGGAACGTGTCGCAGACCAAGCACGCGGGGCTTGCGGGCGTGCTCGCGCAGCACGACAGCGACGTGCTGCTGCTCGCAAACCCGCCCTTTGAGCCCTCGCTCGGAAGCGTGCGCGATGAGCTGGGCGCGCTGCCTGCGGCGAAGCCCTCGATGCTGCTGCAAGGGGGCAGGCTCGCGGTGCTAAGCCGCGAGCGTGTGCTGCGCTGGGCGTTCACGCAGCTTCGCGTGGAGGGCTCGCCCGCGCGGGCGTTCTCGTGGCCCGGGGGAGGCATGGTGAGCATCGACCAGGGCGAGGCGATGGTGGTCGAGCTGGACACGCACGCGCGGCTCGGGCGCTCGACGGTCATCTGGTTTGTCGACATGCCCAGCGAGCCCACGATCTCACGATGGAGCATGATGGAGCGAGCGAGGACGCGCCTGACCGCGCCAGATATGCCCATCACGAGCTTGGTCGACGTGTTTGCGATGGTGCCGCTGTCGCCCCCTGCGGGCAGCGACGCGGCGGCGATCCGCGCAAGGCTCGCCAGCCCGGACATTGTGATGGGCGACATGAACACGCCCCGCGGGAGCGCGAGCTTGGGCCTGCTCGCGCCGGGAGCTGGCGATGCGTTCGCGCAAGCGGGCAGCGGGTGGGCGCGGACGTTTCCGGGCTTTTTTCCGGTGCTGGCGATCAACAACGGGCTGATTGGGCCGCAGCTGAAGTGCGTGACGTATCGCGTGCTGCCCATGGGCATGACCCGGCATCGAGCGCAGCTGATGGAGGTGCAGCGGAGGGAGTGAGCTTGGGCTGAGCCGATCGCTTTTGCCCGAGGTTACGCGGCCCTTGCGAGCACGCCGCTGGCAAACGCGCGGATCAGGCGATCGCGATCGCCCAGGCGTGCGAAGCGGCTGAAGACCGCTGCCATGCGGACGGGACCCGGCTCGCTGTCGTCCATCCAGATGATGTTGGCGAAGATGAAGACGGCCCTTCCCGGGCCCAGGCCATCCCACCCCTGCGTCACAGCTTCGGGAAGGTCAATCCGCAGCGCAACGGCGGTGCCCGGGGCGAGGGGGCGGTCGAGCTCAAACTGCACGCCACCCTCGCTGATGTCGTAGGTGTGCCCGGTGAGGCCCGAGGTGCCGTCATTGTCAAACGCGGGCTGGTCGAGCGTGCGGACAGCGATGCCCGTGTACATGTGGGGCAGGCAGAAACGCTCGAAGCGGCGGCGATTGATGGGGGTCTGCGGCACAGAAACCTCGTCTGCATGGGGCGCGATGCAGGCACCGGCGGGGTGCGATGCTTGGGGCTCGCGGGCACACGCCCGCCAGGCCCGATTGCGCCGACTCGCACTGCTATCGGGTGTGGCGCGGGGGTGCTTGAAGCGGAGTGGTTGGAATATTCCACCTGGGGCGATGTTGTCGGATTCGTGGTTGGTGCGGCGGATTGCGCTTGCATCGGGCGAAAGCCCCATATCCTCGCAGCGATGCCCACCTCGCGCGGACCCATGGTTTTTGCGTTTGCTGCTCTTGCTCCGGCCCCGGTGCCCGAGGGGTTCGTCGAGCGTGCGGCGGAGCTCGGCATCGAGTTTGATGATGGCGACCTGCGCAAGCTTGGGCTCTATGTGCGAGCGCTCTTGGAAGGGAACAAGAGCGTGAACCTGACGGCGGTGCGCGACGAGCAGGCGGCGTGGGAAAAGCACGTGCTCGACTCGCTGACGCTGCTGAGCGTGCTGGCGCATCTGCCGGAGGGCGCGCGGGCGATTGACGTGGGCAGTGGTGGGGGCCTGCCCGGGTTGCCGCTGGCGATCTGCATGCCGCACGTGCACTTCACGCTGCTGGAGGCAACGGGGAAGAAGATTGACTTTCTGCGGGCGTGCGTTGCGCTGCTGGGCATTCGCAACGTCGAGGTGTTGCAGGCGCGGGCGGAGGGGCTGGCGCACGACCGGGGCGAGCGCGGGAGCGCGGCGGGGAAGGTGACGCGCAACAACGCGCGGCGCGAGGCCTACGACGCGGTGGTGGCTCGCGCGGTCGGGCGGCTGTGCACGCTGCTGGAGCTTGTGGTGCCATTTGCGAAGATTGGGGGCGTGATTGCGCTCACCAAGGGTGCGAAGGCGCAGGATGAGCTGGATGAGGCGAAGGAGGCGATGCACCACCTGAAGGTGATTGCCGGGCCGCTGATTCCCACGCCCACGAGCACGATCGTCATCATCGAGAAGGCATCGGCAACGCCCAAGATCTATCCACGGGCCGATGGTGAGCCCGCGCGGTCGCCCCTTGGGGTGAAGACGGTGGCGAACCGGGAGATCAAGCGGGCGGCGCTGGGGAGTGCGAAGCCAT
>JAIYDA010000109.1 GCA_027487735.1 Planctomycetaceae bacterium | reverse complement strand
CATCGCGCGAGGCGATGTTCACGCCCAGGGCGTCGCGCAGCAGCTTGAGATTGCGCTCCGAAGCCCCCACCACCGCCAGTCGCTGCTGCCCGCCGGGCAATCGAACGGACATTTCCATGCCCTCAGCGTACGGCTCATCGCGCACGCTCCCTCAGCCCAGCCCCAGCCAAGCCCTACCCAAGCCCGACTCAAGCCCGAATCAAGTCCCGATATCCGCGCACCACCCCCTCCCCTCCGGTCCGGCGTCCTCTATAATCCCCACCACCCCATGCAGCCTGCCGCCACAATCTCTCCTGTCGTTGTCGAACCAAAGCCGGCCCCCCAGCCCGCTTCGACACAAGCTACCAGCGCCCAAGCAAGCAGCACCCCAGCCCTCAACCCCCGCACAGGCAGGCCCCGCCGCGGCTCCAAGGGCATCCCGTGGCGCGTCGCCGCCGTCACGCCCTGCTTCGGCAAGCACAAAGACGTCGAGAAGCTGCTGGCAGACCTGGGCAAGCTCGACCTCCGGGGCATCGAGCTCTGGGTCGTCGTCGTCGACAACAACACCCCCGTGCCCATCAGCACCGTGCCCGTGCCGCCCAACCTCGTGCACGAGCACGTCCGCATGACCAGCAACACAGGCGGCGCGGGCGGTTTCAACGCCGGCATGCTCCGCGTCATGAACCGCGAGGGCCTGACCGCCAACTACGAGCAGCCCGATTTCCTCTGGTTGCTCGATAGCGACGTCCGCGTCGCCCGCAAGAGCCTGCGCGCTCTCATCAAGGCCCTCGTCAAAAACCGCAAAAAGGCCTGCGCCGCCGGCAGCAGCCTCGTCTGCCCCAAGAGCGGCGTCACCTTCGAGATCGGCGGACGCATCGACCGTCAGCACGGGCGCTGGGGCCCCATGCACCAGGGCGACCACGACCGCCGAGGCGTGCTGCCCTGCGACTACGTCGCTGCGTGCAGCATGCTCGTCTGGCGCGACGCCGTCGAGCAGACGGGCGTCATGCCCGACATCTTCATCCACGGAGACGACGTGCGCTGGGGCCTCGAGCTCGCCCGCACCACCCGCAAGCGCATCCTCGCGGTGCCGGGTAGCCGAGCCTTCCACCCGCGCTACGAGGACAAATGGGGCACCTGGGTGCGCTACTACGCCTCGCGCAACCACTTGCCGCCCATGGAAGTGCTGCGCCTGGGCCCGCTTGCCCGCATGCGCCACGGCCTGCACCAGACTGCCCGCTCGATTGGCCAGACCATGATGGCGCTGGACATTCTGGCAGACCTGCACCTGCAAGGCCTGGAGGATGGCCTCGCGGATGCCACGAAGAACACGCCCCCCAAGCCCCTGCCCGAGATCATCAAGGCCGTTGCCACCAAGCCCCTCGCTCAGCTCGAGACGGGGCTGAACGAAGCAATCGCCGCCTTCAAAGCCACGCACAACCGCGAGCCCTCGCTGTATGTGCACCCCATGCTCATCGTGCACCCGCACGACTTTGCCGACATCCGCAAGATCGTGAAGAAGCTCGGGCGCACGCGGGTGGGCATCAGCAAACGCGACGTCTACGTCTGGAAGCGCCGCCACCGCTCCGACCACCCCATCCAGGACGCCCTCGGTGCGGGCAAGCGCGCGATCTTCGGCGCAAGTGCGGACATCGCGATCGTGCCCACAGGCTGGCCCAGCGCCTGGCTTCGCGCCAACACCCTCATTCAAGTGACTCCCGACGCCTTCCTCGTGCGCGAGGTGCGCCCGTGGGACCGCATCGCCAAGGCCTTTGGCGTTGCCTGGCGCGGGGCCAAGCTGAGCCTTCGGCTTGCGCTGCGGGGCAACCCGCCCCAGCAACTGCCCCGGGCAAAGTGACCCAAGCATTGTGCTGACAAACCCTTGCGCCGCGTGACCACCCGCACGCGGATTGTGAAAATGCGCACAAATGCCCGCCCGGCGCGTGGCCCTGCGCCTTCGCACCCCTACACTCTTTCCGAACGCGTCGATGCGCGCCCCTGCGCCCGCCCACTCTCGCGCTCGCCCTCTGTGTCGGGCCCTTGCTTTGCGGTCACGCAAGTCTGCAAGCCACCCCGCACGCGCCCACTCGCCCTGCGAGCATGGGGCTTGGGTGCGAGCGTCTGTGCAAGCGAGCGCCAGTTGATCGGGCACGCTGGCTGCGCGTTGCAACTTGTTCAGGCCGCGAGCTGACTCACAGCCTCGCGATTCGCGCCCCGCACGATGCGCAAGAACGCCTGAACCCATGCTGTGCAGGGCGGACATTTCTTTTCATGCAACACGACGACCAGCGCAACGAGCGCCACGACCACCCCGAGACCGACACCCACGACAACCTCTCGCCCGCAAACCACGCAGCGGGCGATCAGCATCACGAGCATGAGGGCGACCAGCTCTCGGATCAATCTGCCGACCACGCACAAGACTCGGGCAGCGACCAGCAGCCCGAGGTGCTCGGGCCCGTCGTCGAGGTGGGCAGCGACAACGAGATCTTCGCGGGCACCAAGACCTTCGCCGACCTCGGGCTGCGCAACAGCGTGCTCAAGGGCATCACCGCTTGCGGCTTTGAGAAGCCCACCAGCACCCAGGCAGCGCTCGTCCCCGCGATCCTCAGCGGGCGCGACATCCTCGGTCAAGCCAAGACGGGCACGGGCAAGACCGCGGCCTTTGGCCTGCCCTTGCTGAACAACGTCGCTCGCGACGTGCCCTGCCAGGCCCTCATCCTCGCGCCAACCCGCGAGCTTGCCATCCAGATCACGGGCGAGATCGAGGACCTCGGTCGCTTCACGCCCATCCGCGCCGCCGCGATCTATGGCGGCAGCAGCATGCGGGCCCAGATCGAGAAGCTCGAGAAGGGCGTGCCCATCGTCGTCGGCACACCCGGTCGCATCATCGACATGATGGAGCGCGGGCACCTCAAGGTGAGCAACGTCAAGTACGCGATCCTCGACGAGGTCGATCGCATGCTCGACATTGGATTCCGCGACGACATCAAGCGCATCCTGGGCAACACCCCCAAGGACCGCCAGACGGTCTTCGTCAGTGCCACCATCTCGCCCGACATCGAGCGCCTCGCACGCACGCACATGCGCGACGCCGAGAAGATCATCGTGCACAGCGGGTCGCTCACCGTCAGCCAGGTCAAGCAGTTCTACCTCACCGTGAACCCTTGGGACAAGAAGCGCCTGCTGCTGCACCTGCTGCGCCACGAAGAGCCCGCCCTCACCGTCGTCTTCTGCCGCCTCAAGCGCCACGTCGACGAGATCGCGGCTGGCCTTTCTGCCCGCGGCATCAACGCCTTCGCGATCCACGGCGACATGCCCCAGGGCAAGCGCAACAGCGTCATGCAGCGCCTCCGCGATGGCGAGCTGAGCGTGCTCGTCGCGAGCGACCTTGCCAGCCGCGGCATCGACGTCGATGGCGTGACGCACGTCATCAACTTCGACCTGCCCGAGGACCCCGAGATCTACGTGCACCGCATCGGGCGCACCGCCCGCGCCGGTCGCAGCGGCATCTCGTGGAGCTTCGTGACCCCCGACCAGGGCGAGCTGCTGACCAACATCGAGCTGCTCATCAACCAGGAAGTGCCGCGCCTCGAATACCCCGACTTCAAGGCGAGCGACACGCCCCCCGCGAGCTATCGCGCACCGTTTGACCCGCGCCGCGATGGCGGGCTCAAGGTCGTGAGCCCCAACGGCCCCGCGACCCCGCCCCCAGCGGCTGCGCCCAACACGAAGGCCAACCGCATCGAGAACGCGGTGCGCCCCAAGCTGCCAGTCGGGCTCCCTGTGGTGGTCGAGGCGCCAGCCGCGTCCGCACCAGCGGCTGTCGAGGCGATCGCGAGTGGCGCGAGCCCGGCACCGATTTCGCCGGTCATGCCGATCGCTGCCTCAGCGAGCGCACCGGTGGCGGCACCCGCCGCTGGTCCCGTCGATGCCAGCAAGTTCCCGGGTGGCATCGTGCCCACGAAGCTGCCGCCCAAGCTGCTGATGCGCGGGCTGCGGACCGGGAAGCGCTAAGCGATGTGAGCTCAGCAATCACACACGACAAACCCCGCACAGCTGCGGGGTTTTTTCGTGTCGTCGGTCTTCGGGCCTGGGCAGAGAAGGTGAAAGAAGTTCTGGTGGGCCAGGCGACACGCCCGGGCCGCCATGTGCTTTGGCATGTGCTTTGGCATGTGGTTTGAGGCCCTGACCGAGGTGTTGGGTCATGTGTTTGGTCATGGGCCTTTGACGCGATGTGGCAGCGGGCGAAGATTGCGTGATGGATGCCACAATCCGCAACCGGGAGCGATGCGATGCTGGGCACTGAAAACAAGGTGTGGGCGACGCGGGTCCAGGCGTGTCGGGTCTGGCAGACCCGAGCGATGAAGACCTCGCCTCTCAAACTCTGCACTGCGGGCCTGGCGATAGCACTCGTGAGTGCCGGTGCTCTGGCCCAGTCTGTACCCCCAAGCTACGGGCACGACTTTGTCACGGTTGGGGCCGCGGGCAATCGCGGCACGCTGCCGAGCGAGAGGCCTTGGGCGGATCGGCCCGATGTGCCCGTTGGCTCGATCGCGTATGAGTTTCGTGTCACTCGCACCGAGGTGAGTGCGAACCAGTGGCTGGAGTTTGCGAGGGCGTATGCGCCCTTCGCGTCAGACGACGATCGCATTCTACTGGGTGCGGGCGTTGTAACCGACTCAAGCGGCTTGTTTGAGCTCATTCCACCCTTCGCCACGCACGCAGCTCAACCCAACTTCCCTCTCGCAGCGCGCTACTGCAACTGGCTACACAACGACAAGGCGAGCACTGTCGAAGCATTCGTCACGGGGGCTTATGACGCGTCGCTCTTCGTGCCAGGGGCCGACGGCAGGTTTCCCATCCAGGGCACGCGCTTGCCCGGTGCCCGATTCTGGATTCCAAGCGTTGAAGAGACGATCAAGGCGTTCTACTTTGATCCGAATCGCTATGGGCTCGATCAGCCTGGATATTGGCTGTTTCCCACAACCTCGAATGCGCTGCCGATCTCTGCCCCACCTCAGCTCGGCGGAACGACCAACTCGGGCGTGACCGACTTGCGATACTGGGGCGTCGGTGCGTACCCACACGTCACGACGCCCTGGGGCTTGCTTGACGCGAGCGGCGGCGCACGAGAGATGACGGAGAACCTTGAGAACCCCGGTCGACCCAACCAAACCTATCGGTTCGTGATCGGGTCCGCAAAGGGAGGTGATCCCGGCTTTGCAGACTATTCCGATCGGATTGATGCGATTTTGAATACGTCACAGTTGGCATTTACGACTGCGGGGTTTCGGGTTGCGAGCGTTATCCCCGCTCCTTCCACAGTGCTGCCGTGTTTGACCGTCGTTCTCTTGCTTCGGAGGAGAAGATGCGCTTGAAACCATCGCTCGCCGTGTTTGCAAGCTGCGCATCTGATGCTCTCGCGTAAGCCGCATGAGCGCTCAACCGGGTGCGCCGGGCAGCACGCCGCCGCTCTCTCATGGTGGCACAGGCGTCTCGCCTGTGCGTTCTGCGCACCGCATGTCGACAAAGGCCGCTCCGCTCGACAGCGCACCACCTCGAGCTCAAAGCTCAAAGAGATACTGCCTCGCAACCACCCCAACCGCGCGCATGCTCGTCCACCCCACCCCGAATGCCGAATCCCGAATTCCGAATGCCTCACTCTCTCTCATCCTCAATCCACCGATCCAACCACACACTCACCCCGCACGCACCCACCAGCCCCACGCCCAGCATCCACAGCCGATCCATCGGCACGCGGAAGGGCATCGCGGCGGGGGGCAAGCCATACGCGAGCAGGTGATAGCCCGCGAGCAGCAGCGAGATGCCCACGACCAGGCGCGTGGGCTCGCTCATGGCCCGCAGGGCACTGCGGGTGCTGAGGCGAGCTTCGCCCTCGGGGAGTTTGGTCGCGTCCGTCGTGCCGAGCTTGCCGAGCTTGGCAAGTTCCTCGCGCCTGGCTTGCACGCGGGCCGCGTGGTCGTCTCGCCGCCCGCGCAGCACCCAAAGGCTGAGGGCGATGAGCCCCGCCCCCACCACGCACATCGCCACCCGCAGCGCAAGCACGCTCAGCCCGTCCCACGGGCCGACTGGCACCGCGACCATCTGCGCCTGCTGCGTTGTTTGCTGCGGAAGTTGCTGCGCCAGCCAAAGCACCACCAAACCCTCCCGCGCCCACACCAAAGCGCATCTCCCTCGTGCCTGTTGCCTACTGCCCAGTGCCTCTTCCCTTTACTTCACCACCATCGACACGCTCGTGACCAACGTGGTGCCCTGCTCGTCCATCGCGCCGGCGTAGTTGAACAGCTCCACGCCGCCGCTGCCCGGGGTGCCTTGCTCGGAGCAGACCTTCCACGTCGCAACGAGTGCGCCGATGCTGCACCAGCGCGTGTGGTTGCCCTGCCAGCTGAACGCGGTGAGCAGCTCGTCGGGCTTGTTGTCCATGAGGATCTTCAGCATGTCGCGATCGTGGCGGAAGACGCGGTTGCGGTTCTCCTCGATCTCGGGCCCCTCGCCCACGAGCTGCACCTGGTCGCCAAAGGCCATGCCCACGTGCGACAGGTCTGCCGAGCAGACCACCAGCGTCTTGCCCGGCACCTTCGCGATCGCGGCCCGCAGGGCCTCGACAAACGGATCAAACGCGAGCCCGTTGCCGTCATAGCTCTGCCCAGCGTTCGCCGTCGGGTCGTGCATGAGCGCGGCGAAGACCGGCACATGCTTGCCCGCTTCGTCCTTCCCAAACACATGCTGCACCCAAGGAATCTGCAGCTCGATGGAGTGCTCGCGCTCGTGGTCGAAGCGATCCTTCAGCAGCAGCTGCGTCTGCTCGGGCCCCAGCTCACGCCGGAGCGCATCGAAGAACGCGCGGTCGAGGTCGCACGTGCCCAGGGGCGAGGCAAAGCCCTTGTCGCACCCCACCACGCCCGTGCCCTGCCCGAAGTGGTTCGTGCCCAGGATGACCACGCGAGCCGGCCGATCGACCACGCGCAACCTGCCCCACACGCTGGCGTAGTTGATCCAGCCGCGCGGATAGTCGAGGTGCGGAGCCACGATCGCCTGGGGCAGCGCATCGAGGCTGGGCTTCTCGGCATCCTTGAGGGCCATGCTGATCCACTCGTCCAACAGCACGACGAGGCGCTCGGCCCCCAGCTTTTCTTTCGCAGCATCGTCGAGCGCGTCCCAGGCTTCTTGCCCGCCCGCGGCTGCGGCACCGGCGGCATCGGCCAGGGCGGCGGTGCTGGCGGGGGGCAGGGTGTCGCTGCTGTCAAACTCTTGGTGCACACGGGCTTGCAGCGCGTCGAAGGCCGGACCAAACAGCAGGCCCGCGTCGTCGAGCTGGGCGACAAGCTGCTGCAAAATCTCGATGGTGAGCCCGCGCTGCACCGCCGTGACGATGGTCGCGAGATCGCGGGTTCCATCCATCAAGGGGAGGACAAACTGGGCTGCTGGGCTCGTGAGGACCATTTTCTCGGACAGTTGCTGAGCATCGGCAATGCCCATCGCCTGCTGATTGGCCATCTGAGCCGGAAACAGCCGCACCCGCCGCAGGTGCGGGCGGAGCTGGTGGGGTGCGCTGGGGTCGAAAGTGGGTTGGGAGACGGACATGCGAGGCAACCATAGCGAGGCAGTGGACGCTGAGGCGGGCGAAGCCTAGAGTTTTGGCCCTGCCCGGCGCGACGCCGAGCGGGATTGCACCGCAGAAGGAAGTTTGCCATGTCGAGCTACAAGCCCGGTCAAGAGTTGGTGTGCACGGTGACGAAGGTCCCCCTCGCTGAGAACACGCAGGACACCATCGCCCGCCTGATGCGCCTGGACCCGGCGAACAAGAAGGCCCTGCGTCGCGCCCAGCGGATGCGCCGCCAGCGCATGATCGTGTACAACCGCGGCAACCGCGACTGGTACAGCCGCGAGAAGAGCGCGAAGGTCGTGCACGTTGTGGCTGGCGCGACGTGGACGCTGCCCTTCACGCTCGCGCTCGCCGGCGACCTGGCGAACGTGGCGAAGTACCTCAGCGTGAAGGCGAAGTAAAGGCCGGCGCCGCGCAGGTGCGGTGTGTGCGTTCCATGCTAAACGAAATGACCAACGCTCATGCGCGAGGCGCATGGGCGTTTTGCGTTTGTTGAGCTCGAGGCAAAAAACTCGCACGCACGGCTTGCACGCTACTCGGGCTCGATGCAGTCGCTGGAGATCAGGTCGCTTGCATCGCCGTAGCTTTCGGGCACGCCGGGGGCGGTGACGCTTTGGCCTTGCTTGATCGCGCGGGCGACGGCAGCGTTGAGGTCGAGCAGTTGCTTGAGCAGGTCCTTGCGGGCACTAAATCCGTAGGCTTCCATCACGGCGGCATCGAGAGCGGCGTGGGCATCCTTCAAGGGGTTGCTGCCGGGGAGTTCGAGCGTGCGGTAGAGGGCCCGCAGGCCGCCGGACATGGTGGGCAGGACTTTGGCGCGGACCGCGCGAATCTCGCGTCCGGCGGCGGCGACGGTCTTGATCTGCTTTTTGGTGGGAGATTGGGGCCAGGGGAAGGTGTCGAAGACGGACTCGGGCGTGTAGCGGAATCGTTCGGTGAGCTTGCTGCACTTGGTGATGAACCATTGCCAGTGGACGTTGCTCTGGAGCACGGCGAAGGAGTAGTCGTCGGCGAAGGCGAAGGCGAACAGGGCGTGATCTGGCCGAATGTCCGAGGAGACGAACGAGAAGATGGGCCGTTTGGTGACGCCCGAGCAGACGATGTACCGATCCGCCTCGGAAACGGCGTCAATCAACTCCTTGCGGCAGCGAAAATGCTGCCACCAAGAGCGCAGCCAAGTCTGGTCCTGACCCTTTTCCAGTCCGGTCTCGCGCCGTTCCTTGTCGGCGTAGGCCTTAATGTGTGGAAGAACTTTCTTTTCGATGACCGCGAATGGCTCGGGAAAGGCTTGTGCTTCGAGCACTGTCCGCTTTTGGAAATCAATGACCCAGCGGGTGGGCTTTCCCTCGGTGACAAGATCGCGCCCGATCATGAAGGGATGCACCACGGCCTTGTTGCGCTTGAGCGGACCCGCAACGAGTTTCTTCGCTTCGGCGGGTGAAAGCACAAAGCCGTGGTGACGCGGGAACTGGCCATTGAAGCACCGCTGCGGTTCGGCGTTGCACGCCAGCACCTGGGCCGCGCTCGTGTCCACTTCGTCTGACAGACTCGGCGAAATCTCCGCGCTCTCGCGCGCGGCCATTTCGTAGCTCTTGTCCTTGCGAATCTTGCCGTGCTTGCCCAGCGTGATGGTCTTGGGACGCTGGGGCTCTTTCTCATCTTCGACGAGTTCCGCAGTCGCTTCGACTTTGGTCCACAGTCGCCGCGCGGGGGCCATGTTGCGGGCTATGTCGTCGTCGTCAGCGGGCTGGCCGCCGTCTTCTTCTGCGGCTGCGGTCGCGTCGGCTGCCTTGGCGAAGCCCCCGCCTCCCGGCGGCGGCGTGCCTGCTTTGGCCTTGGCGGCCTTGGCTGCGGCGCGATCCTTGAGACTCGGCCCGGGGCCGGGCATCGGGGTTGGTGCATCGCTCCCGGCTGCAGCAGCGGGCTTACTCACCTTGACGTTCTTGACCCAATTGGCGATGGATACGTGCACGTTGGCCTCGCCGCTCCACGGCATGTTCTCGACGGCTTCGACAATGGTTCCCGAGGCAACGATATGGTCCAGGCCGCCCACCCGCGACTGATTGTTGCGGATGTTCTGGGTGCCGACCAGCCCAGCTCTCCCGGCGTGCCAGTTGGCGGCGGTGCAGGGCTGCAAATGATCGTGGGCCCGGCGGAACCAGTAGACGCAGTAGTCGGCCATGCCCGGCACATCGGGATACGCCTTGCGGAGCGCGTTGACGTAATCGGCCCCGCGCTCGGGCTTGAGACGCTTGGCTCCGAGGAAGGGAGGGTTGCCGATGATGATGTCGGCGGCGGGCCAGGGAGTTTGCTTTCCTTGGTCATCCAGCAGGGCATCTTGGACTTTGATGTTGTTGTCGAGGTTGGCGAGCGGGAGCGCTCGCTCGGTGGTGTGAAGTTCGTCGCTCGCGAGCTTGGGAGCGAGGCTGAGCGTCACCTTAGCGAGTTCGACGGCGAAGGGCAGGACATCCATCCCGTAGAACTGGCGGGGCGAGACGCCGCCGAAGCCGGTCTGTCCCGTCATGTCGCGCTTGGAGATCTCGCTCTGCTTGCGGATGATCGCGGCCTCAAGGCGGCGCATCTCGCGGTAGGCGATGTACAGAAAGTTCCCGCTGCCGCAAGCAGGGTCCAAGACGCGGACGGACGTGAGCCGGTCGCGCAGTGCAGTCAGTTCTTTCAGCGTGCCCGCCCGTTCCAAGGCTCGCGTGAACGGATCAACGATCGTCGGCTTCACGATGCGCATGATGTCGGCCTGCGCCGTGTAGTGCGCACCCATCGCATGTCGTTCGTCCGCATCCATCGAGTGCTGAAAAATCGTGCCGAAGATGTCGGGCGAGACGTGCGACCAGTTGTACGTCGACGCCTCCTTCAGCATCGCGACTTCGTGCAGCGGGTCGAGCTCGACTGCCGCTGACTCCGCGAAGATGCCGCCATTGAAGTACTCGACGCCTTTGTACCGCCCGCCCGCGACGCCGCCCCGCTGGTTCATGGCGCGGAAGAGTCCATCGAGCAGATCGAAGGCCTTGGGCGGGCTGACGCACTCCTCCAAGAGGTCGGTGAAGAACGCGCGAGGCAGCAGACCAATATCCTCGGAAAAGAAGCAGACGAGGGCTTGCAGAACAAATCGCTGCGCCCCATCCGCGCCGCCGGGGTGCTTGGGCTTCAGGGATTGGTAGATTGCGCTCAGTTTGGCGGCGGCTTTGCGCGTGGCATCTTCGCGGTCGATGCGGAAGCGGGCTCGTTCGTTGGTGGGCCAGAGGAAATCAAGCGGGCCAGAACGCTGGGGGAGCTCATCAAGCGTCAGTGTGTCTTGCGGCTGGTTGATGTCTTGGTCAAAGTCGTAGATGCGGAACTCGTCGAAGTTGCACAGGACGACATACTGAGGCCGATTGGGCACAAGGCGAACCCAGTAGTCAAAGGCCTGGGTCAAGTGGCGCGACAAGTCCTCGCCGCGCTTCTTCATTTCGATGAGAACCACCGGCTTCCACACCAAATCGGCGAAAGACGTACCGCCGCGGTCGTTGGTCACGCGCTCTTCGAGCTTGGCTCCGGCCTCCTTGTAGCCGTTGCGGCTGAAGGCGCGGAACAAACGGTCGAGGAAGACCTGGGCCTCGCCCTTCTCGTCGCCGTCGAGAGTCTTGGCGTAATCGACGAAGGCCTGGAGTTGTTTCTGGCGGTCTGCATCCATGCGGTGAGAGGACTTTAGGCGATTGCCGTGCTCGCCCATCGCTGCGTCCCGCTCGCCCCACGCCTCGAATACAATCGCGTGATGCTCTGGCTCATCCGCATCGTCGCTGGGTTGTGCGTGCTGGTCGGGCTTGCTCTCGCCGTGTCGTTTGTCGTTGCGCCGCCCAAGAACTTTGGGGGCGGGCTCGCGGTGCCCGCTCGCACTGGGCCAAGCGGCTCGCCGGGCATGGCGGGCCCCGCGGGAGGCACGTACTCCGGGCCCGTTTCGGGCAATGACCTGCCCCTCAACCAGGACAACATCGTGCCGCTGGGCGCGACGGTGGTGCACACGCCCAAGGGGCCCGCGCAGCGTGCCTACACCACGCGCGGACGCATCGATGCGCTGCCCGGCGCGAAGGCTGGCTACCTCATGATCCATCACGCCCGCATCGAGGACTTTCTCAACCGCAAGGGTGAGGTCGTGGGCATGGAGGAGATGGTGATGGAGTTCCCGGCCATCGTGCCGGGCGTGCGGCTGGATGGAATTGCGGTGGGCGACCCCGTGGAGCTGACCTTCGAAGTGCGCTGGGACGACGAACCCGTGTGGGTCATCACGCGGCTTGACGAGCTCGAGCCCGAGGCGGAGCTTGGGCTGACGGACAAGCGGTAGCGAGCGCCGGGCCCCTGCCTACGTTGAGCCATGCCCCCCACTCGCCTCATCGGCCTCTTCCTCGGGCCCATCGCCGCACTGCTCGTGCTCGCGTTGTTGCCCGCACCAGGAGGCGATGGCCTGACGCCCGCAGGTCGCATGACCCTCGCCGTCGGAGCGTGGCTTGCAGTCTGGTGGATCAGCGAAGCCATCGCCATCGAGGCCGCGGCGTTGCTCCCCCTCGCGCTGTTTCCGCTGCTGGGAGTCGCGAGCATGCGCGACGCGGCAGCTCCATACGCCGATGAGGTCGTGTTCTTGTTTCTTGGGGGCATGCTGCTTGGGGCCGCGATGGAAAAGTGGAACCTGCACACGCGCATCGCACTGCTCGTCATGCTCGCGCTCGGCGCGAGCCCAGCACGCCTCGTCGCGGGCCTGCTCTGCGCCACAGCCGCCATCAGCATGTGGGTCTCCAACACCGCCGCCGCGATCATGATGCTGCCCATCGCCCTGGGCGTCGTCTCGCTCGCGCGCGGGCAGCACGAGCAAGCGGGCAACAACCCCGACGACCCAGCCTGCAAACGCTTCGCCATCGCGTGCATGCTCGCCGTCGCCTATGGCGCGAGCATCGGCGGCGTTGCCACCATCATCGGCTCGCCCCCCAACGGCGTGATGGTCGGGTTCGTCTCCAAAGAGCTAGGGCAGACCGTGACCTTCGGGCAGTGGGCGCGCGTGGGCGTGCCCGCGATGCTCCTCACGCTGCCCGTGGCATGGGGCATCCTGCTCTGGCTGTTTCCCGCGGGCAGCGTGTGCATCAGCGGCGCACACGACATGCTCCGCATGCGCCTGCGCGAGCTCGGCGCACTCTCGCGCGGCGAGTGGGCGGTGCTCGCGGTCTTTGTGTCCGCCGCGCTCTCGTGGATCTTCCGCCTGCCGCTCGCACAGGCGCTGGGCCTGACACGCGAGCGGGGCGGACGCACCGAGTATCTGCTCACCGATGCGGGCATCGCGATCCTCTCGGCGCTCGTGCTCTTCGTGCTGCCCATCGACCCCAAGCGCGGCGAGTTCG
This sequence comes from Planctomycetaceae bacterium, assembly GCA_027487735.1. Taxonomy (GTDB): domain Bacteria; phylum Planctomycetota; class Phycisphaerae; order Phycisphaerales; family UBA1924; genus BJHL01. The sequence continues at coordinate 1,692 of JAIYDA010000109.1, read as the reverse complement.
CGCTCGACTGGAAGACCGCGGGCAGAATCCCCTGGGGCATCCTGCTGCTCTTTGGCGGCGGCCTCTCACTCGCAGCCGCCATCAGCGCCAACGGCGTCGACGACTATCTGGGCGTGCTCTTTCAAGGCCTGGGCGGGCTGCACACCATCGCCATCCTCGCGATCGTCGCGGCGACCGCGATCTTCATCAGCGAGGTGGGCAGCAACACCGCGGTGGCAACGGTGCTGCTGCCCGTGGTCGCAACCGCCGCGCCGGTGCTGGGCGTGCAGGCCCTGCCCCTCTGCTTTGCCGTCGCGCTGGGCGTGAGCTTCGCCTTCATGATGCCCAGCGGCACGCCCCCCAACGCCCTCGTCTTCACCAGCGGCATGCTCCGCGTGCGCGACATGGTGCGCGCGGGGCTGGTGCTGAATGTGGCGTGCATTGGGATTGTTACGGGGGTGTGTGGGGTGGCGACATGATGGTGCACTCGGAGTTCAAGAAGCCACGAAAGTCTCGCGCCAGTAACTAAAATTTTGAGAGCGCGAACACTACTCGCGAATAGCTAAAACCTTTAATCAAAAAAGCAAGTGCCAGCGCTAAAGAGATGAGAGGGATCGGTGAGTTGAATCCCCCTCCTTTGACGAAAGGGGATATCACAAAGCAAGACACCGGTAGAAGAGCCAAACCCCACATCACAAACAAAGCGACATAAAGCAGCACAACCTTCGCAAGTCCCATCGAAAATCGCCCATTCGTCGTCTCAACCGCCAGCAAGGCCCACTTCCTACCAATGATGCCTTTTTTGGCGAGAAAAAAGCGCACATTCTCTCCGACTTCAAAGTTACATATTTCGTGATGTGCCCAGACGTTTCGAAAGTCCTCGCCCGCAACTCGCAGCACCGAGTAATCCACGACGCCCGGCCCTTGATCGGAAAACACGCTGTTGCCGATAAAGTCGAGATTGCCCTGAACAACTCTATATGGTGCCATTGCACAAGCTTCCTTGAACAAAGTTTCCTGAAACCGAGGATGCACTCAGCCGCAGCCACCTCCCCTACCTCGCCCCCGCCCCCACACTCATCCTCACCTGCACAAACGTCGGCTTCACCTTCTTCTCAAACTCGCTCCAGTACTTGTTCATGATCGTGCGAATCGCCCAGTTGTTGCCATCGGCGAGGCCGCAGATCGTCGTGCCGGGCATGCTGCCCATGCTCGTCGCAATCTCCAGCGCAAGGTCCAGGTCCTTCGTCTTCGCCCCGCCCTCTTCAATGCGGCTCATGAGCTGAAACAACCATCCGCTTCCCTCGCGGCAAGGGGTGCACTGCCCGCAGCTCTCGTGCTTGAAGAACCGCGCGATGTTGCGCGCCACCGCCACCATGTCGGTGTCCTCGTCAAACACTGTGGGGCACGCCGTGCCAAGCCCCAGCACGTTGTTCTTGCGGCCAATGTCAAAGTCCATCTCCGCGTCATACTGATCGGGCCCCAAGATGCCCATGCTGATGCCGCCCGCGATCGCGCCCTTGAACTTCTTGCCGTTGCGAATGCCGCCGCAGAGTTCTTCGACGATCACGCGCAAGGGCGTGCCCAGCTCGAGCTCAAACACGCCAGGGCGATTCACATGCCCGCTCACGCCCATCAGCTTCGTACCGAAACTGCCCGGTGCATTCGGAATCGTGCTCGCCGCGCCATGCTTCGTAAACCACTCCGCCCCAT
>JAIYDA010000120.1 GCA_027487735.1 Planctomycetaceae bacterium | reverse complement strand
CGCACCGGGCGCACGCCCAGGCGATAGCGTGCGAGCAGGTTGTGCAGGGCGATCCGGCGGCTGAGGCTTCTCGTTGTGCGTGCTCCGTATTCTCCAAGTTCGTCTCTGGCGCAGCGCTCGTGGTTGAGCGTCGTGGGCATGGTCATCGAGCGCCTAGGCCCAGCATGGATCACCGTGCTCGCCGCGCTGGGGCTCACGCTCATTGGCATCCTCGCGATCGACACCGCTCAGCCCTTGCGCATCACCGCGGGCGTGATCGAGCCCACCACGGGCTGGGCACCCCGGGCGAGCACGCAGGGCGTCTTTCTGGTGATCGCCCTGTGCGTGGCGGGCGTGTGCACGCTGCTGAACCACCGGCGGATCGGTGCCCTGGCCTGGCCCTTTTACTTCGCGTGCCTGGGCCTGCTCATCTTTCTGCTGCTGCCCTTCATCCCCACGTCGATCGTGCGGCCTCGGGGCGGGGCGCGGAGCTGGATTGACCTGGGCCCGCTCAACTTCCAGCCCAGCGAGATGACCAAGATCGCCTTCGTGCTCGCGATGGCCTGGACGCTGCGCTACACGAGCGAGCATCGCACCTTCAAGGGGCTGGCACGCACAGCGGTGATCGCTGGCCTGCCCATCGCGCTCATCATGCTGCAGCCAGACCTGGGCACCGCGATGCTGTTTGTGCCCAGCCTGTTCTTCATTCTCATCGCGGCGGGGGCGAGGCTGCGGCACCTCACGATCGTCGTGCTTCTGGCTTGCTGCTTTGCCCCAGCGGCATATCCGCTGCTGCTGCCCCACCAGAAGGCACGCATCAATGGCTTGCTGCAGCAGATCGCAGGCGACACCAGCGCGAACCAGGACATCAACATGCAGTCGGTCACGGCGCAGCGGCTGATCGGCGCGGGGCAGGTGACGGGGCTGGGGGAGGAGCGAAGCCGGACGCTGCAGCACTTCAATGCGTTGCCCGAGCGGCACAACGACATGGTGCTCGCGAGCATCGTGTCGCGCTTTGGGCTGCTGGGGGGCTTGCTGACGGTTGGGCTATGCCTGCTGTGGGTGCTCGGGGCGCTGTGGACGGCAGGGGTGTGCGAGGACCCCATCGGCAGGCTGTTGTGCGTGGGGGCTGCGGGGTTCTTCTTTGCGCAGACGATGGTGAACATCGGCATGAATCTGGGGCTCTTGCCCATCATTGGCATCACGCTGCCCTTAGTAAGCTACGGGGGCAGCAGCCTGGTGGTGCAGTGGATGTTTGTGGGCCTGATCGCGGGGGTTGCGATCCGGCGCAAGAGCTATGAGCTGCGGCGCAGCTTTGAGTGGGAGTAGAGAAGGCAACAGGCACTGGGCACGCGGCACGAGGGGAGGAACGCGCGTGCCCTGTGCGCCTGGTCACTCCCACTCGATCGTCGCGGGGGGCTTGCTGCTGATGTCATACACCACGCGGTTGATGCCGCGGACTTCGTTGATGATGCGGCTGCTGATGCGTGCGAGCACGTCGTACGGAATGCGGGCCCAGTCTGCGGTCATGAAGTCCTGGGTTTCGACGGCGCGGATCGCGATCGTGCTCTCATAGGTTCGCCCATCGCCCATCACGCCCACGCTCTGCACGGGTAGCAGCACCGCAAAGACCTGGCTCGTGCGCCGATAGAGGTTTGCCGCCACGATCTCTTCGAGCAGGATCTCGTCTGCGTCGCGAAGGATGGCGAGCTTGTCGCGCGTCACCTCTCCCAGCACGCGCACCGCAAGCCCAGGCCCGGGGAAGGGGTGCCTCCACACCAACTGATCGGGCAATCCCAGCACGCTGCCCAGCTTGCGGACTTCGTCCTTGAACAGCTCGCGCAGGGGCTCGACGAGCTCAAACCCCAGGTCGGCGGGCAAGCCGCCCACGTTGTGGTGCAGCTTGATGCCCGCGGCAGTGCCCGCGTGCCCGTGTCCGCTCTCGATCACATCGGGGTAGAGCGTGCCCTGCGCGAGGAAGCGCGCGTCGTGCACGCCCTTGGCAGCGACCTTGAAGACATCGATGAACCGCTTGCCGATGCGCTTGCGCTTCTCTTGCGGGTCGGTGATGCCCGCAAGGTCCGCGAGAAACTCGGCGCCCGCATCGACGACGCGCAGGTCGATCTTGAAGTGGTCGCGGAAGGTGCTCTCGACCAGCTGGCGCTCGCCGTTGCGGAGCAGGCCGGTGTCGACAAACACGCAGTGCAGCTGGCTGCCGATGGCCTTGTGCAGCAGCGCGGCGACGACGGCACTGTCGACACCGCCCGAAAGGCCACAGACCACGCCCGCCTTGCCCACACGCTCGCGGATGCGCTGGCCCGCCTGCTCGGCGTAGTCGCTCATGCGCCAGTCGCCCTTGCAGCCGCAGATGTCGAGGGCGAAGTTGCGGAGCAGGTCAACGCCGTGGGGCGTGTGCGTCACCTCCGGGTGAAACTGCACGCCGTAGAGCGTGCGGCCCTTGCTGGGGTCGAGCAGCTCGACGATCGCGTTGGGGCAGGTGCTGGTGCTGGCGAGCGAGCGGAACTGCGCGGTGGAGCTCGCGCCGGCGGAAGCCCCACTTCCAAACCCACCACCGAGTTCCGTCACCTGGTCGCCATGGCTCATCCACACCGTCGTGCGATCGGGCACGTTGCGCAGCAGCGCGTGCGAGGGGTGGGCCACGGCAAGGTGCGCCCGACCAAACTCTCGGTGCTGAGCGTTCTGCACCTTGCCACCCAGCAGGTGGGCTGCAAGCTGCATGCCGTAGCAGATGCCCAGCACCGGGATGCCAAGGCCAAAGATCGCGGGGTCGCAGGTGGGCGCGCCAGGCTCATACACGCTGGCGGGTCCGCCACTGAGGACGATGCCCTTGGGCTTCATCGCCAGCAGCTGCGCAGGCGAGATGGAGGGCGAGACGAGCCAGCTAAACACGCCGATCTCGCGCAGGCGGCGCGCGATGAGCTGAGCCGTCTGGCTGCCAAAGTCGAGAATCGGGATCACCTCGTCGTGAGGCAGGCTGTGCAGACCAGCGGGCGTCGCCATGGCGTGTTCCTTCTCGGGCTCAACCAAACCAAAACCAGAATCGCGATGATAGAAGCGACGATCGACGCAGGGCGAGCGGTGGGGGGAGGGGCTTGCGGGCAAGGGCTTCGTGCGGTAGACTGCGCACATGCCGCAAGCCCAGCCCGCAGAAAGGAAGTACGTTGCGTTCATCAGCTATCGCCACAAGCCTGCGGACATCGCCTGGGCAAAGTGGCTGCACGATGAGATCGAGCGGTTCGTCGTGCCCGACTCGCTGGTGCAGCAGGGACATCCGAAGCGATTGAGGCCTGTTTTCCGCGATCAAGAGGACTTGCCCGTTGATGCGAACCTGAGCAAGAGCCTGGAAACTGCCTTGGAGGGCAGCGGTTGCCTCATTGTCGTCTGCTCGCCCCGCACGCCCGAGAGCGTGTGGGTGCGGCAGGAGATCGAGCGGTTTCGCGCGCTGGGTCGGGGCGATCGCATCCTGGCAGTGCTCATCGAGGGTGAGCCCGACCAGAGCTTTCCGGAGCCTCTGCGATTCGTGGATCGTGAGGTGGTGACCCAAGCGGGCGAACGCGTCGTCATCCGCGATCGCGTCGAGCCCCTCGCCGCCGACGTGCGCCCCGGCGGCGGGCAGGAAGCCAGCACCAAGGTGCGCAACCGCAAGGCGCTGGTCCGCGTCGTGGCGGCGATTCTGGGCGTGGGGTTCGACGAGCTCTGGCAACGCGAAGCACGCCGGCGGCGACGCGTGATGCAAACGTGGATCGCGAGCGTGGCAGCGGTGATGCTGGCGATGGCGGGGTTGACGGGAGTGGCGGTGTGGCAGCGGGGGGTGGCGAAGGAGCAGGAGCAATTAGCAAAGGCAAATGAGAGGGAAGCGGTCGCGGCAGGTGAACGTGCGCTGGAGCGCTTGATTTTCACCGAGGCGGGGTCGAGGGCTGACGCTAATCCGGCGATCATGCGGCTGATACTGCGAGAGCTTCCGGCGGCGTTACGGACGGAGCTCCCGGCATCGACGAGAGACAAGTGGCTGAAGAATAGCGACGATCAGTTAAGGTTGCGACTGAGGGGCCATGAAGGACTCGTAACCGCTGTGGCATGGAGTCCGAATGGCACATCGTTGGCTACCGGAGGCAGAGATGGTCGAGTCTTGCTGTGGGAAATCGCAACGCTCGCAAGTCCCTCCGTTGTTACCCAGCATAGGGGTGAGATATCTGCTTTGGAATGGTCATCTCAAGGGAATGTTCTAGCTACATCTTGTATAAACGGGCTTGTGAAAATAATTCGAACCGATTCTATGGAAATAAAACAAGTTGACATTGGTGAACCAGTTACATCACTAAACATGAGCAAGGACGGAACGTTTCTATGCATTACGTCAACATTGAACTCACGTGGCGAAAGCCGTATTTCCATTTCTGAAGTTTCGGAGTTTGGTAATGGACGTTCTGGTTATGGTGCAATTGCTGGGGGGGCGCGTTGGTGTCCAGTAAGCCAGCGGGTACTCGTTTTGCCAAACAATGGGGGTAATGCGTTTATCGTTGACATGCGCCAGCCAGACTCATCAATGGTACCTCTCGAGGCTCCAGATCCGTTGGCTTGGTTTGCCGGTGCAGAATGGAGCCCCAACGCTCAGTTTATAGCTTCTGCATCTTATGACAATGTCACGAGAGTGTGGCGCGCTCATGGAGAACAAGCAGTTCAGGAGCTTCCAGAAGTTCTTGATAATGACAATTACACAAAAGTGCCAGTTAGAGATGTAAGCTGGAGATACGATTCAGAATACCTCGCTTTGTATGCTCGATACTCTGGAAAAGCTGTCATTGTGTGGGATATGGAGTCTGGGCAGCCATACAGCATTTCATTCGAAGATCAGCTTCGTGATGTTGCTTGGCAACCTTTGGGAGACAAACTGCTAATCTTGACAGACGACGGAGTTATGTCCTTGTGGGACAGCGTGACTAGGGCATTACAATGGACAAAGAATGTTGGTGACGTTGGTAGTTTTTCATGGAGTCCAGACGGCACGCAATTTGTCACGACATTGTCGGATGGCACTGTGTGCATTTGGAGCACCGGGGGTTATCCTGAACCAAAGGTAGTTGGACTGCAAGTTGATAGTGAAGTGGGTACTAGTGGTCTGGAGTATAGTCCCGACGGACGTTACCTTGCGGAGGCATTCGGCGATGGACGTTTTCGTGTGTTGTCGACTGATGACTGGTCCATTGTTTATGCGTACGACTATGGAATGTGGATCGCAGACATGTCCTGGTCGCCGGGTGGCAATCTAATCGCAATCGCCGGCGGCAAGAATACGATTGAAATCATTGATCCGATTACCAAGCGTGATCCAACCGTCTTTGGGTCACGGAGAGATCTTGCGGGATCAATTGATGCGATTGCGTGGAGTCCATGTGGTGACTACATTGCATCTGCCGCAAACGATCGAAACGTCATGATATGGCAAGTGGGAGCACGAGACGTTGTTATTAAGAATGTTGTCATGGAAGATCAGGTGCACGACCTTTCGTGGGGTGAAGGCGGCAAAAAACTTATCGTTGCAGCAGGAAATCGAGTTTGCGAGATTGATCTGCAAGGAGCAGGTGGCGGTAGCCGGATATTAGATGTGCATAATGATGTTGTTACATCCGTGTCTTGGTCCGAATCAAGTGGATATGTTGTCAGTTCCGCGAAAGATGGCGTGGTGTCGGTGGTAGAGCCGAGCGACCAATCGTTCAATCAGCGTTTTGTATTCGATTGGAGAGCACTTCCTTATTCCCATATGCGTGAGATCGATTCTGTTGCGTGGAGTCCAGATGGGAAAAGAGTGATTGCAGGTTCAAAGGACAGGATCGCGAGGGTGTGGTCGTTAGTCGATTCGCGACCATGCATTGAGCTGAGAGGCCACGATAAGTGGGTTGATGCAGTTGCATGGTCTCCCGATGGAAATGAGGTGGCTACTGCTACTGGGCACAGGGGAGTGCGCATCTGGATTGTCGATTGGCACAACATACGTCGCATGCTTTGGCACTCTACAGGCGCGTATTTGTTTGCTCAGGAACGGATCGACATTCTCGGCGAGACGCCAGCGGAGGCCTCCGCGAATGAGGCGATAGACCGCGCATGGGTCGCTGAGTTAGTCGCGGCGAAGCGCGAGGGCCGGCCATTGCCTGAGCCGCCAGTAACACCCCGGAGGAGATGACGCCGACATCGGAACCGTCGACAGGCTCGCTTGCCTGGTCAGGCGTGGTGGTCAGGGGGTGGCCGGCGAGACGGGGCAGGCGCGAGCGGCGCGATCGCGTGAATGTCGCTGTGCCATCGGCAGATGCGCTTGCAGGTCGTTGCGACCATGGCACAGCCAGCTTCGCGGGCCCAGGGCCCCGCGAAAGACGCGCGACAAAAGCACAACCACACGTCGCGTCGAAGACGCGACCCACCCTCACATCGCACTCTGCTGTTGGTCCTTAGCTCTTCCGACCAAGGAACCACCCCAACCCAGCCGCGACGAGGGCGAGGCCTGCGCACCCGCCGACGATCGCCATCCAGTTGGTGCTCAGGGTGGTGAGCAGCTCGTTAGGTCGGCTGCCGCCGCCGCTGCTCATGCTGCTGATGAGGGCGAAGGCCGCGATGCCCAGGGCCGCGATTGCGCCGATGGCAAGGCCGCCCACCAGGCCCGAGCCCGGGCCGTCGTAGGGCTCAGCAAGCACCATCGCTCCGCCCGCAGCGGCTGCGGCTGCTGGCTCAAAGCTGGTGTCGCTCGCAACGGGGTTTTCAAACAGTGCGCCGCCCTGCTCGGCGTCGGTGTTGCCACCTTCGGCGCCGGGTGCGCTCGCGCTGGCAACGGTCTCGTTGCCATACACGTCATCGAGCAGTCCTGCCCCGAGGCTGGTGTCGTCGGCCTCGCGCGTGAGGTCGAGCAGGCCCGCGCTGCCGCTGCCGCTCGCGCTCTTGGCTTCGCCCGGGTCGACGAGGGCCGCAGAGGGGGTGATGCGGGTGACGGCGTTGGCATCTTCGTCGCCCGTGCTGTCGTCGAGCAGGCTGATGCCGCCCGTGCCGCTCCGGCTGTCGTTGCGGGCGTCGTCCTTCAGGGAGATGCTGCTGCCCGAGCTCTGGAGGCTCAGGGGCTCGAGCTCGCCCGAGTCTGCGAGCTTGAGGGGCTCTTCCTCGCCGCCCGCAAGGAGGTCGACCTGCTCCTTCTTGAACATGAGCTTGTCGCGATCGCGGAACTCAGAGAGCTGCCCGCTGGCGGCCATCTGGCGGACCTGATCTGCCGACTTGCCCAGGCGCTGGGCGGCTTCTTCGAGCGAATAAAAGAGCTTTTCCATGCGAGAAGAACCTCAGGAGTGGAACGGGGGAGCCTTGGAGCGGACTGGGAGTCCGCGTGGGGCCCAATGGACGATCGAAAAACAGGATAGGCGCGGGGCGGGACTGTCCGCAAGGAGGGGGTGGGCGGTTGCGGGGAGAGGGGCTAGCAGTCGCCCCCCGCAAGCACCCGGAGGAACGCGACCAGATCGTCGTCGGCAGGGAAGAGCCCATCGTTGTTGAAATCGATGTCGTTGCAGGTGTTTCCCGGGCTGCAAGGCCCACCCGCAAGGACGGAAAGGAAGTCGATGAGGTCCTCGTCTTCGGGGAAGAGGGCGTTTTGGTTGAAGTCGATGGGGTCGCAGGTGGGGGTGGGGCGAAGGGCAAGAAACTCAAGGTCGAGGGAGAAGCCGCCTCCAAGGGTTCGGTTCGCCGAGGAGGAGACCGCCCCGCCGATGTTTCCGGCTACGGAGTATGTACCAGGATTGACGCGCGACACCTGATCTGTCGTCCGGTCGCGGACCCAAGCCGGAAAATCCAGCGTGTAAGACAGCGAACCCATCGTGACACTCGCGTAGGCGATCGTGTCGACGGGTATGCGGTCCGCGATGCTGCCACCCCAAGAGCCCCAAGCCTGGAGCTGCTGGCCAACGACGTTCGGGATGCCCTCGATGGAGCCCGACGATGCCACGGTAGCGTCTGCTTCAAATGTGCCAAACAACGAGTCGAACCCAGAGCCGGTGCTGCCACCTCCGGAGTAGTTCGTCACGCGATTGCCGTCGACCGCCGCCGACCTGAGAACCTCTCCTTCGGTCGGGCCGAAAGCTGTTCCGGTGGCACGCGAATTTATGCCGGAGAATGTCAGGTTGAAGGGCTTGTAGAACGTTGGAAGTTCGTCAGGAATCAGTCGAAGCTGGATGCGACGGCTGCTGAAAAACTGCGGCGTGCCGCAGGGGCTGGTGAGCACGGCCTCAAAGCTTGGTCCCCGGTAGCTGTTGAACTGAAACGTCGCAAGATCATCGGACGTCGCCCCGCGGATCGTGAGGACAGGGGTGTTCTCTCCTTCGAAGCGATCATCGGTGAGTTCTTGGCTCACACCGGACTCCTCGACGCGACGCCAGCGAACGCTCGCCCCCTCGGGCACGCCGAGGGCGGTCAGCGTGTGGACTGAGCCGAGGCCAGGTGAGAAGTACTCATCGGCCTCCACCTGGACTGGTACAGGTGGGAGCCATCGCGCCGTTGCATCCGGATCAAATCTGTAGGTGTCTGCGAGGACTCCCCCAGCGCTTGCGAGCCCTCCGAAGAGGACCACTCGACCACTTCCGCGAGGAGCTTCCACAAGCAGCGAGAGAGTCCGTGAGGGTCCGATGAATGCTGGCTCGAGCAGTCGCTGAAACTGCGAGTTGCCGACAAAGTCCGGTGATCGAACCCAGCGGAACAGCTGCATTTCCGGCGCCCTGAGGTAGCCAGTTGCCGCAATCGCCCCCAGAGATGTCAGGCGTCCTGCCGTGGGCGCGGCTGTTGCGGAAGGCGACTGGAAGACCCGCGCCCACGAGGCCTGCGGCGTTCCCAGGGGAGGGTCGAGAACAAAGGTCTGCGTGTTTGCGACGCTGTTGCGTACGAGTCCGCCAGTCACGACCAGTGCGCCGACTTGGTCGATCGTCGCTGAGGCTCTCTCGATTCGTCGAGGCGTTCCAATCATCCAATCGGGAGGGGTCGGAAGGGCAGTCCAGGTGACGCCATCCTTCGTCTGCCAGCAGTCTGCAAGACCTGTCGCTCCGGCTGCACCGCCGAGAATCACAGTGCCGAGTTGCGGAAAGAACGTCGCGGTTGCTGCATGGCCCGATCGCACCCCAATCGCCGCTGGCACGGGGTTGGTCAGCTGACGCCAGCGGCCAGTTGTGTCAAGCAACCAGCGATCGCCCAGTTCGGTTGCGCTAGCCGTCATACCGCCGTAGAGCAGCATGCCGGGTGACGTGCCCGCAGTGGAATCGCCCGGCACCCAGGTGAGTGCGGTGCGGGCACGGGCCGCTGGAACGGGCGAACCGTGCGTACTCGCGCGGCCCCAAGCATCGCCGCTCCAGACCCACGACTCGCGGAGTGCTTCAATCGCGGAGGGGTTCTCGCCGCCCCACATCCAGATCACCTCGTTTGTCGGGTCCCACCCGCCCGCGGCGTCACTCCTCCCCGCCGGCCCACTCCCCCCCTTCGGCTTGCTCGTCGCAACACCCCGATCGCTCTGCACGCTCATCTCCCACGTGTCGTCAAGCGTCACACCCAGCGGGCCCTCGCCCGCATGAATGACAAAGACGTTGCGGGCAGCGTCATACGCGAAGGCGTGGTCTTTGCGGTCAATCGGCGCGAGGTTGAGATACTCGCGCCACGTCACGCCGTCATACTCCCAGCGCGAGGCGCGGATGGTCTCCTGGCCCTTGCCCGCATACATCACAACGCGCTGGGCGCTCGCGTCATATGCGAGCGTCGTGGTGTGCGTGGGCGGCGCAGGGTTTGTTGGTGCCGCCTGCACCCACGCCGTGCCCGTCCACTCCCACGTGTCGCTCAACGCAACGAAGTTACTCAGCCCACCCACGAGCACAGTGCGGCCTCGGGCAGCGTCAAACGCCATCGCGCTCGCGGTGCGTGCGCTCGGGCCGCCCACCGCGCCGGTCCACTGCGCGGTGGCGAGGGAGTAGACCCAGGTGTCGCCCCGCACCACGTCGCTGCGGTCGCGCCCGCCATGGATGACGATCGCGCGGCGTGCGCTATCAAAGGCCATCGCATGCTCGCGCCGCGCAAGGTCGGGCACGGTGCTGAGGAGCGTCCAGCGTGAGCCATCAAACTTCCACAGGTCGCCCAAGGACGCGTTGCCCGCGGTGGGGTTCGCGGGGGCACCACCAAAGAGATAGACGTCGCCTGTCTGCGGATCGCTGACCATGCGATGGGCAAACCGCGCAGGCGGGCCCGCGTCGCGCAGCAGCAGACGCCAGCTCGAGCCATCCCACGACCAGAGGTCGCTTTGCGGCGTGCCGGTTGCAGTGATGCCGCCAAACAGCAAGGTGCGGCCGCGAGCCCCGTCAAAGGCCATGGCGTGGGCGTAGCGACCGCTCGGCCCGCGCACGGGCTCAACCCGCGACCAGACAGGCTCGCACCCCTCGCCCGAGCTCGTGCCCACGCGGCCCCACCACGTGCCCCAGCGAGTCGCTTCGTTGCCCTGGCCCTCAGGCTGTGCAGCAAACGAGCCCGCGACCCAAAAGCTCGTGTCGTTCGCCGGATCGACCACCGCGCCGCTGGTGGTGCTCCATTGTGCTGAGGTGCCCGTCGAGCCACGCGCGAACGGAGCCACCCCGGCTTTCAGCGTTTGCGGGCCTGTGCTCTGCCCATTCGCGCGGCGCACGAGCCAGCCAGCCTCAGCAAAGCGCTCAAGCCCTCCACGCACAAAGGAGAAGGCGATGTCGCCCGCGCAGTTGATGGCGATGTTTGGGGACGCGCAGGCGTTGTTGATGCCCTCGGCGATGACGCCGCTGCCGACGATGGCGTTGGAATCGGGCCCGGGGAAGGCACTCGTCCAGCCGATCGCGACGCCGCTGTCGACATCGATGGCGTGCCACGCAAACGTCACGACACCCCCGCGCTGCACCACGTCGCGAATGCGCGCATCGCCCACCCGCAGCATCGTCGAGCTTTCGGGCTGCAGCATGTTGAAGGTCCCTTCGCGCGGCATCGAACCCGGTCGCATCGAGCTGGGCCAGGCGATGAACTCGGCGTTGGGGGTGGTGGCCGTCGAACGCTCCCACAGCACGTTGGCTCCGCTGCGGCGGACGTGCGAGAGCCGAGCCGAGCCCGCCGCGGGCGATGCCGCCCAGGTGTTGTCGACGAGGAAGATGCGTTCGAGGGG
>JAIYDA010000099.1 GCA_027487735.1 Planctomycetaceae bacterium | reverse complement strand
GCGGCGGGCTCGGTGGGGAGGACTGGTTGGGCGGGGCCGGCTTGCTGGGTGAGGGCGTGCATGCCGCGGAGGAGGTCGCCTGCGTTGTAGCTGCGTTCGAGGACGGGGCTGTCTGGCAAGACCTCGAATGTTGGAAGCACTTGGGTCGCGTCGATGCCGCTCCGCATGGCGCGGAGGACGCCGAGTTGGAATGGTGAGCCGTTCCACGCGCCGAGCATGGCAACGTATTTGCCGGGTGCAACGAGGGTCGGGAGGTCGCTTCCATTCCACGAGGTCTGCAAGCCGATGCCGGTGCGCTCCCAGCTCCACATGCGGAGGTCATCAACACGAATGAGCGTAAGGCCAGTTCCGTAAACACTCGTGCAATCGAGCGCGAAGGCGGAATAGTCTGGCGTAAGCGTGATGCGAACCTCTTTGTCAGACTTCAAGAGCGTCATGGTGAATTCGCCGATATTGAATGGCTGGTCGACTGGTGGCTGGCTAATAGCTCGCGTAAAGGGTTGACCTTGGAACTGGTGCCAAAGGTAAAACTGACCGAGGGGTGGCGTAGCGATTCGTGCAGTACCTTTCGCTGGGTCGCCGGGACGACGCACCAAACCCAAGGTCCATTCAAGATTTCCGACCTCCCAGTACAACACCGTGTTCACGTAAGCATCGATCGGTGGGCTTGGGTGATCAATTGGTGCAACGTAGTCCGCAGGCATTACCACATTTAATGTGGCATGGAAGGGGACGGGCTTCGCAAGAGTTACTGTGACATTCGCGACATCATCAACAAGTTCGACAGGCTTGATCCACCGAGGTGTCGAGATCTGGCGCTGTGCAATGAGGTTCGGGACAGGTTGGCCATTTCTCTTTGCTGCCCGAAGGTCAATGCGGATGATCCAACCGCTGTTGGGATCGATCTCGCCAACCGGACGACGAAACCAGTTGTCGAGCGTTACCTTTCCGTTGGCATCGGTAAATCGCTCATGTGTGAGAGCAACATTCTCAAGTGGCGTTCCGTCAAAGTCGAGAACGGTGACGTGAACGGTGATTGGTCGCGTCTCGTAGGTGTCGAGCCAGGCGGGGTCGGATGTCGGTGGGGCCTTGGTGGTGGTGGCGAGGGCAGTGGGCTTGGTTGTTGGTTGGGCGGCGTATGCAGTGGCACTCAGCGCATGCACAACCGCGACACACGCGAGGGTCAGGGGTGAGGCTCGGTGGGGGGCGGGCATGGGGGTGTGTGGGGTGATTGGGGGTGTGGTTGGGAGAGTGCGCAGGGGGGTGCAGAGGGCGGGCGCGGGGGGGGATGTAGTGGAGTACGGCAGGCCCGTCCCGTTGCTGGCGCAATCGGGCTCGCGTTAGGCGCTGAAGCTGCTGCCGCAGCCGCAGCTGCTGGTGGCGTTGGGGTTGGAGAAGACGAAGCCGCGGCCCATGAGTTCGTCGCGGAAGTCGACGGTCACGCCGTTGAGATAGAGCAGGCTCTTGGGGTCGACGATGATCTTGACGCCGTGCATCTCAAAGAGCTCGTCGGTGTCCTTCTGGGTTTCGGTGAGGTCGAGGATGTAGCTAAAGCCGCTGCACCCGCCGCCCTTGACGCCCACGCGGAGGCGGACCTTGTCGGCATCGAGCTCTTGCTGCTGGATGATGGACTTGACCTCGCGAGCGGCGGTCTCGGTGAGGATGACGCCTTGGGTTTCGGTGGTGGCGGGGGCAGTTTCGGTGTGGGTGTGCATGGTTTTTTGATCCTGGCGGAAGGCCGCTGGACAGCGGTTCGCAAAGAGAGAAGTATCGGATGATTCTACGCGTGGAAGGTGACAGTGTTCGGATGCGAATGTGTCAATCGCGCGGGGTTAGAAGACCTTGACGTCCGAACTTTGGGCGGCGGCGCGGAGGTGGGAGTCGAGCGAGGCCAGGCCGGTGCGCCAGGACATCAAGCACCCGACGCCAGCTGGCATCGGGTGACGTCGGATGTTGAGAGGTGCGAACCGGTGCGGTGAGTTGGCAGCCGTAGGCTCAGGCCTTGCGGCGCTGCCGCCTGCTCGACACGAGCGTTCCAGTCAGGAATGCCGCGAAACCGGGAGCGGGGATGTTGGGCGTGACGATCACCTCCGCACCGACGATGTCGACAGCGGAGCGGTAGGAGCCGAAGGGCGGACCGTCTTGGAAGGTCTGCCAAAGCATGTAGCGTCGGTTGTCGGTGCCGAGGTTCGACGCACGCAAGAAGGTGCTCGGATCGGTCGTGATAGCGAGGCTGCGGGAGGTGCTATCGCTGCTCAGCACGATGGCCTGTCGAAACAGGACGACATCTTGCGTGCCGCCAACCCAGAACGGATTTGGATCACCCGTCGCAAGCGTCTCGACGTGTTGCGTCGAGCTCACGCCGCGAAGCACTCGGTTTGCATCATCCGCACCCCAACTTGCCTCCGTCCCTGTGCGAGGCCACTGGCTTCCGAAGGTGCCAGCGATCCGCAGCCAGGAGCCGGCGGGTGCTCCGAACGAGCCATTGTTGTGATGAAAGCTCGTGAGGACGTTGAAGAACTGCGTCGCCTGGCCGTGATAGCCGAAGCCGACGCGACCATAACTGGCGAGGGGCGCGCCGCTCTGCCCTTCCGCGGCGGACAGCATGGTGTCACCCGGCATGTAATCTCCGGATGCCCCGCCATTGCGCCACGTGCCAAGCGAGTCCCTGGACGCACCGTCATTGTCCCAGTTGCTGATCATGGGCTGGTAGCGGCTGCTGCCAAAGGCCTTGATCTGGGTGTTTGAGCCCGTGTAGCTCACGACGACGCGAAACTCGACTTGCGTCCCAGGGCGGGCGACGACGCGCGAGTCCCAGGTTGAACCGTTCCAGACTTCAAAGCGCAGCTGGGTTTCGGTGGGATATTCCTGTGCAAGCGCGTCGGGAACGGCCAGCCCGGCGCAGGTGACGCAGACAGCGCTCAAGAGACGGTTGATCTTCACGTGCTTACCCCTTTGTGCCCAACTCGTGTGTGCAAACTCCCGAGCAGTCACTTGCGACGCTCATTGACGAAAAACATTATACTCGGGATCAAACTGCCCGACCAGTTGTTCACGAGCAGGTCAACGGACTTGGCGAGGCTTCCTGGGCCTCTGTGCCTGGG
This sequence comes from Planctomycetaceae bacterium, assembly GCA_027487735.1. Classification (GTDB taxonomy): domain Bacteria; phylum Planctomycetota; class Phycisphaerae; order Phycisphaerales; family UBA1924; genus BJHL01. The sequence goes on along the minus strand of JAIYDA010000099.1, from coordinate 42,097 downwards.
CGTCCGCTCTATGGTTGGGCATGACATCCACAAACATGGCTGCACAGGTGCTCATCGTCGAGGACGAGGTGGACCATGCCGAGGTAATGGCGGAGGCCTTGCGCCGGCCCGGGCATGTGTGCACGCTCGTGCATGACGTGGCGCGGGCTGTGGAGGAGCTGCGGTTTGGGAGCTTTGACGTCATCGTGACCGACCTGCGGATGCCCGGGAGTGCGGGGTTTGACGTGGGGAAGGTTGCGGGGTTGTCGGCGGATGCGATCGCGACGGTGCGCGGGGCGCTCGGGCAGACGGCGGTCGCGAGCGATGGCGGGAACGCGGGGCTGTTTGTGCTCGCGCTCGCGCGTGCGGTGCAGGCACAGAGCGAGACGGTGCTGGTGACGGCGCACGGAGATGTGCCGACGGCGCGGGCGGCGTTCAAGCTCGGGGCGTATGACTTCATTCAGAAGCCGCTCGACTTGGAAGTGTTTCGCAACCTCGTCGGGCGTGCGGCGCAGACGGTGCTGCTGCGGCACACCAACACCAGGCTGCAAGAGCGCGTGGAGCATGCGGGGTTTGAGGGCGTGGTTGCGGCAAGCGAGCCCATGCGGCGCGTGCTGCGGCAGGTGCGGCTGATCGCGGCGAGCACGATTCCGACGCTCATCACGGGCGAGAGCGGGACGGGCAAGGAGGTGATCGCGGCTGCGATCCATCGCAACAGCAGGCGGAGCGGGCAGCGGTATGTGACCTTCAACTGCGCGGGACAGAGCGAGAGCCTGCTCGAAGATCAGCTGTTTGGGCACGTGAAGGGGGCGTTCACGGGTGCGGACAAGGATCGCCAGGGCGTGTTTGAGTATGCCGATGGGGGGACGCTGTTTCTTGATGAGATCGGCGACATGCCGCTGACGATGCAGGCGAAGCTGCTGCGCGTGCTGGAGAGTGGCGAAGTGGTGCGGCTGGGGAGCAACGAGGCGCGGAAGGCGGATGTGCGGTTTGTGAGCGCAACCAACCGCGACCTGCGCGAGATGGTGAAGACCGGGGCGTTTCGCGAAGATTTGTACTTCCGCATCAATGGCAGCACGATCGCGCTGGCACCGCTGCGCGAGCGGAGGGAGGACATCCCCGCGCTGGTGGCCATGGCAGTAGAGCGGTTTGCGCACGAGCTTGCGCCGAGCAAGGCGGAGGTGAGCGTGCCCACCGTGAGCGATGCGGCGCTCATGCGCCTCACGGCGTATCACTGGCCCGGCAACGTGCGGCAGCTGCTGAACGTGGTGCAGAACATGGTGGTGCTCGCGCTCGCGGAGGAGGTGCCCAAAGGGGCGGCGCTCACGATGGAGCCCAGGCATATTCCGGAAGATGTGCGCGCGACGGGTGACGACGAGGGCGAGAGCGGGCAGCAGGTGGGAGCAAGCCTTGCGGGCACGAGCCTGGAGCAGATCGAGAAGCGCGCGATCCGCGAGACGCTGCGGCTGACGCAGGGGAACCGAGAGCACGCGTCGAAGCTGCTGGGGATTGGCGAGCGGACGCTGTATCGGAAGCTGCGGGAATATGGGCTGAGGTGAGGAAGAGCGATAGAGCGATAGAGCGATAAAGCGGGAAAGCGGGAAAGCGATAAAGAAGAGAGGTGTTGGGTTGGTGCGGTGGGTTGGGTTGGTTGGTTGGGTGAGTGGGTTGGGTCGGCTCAACGCTCTCTGGTCACGCCGCGGCGCGGTGGCGGGTGTGGAGGATGGTGGCGTGGGCTTCGGGCACGCTGTCGGCGAGGTGCAGCTTGCGGGCGAGGCCTGTGCTCACGAGCATGTCGTGGGCTTGGGCAGAGAGGCCCGTGAGCACGAGGAAGCCGCCCAGGCGCGAGCACGAGAGGCGCAGGTCGAGCAGCCAGTTCACGAGGGCGCAGTGAAAGCTGCCGACGTCGGCGACGTCGACGATGAGGCTGGCGGGGCCGAGAGCGAGCATGCCGCGGATTTCTTGGCCCACGCGCTCAAGCTCGAGGGGTGAGGGGGTGATGCCGTGGAGGCGCGCGCAGGCGACGTTGCCCTCGAGCTTCGAGAACTCCATGGAGACGCGCTCCTCGGCGTTGGGAACGGGGAGGAGGCTGGACGGCGCGAGCGTGGTGTCGGTGGTGCGGAGGGTGAGGGCACGGACGCTGGCTTTGACCTCCTTGCGGACTTGCTGAAGGGGAGCGACCGGTACGGGGGCGGGCTGCTGGATCGCACTCGTGCCCGGGCGGAGGATGGCGGGGCCATTGCCTGGGCGCCAGTCGCGCAGGTTGATGGCGCGGTGGGTGGAGGAGAGGTTCAGGACCTTGTGTCCGAGGGGGCTGCTGGCTGGCTTCATGACGCGAGTGCTCCACGCAGAGGAGTGAGGCTTGCGGCGTGGGAGCAAAGCCGGCCCGATGCCGGGGCATGCCACCCGCAAGAACCGCAAGACGATGGGAAACAGGGGCAGGGCGTGCCAGCGCTGAGGGCGCGGCAGCAGGAAGAAAGTGCGGGGGCGGGTGCGGCTGGAAGGGCTGTGCGGGATGATCCGGTTGGCTGGGGCGGGCTGATGGCGACGGGTGACGCGCCGGAGTGCCTCGACTAGCATTTGCTCTATGGCGCTGATTGAAGTTCAAGGGTTGTGCAAGCGGTTTGGCGAGCTGGTCGCGGTGGATGACGTGTCGTTTGCCGTGCGCCCGGGCGAGGTCGTGGCGTTTTTGGGCCCCAACGGCGCGGGCAAGAGCACGACGATGAAGATGGTCACGGGCTATCTCACGCCCGACGCGGGCACGGCTCGGGTGGCGGGGCTGGACGTGAGCACGCACACCATCGCGGCCCAGCGAGAGCTTGGATACTTGCCCGAGGGTGCGCCGGCATATGGCGAGATGACGCCCGCGTCGTTCCTGCGGTTCTGTGCGAGCGTGCGCGGGCTAGCAGGCGAGGAGCGCGAGCGGGCAATCGCCAAGGCGATTGCGCGGACGAACCTCGAGGGCGTGCTGCGGCAGCCCATCGAGACGCTGAGCAAGGGGTTTAAGCGGCGCGTGGGGCTGGCGCAGGCGATTCTGCATTCGCCCGACGTGCTGATTATGGACGAGCCCACAGACGGCCTGGACCCCAACCAAAAGCTGGAGGTGCGGAACCTCATCAAGGCGATGGCACGCGAAGAGAGCGGCAAGAGCCGCGAGGGCAAGGCGATTATTCTGAGCACGCACATCCTCGAAGAGGTGGAGGCAGTGTGCACGCGGGCGATCGTGATTCGCAAGGGCAGGTTGGTGGCGGATGCGACGCCCCAGCAGTTGCTGGAGCGCAGCAAGTATCACCAAGCGGTGAGCGTGAGCGTGCGCGCGAGCGCGGGGACGAACGTGGAGGTGGAGCTGGCTTCGATCCAGGGCGTCGCGAGCGTCGCCCGCGCAGGGAATGAAGGGGTTCGCCATGAAGGCCGCTTCACACTGTTTCCGATGACGACGAACGCGAACGCGCAAGGCGGCGGCGGCAGCACGCAGCTCGCGCAACGAGCGATGCAAGTCTGCACCAGCAGAGGCTGGCACGTCGAGGGCCTCGCGATCGAGTCCGGCAGACTCGAAGACGTGTTCGCCGACTTGACGCGAGAGTCCAACTGAGACGGCAGCGAACCAGGCACTGCACGCTTCGCGGGGCAACGGATACTCAGGACTGAACGTGTGGCAGAACGCGGACGATGAAGTACGCCGTTGTCGAGATCATCCAAAGGAGGGCGAGCCACGATCTCAGCGATCGGGCGAAAACACCGAGTGAGGCAGGACTCTTTGCCGAGAGCAGCAACGCCCTGTAGCGACCTCGCATAAAGCGCCGACGCTGGAACCAGCCGACGGGCAGCCATAGCAGGAGCAGTGTGGGCATCAGGACGAGGGCGACCACGGCTCGAAGAACAAAGGACTCGGATTCGTGAAACTCAGCTGCGCGGAGTGTGGACGGAAAGTCCCGACCCAGCAGGATCGCGAGCTGTTGCCCGCCTGCCTCGATCGTTGAACCGGGGGTGAGGTAGACGGCTGCAAGGAGCAAGCACGCCAGCAACGCGAACGCGAGCATCGCAGGACGAAGCTGCGGAGCGAGCAGCTTCGGCGCCGCCAGAGAGAGCGCAGCCAGACCACGTTTGAGGAGAGCGGCTTGCAGCCAGCCTTGCGACTCGAGGGTGGACATGAAACTCTCGATGGCAGCGACTCTGGCGGCGCCGGTGCCGTGTCTTGGGTCGACGAGGTCGGCAAACACGGGTGAGGCGAGCAACTGATCGACGGCGCGCGGAATGGACCCGCGCTCGCGCCACCAGCGACGAGGCTTGACGACCTTTTCGAGCGCCGCCACGTCGGGCTCAAGCAGAGGGTCATAAATGGTGCCCTTGAAGTCGTTGTACTGGCGAGGGCCCCAGCGATGCAGCACAAAGGGTGTGCCGCTGGACTCAAACGTGATCGTCGTGCGCGTTCCAAAGAGGGCGTAGGTGATGGTCAGTTGGTTTGGCTGAGAGGCAATGTCATTGCGTTCAAAGTCGCCCAGGACGCCGACGTGCCGCGCGGTGAGCTGTGTGAGCATGTCGCGGTCGACTTCATCGCCAACAACGGAGAGTGTGTCGTGGGAGTGAACCACGCAGGCAGGCGTCGTGAGCTCGTGTTGCAGGCCCGTTGCGTCGCAGGGGTCGCATGGGTTCGAGCCTGCGCCGCCACACCCGTCGCAGGAAACGATCTTGCTTCCGCCGCAGCCCGAGCAAACAACCTCTCCCTGTTGACACGCGTGGCAACGTTCTGCACGTGCGCCATGGCAAGAGGGGCACTGGTAGTTTCCGAAGCCCTGATTGGTCAGCACATTCTTGGCGAATGGCTCATAGATCGGGCCGTTGAGCATCTCGTTCACCGTGCCTGTACCGTTGCAACGTCGGCAGACAAACTCGCCTTTGCCGTCGCAAGCGGAACAGGCTTGGCGCCCTTCGCCCTCGCACCTTGAGCAGGTGCGGCGCCCCTTCGCATTGCAGCGACCGCACGAACGCCGCCTTTGACCCTCGCAAGATTCGCAGGTGAACACGCGCGCAATCGGGGGCCAGGGCGAGACGAGAGAGCTGATATCTGGCGATGAGGTATGAGACAGCGAGTCGGGGAGCTTTGCCCAGTTAGGAAGATTGTCCGTGACTTGCTTCCACATCGATTCAGCTGCGCGATGACAATATGCCCTGACCGCCTCGCGATCGCCAGCCATGTGCTGGAGTTTGCGCGGCCCCTTCCCTGCAGCGAGCTGCTGGACGAACCTGACCTCATGTGTGCGTTTGAGGTTGACCCGGAACGGCTTGGTCGTTGAGGATGTGATGAACAGCTTGGGGTGCAGGTCCGGGCGGATGAGCTGAGCCAGCGCACTAAAGATCGGATCGTCTCGACTCGCGGTCGATGCGATCGTTGGCTGCGGCGTTTGGGGCGCTGCCTCTGGTGGAGGCACGGGCGGTGTCAGTGGCGAACTCTCAGGCTTTTCTGAGTAGTACAGACTCACGGCACACCTCCATCGACATCGGCAATCCGCCTCCGCGTGACTTATCCCTTCAAGCTCGCCATATCGATCACAAACCGATACTTCACGTCGCTCTTCAGCATCCGCTCGTACGCCTCATTAATCTGCTGCATCTTGATGAGCTCGATGTCGCACTGCACGTTGTGCTTGCCGCAGAAGTCGAGCATTTCTTGCGTCTCGGCGATGCCGCCGATGAGGCTGCCCGCGAGGTTGCGACGCGGCATGATCAGGCTGAAGGCGTGGATCGCCTGCGGGTTGGGCGGCACGCCCACCATCACGAGGGTGCCGTCGAGCTTGAGAAGGGCCATGTAGGCGTTGATGTCGTGGTCGGCAGAGACGGTGTCGACGATGAGGTCGAAGCTGCTCGCGTGCTTGGCCATCGCATCGGCATCCTTCGAAATCACAACGTCGTGGGCGCCGAGCTTTTTGCCATCGGCGACCTTGCCCTGCGAGGTGGTGAAGAGCACCGTGTGCGCGCCCATCGCGTGCGCGAACTTCACGCCCATGTGCCCCAGGCCACCCAGGCCCACGATGCCCACCTTTTTGCCCTTAAGCGTGCCATCCGGGCCCGCGCCCCACTTCTTGAGCGGGGAGTAGGTGGTGATGCCCGCGCAGAGGAGCGGGGCGGCCCGGGCGGGGTCGAGCGTGGTGGGCACCTTGAGCGTGAAGGCCTCGTCGCAGACGACCTTCTCGCTATAGCCGCCGAAGGTCATGCCGCCCAGGTGCTTGTCGGCGCCGTTATAGCTAAACACGCAGCCCCCAGGCCCGAAGCAAAACTGCTCGAGGCCTCGCTTGCAGTGGTCGCAAGAGCGGCAGCTATCGACCATGCAGCCCACGGCGGCAAGGTCTCCGACTTTGAAGTTGCGGACGCTGCTGCCCACGCGCGTGACGCGGCCCAGGATCTCATGCCCGGGGACAACCGGGAACTGCGTAAAGCCCCACTCGTTGCGAGCAAAGTGCAGGTCGCTGTGGCAGACGCCGCAGAAGAGAATGTCGATCTCGACGTCGGACGCGAGCGGAGGGCGACGCTCAATGGACATCGGGGCGAGGGGGGCGGTGGCAGAGGCGGCGGCGAAGGCGCGGGTGGGCATGGGGGAGAATAGGGGGAAGGGAGAAAGCGGGAGAACGATAAAGCGATGAAGCAAGAAAGCGATAAAGGGAGAGAGCGATGACGCGGCACCATCGTGGGGTGCGACGCGGGCACTACGAAGGAAGCGTGATGTCGAGGGAGCGTCGCCCGCCGCAGTCGTGGCAGAGGATGGTGCGGTCGGCATGGCAGCGTTGCATGGTCAGTGGCGCTTCGCAGTGCTCGCAGCAGTCTTTGTGGCGACGGTCGGCGTGCTCGCGGGCGACGGCACGTTCGACGATGGTGACGCACGTGAGCAGCAAGGCAAGCAGCAGAGGCAGGATGAGGGCGAGCACCTGCACCTCGATTGCATCGCCCGGCGTCTGAGCGCCGAGGGCGATGAGGGGCCAGAGCCAGGGGCTCGCAGCGACGACCGCCAGCAGCAGCAGCACGGAAAGGCTCGGCCTGCGCAAAAACCTTCGCAGCTCTTGCCCCCAGTACCGCTTTGACTGCCAGCGGCTTGTCGATGCAAAGACCTTCGCGCGCGTCGCATCGACAGGCTTGCCTTGACGCGCGGCAGCGGCGGCGTGGAAGACAGCTTGCAGAGCATCGGCTTTCGCGTCCGAGGCGGGCAGCACAAAGCTCGCTCGCCATGCGTCGACATCCCAGATCGCGGAACACTCTGAGCAGAGCGTCTGCGATGGTGCCGGCGCCGACACCAGTTGGTAGTCGCACACGCCGCAATGCCCTTCAAGCAAGCGACGGGAGACGATGAAGAACTGACTGCGGCGATCCAACGCTCTTTGCCCTGAACGCCGGAGGAGCCACACCATCAGGGCAAGAGGTCCTGCCATGATCGCAGCGGGCAAAAGCGAGCCCACTTGCTGCGCGGCCCTCCAGAGAAAGAAAAGGCACGACGCACCGCCAAGAACGAGCATGAAACCAAGCATGATCCGATATGCCCACAGCGGCATGGTGGGGTCGAGTGCGAGGCGCTCGGCCCTCAGTCTTGCGATCGCGTGACGATCGCCGACGCCAAAGGTGATCGCCATGTCGTGCAACCAGCCCGCAGACCGAAGCCTGTGCAGCACCCCCGCATCATCGCGGATGCGGATCTTCCCGCGCTCATCGAGCGGCACGCGCCAGAGGGGGCCGCAGGTGGGAGAGGGCTTGGGTCTTCGCACGCGTGAACGGTAGCGCGAGGGCGATTGTGTCGGAGCGTGTGGGTGCGCGAGGGTCGGTTGGTGCCCTGCGGAGAACACACAGGCGACGTCCGTGCCACCAGAGAACGCGCGCTTACTTGCTCTTGCCCGCCGCCGCCGCTGCCTTGCAGATGGCGACAAAGTCGCCCGCGTTCAGGCTTGCGCCGCCCACGAGGCCGCCGTCGATGTCGGGCTGGGCGAACATGTCGGCGGCGAGGTCGGGCTTCAGGCTGCCGCCGTAGATGATGCGGATGCGAGCGGCGAGCTCGGCACCGTAGAGCCTGGAGAGCTGCGAGCGGATCTGGGCGTGGGCGTCTTGGGCATCTTGGGGCGTTGCGGTCTTGCCTGTGCCGATGGCCCAGACGGGCTCGTACGCGACGACGAGGCGGTCGATCATGCTGCCCGGAATCTCGGCAAGGCCGGTGCGGACTTGGCGCGAGCAGACGATGTCCTGGTGGCCCGCGAGGCGCTCGTCGAGCGTCTCGCCCACGCACAGCACGCCCACCAGCCCGCCCTCGAGCACGGTGCGGAGCTTTTTGTTGATGAGCTCGTCCTTCTCGCCCAGCACGTGCCGACGCTCGCTGTGGCCCACGAGCACCTGCTGCACGCCGCAGTCTTTTTGCATGGCGAGGCTGACCTCGCCCGTGAAGGCTCCGTCGTTCTGGAAGTAGACGTCCTGAGCGCCGAGGCGGACGGAGGAGCCGCGATCGCGCAGAATGCTGCGGATAGTGAGGAGGTATGGGAAGGGGGGGAAGACCGCGGCCTCAACGCCATCGACGGTGAGGAGCCCATCGACCACCCCGCGCGCGAGGTCGCTGCCGCTGGTGCGGTTGGTGTTCATCTTCCAGTTGCCGCCGACGAAGGGTTTGCGCTCTGCCATAGGAGGCAGAGGTTAGGGCAGCACCTGCGCAGCAGAAGCGTGCGAAGCGAGAAGTGGTTGAATCGTGCCTTAGCAGGGCTGCCCGGCGAGCACCGCAAGGAAGGCGACGAGGTCGCTGTCGTCGGGGAACAGGCCGTCGTTGTTAAAGTCGATGTCGTTGCAGCCTGGGGTGGGGTCGCTGCTGCATGCGCCGCCCGCAAGGACGCTGAGGAAATCGAGCAGGTCGGCGTCGTCGGGGAAGAGGCCATCCTGATTGAAGTCGATGCCGTCACAACCGGCGGAGACGACATCGAGCGTCGCAGCGGTGCCGTTGCGAGGGCCGCAGGCGTTGGAGATGACGCAGAGGTAGGTGCCTGCCTGCGATGCCTGCACGTTGGTGAGCAGCAGCGTGGGCGTGTCGGCACCCGAGATGCCGCCACCATTGGTGAGGGGCGTGCCGTTGCGCTGCCAGGCGTAGCTGGTTGCGTCGGTCGCGGTGACGGAGAAGCTGACGTTGTCGCCTTCGTTCACGGTTGCGCTGGAGGGCTGCGAGTTGAAGGTGGGCAAGGGCGTGCGGCGCCCGGGGATGGCGGCACTCAGCGGACCGCCGCTGGAGCACTGCCCCCCCACGATGCGAACCTGGTAGAGATAGCTCACACCCGCGACCGCGCCGGTGTCGTTCCACACGAGCGTTGAGCTGGTGATGCTCGCGATCTGCACGGGCGCACTGGGGTTGCTGACGGGGGCCCGAAGAACGCGATAACCCGTCGCGCCGGGGACGGCGTCCCAGTTGATGACGACGCGCGAGCACTCGTTGGCAGTGCTCACGACGGGCGGGGCAGGGCAGGCGATGCTCACGGGTGCGTCCGTCAGGTCGTAGTAGACGTTGCCGATCGCGTCGATGCGGACGCGGGCAGTGCCGTTGGCGGTGATGGCGGGAAGCGTGACGTTCTCGCTGCCGTCGTTGGGCGTGCTGGCGGCAAGGGTGTAGGGCCAGGTGAGGCCGTTGTCGACGGAGAGGCGAATCTGCACGTTGGCGGTGTTGATGGGTGAGGCGTTGGTGCCCGCGACGTCCCAGGTGATGGTGGCTGAGCCCACAGCGAAGTTCTGCCCGCTCGCGTTATTGCTGGTGATGGCGAAGGGGCCCGCGGTGTTGCTGATGGTGTACGTCACATCGCCAAAGGCCGTGGCGCCGCCGCCTGCGCGATTGTCGCGCACGAGCAGTCGCAGCACCATGCTGCGGCCCAAGGCTGGGTACTTCTCGCCTGTGGAGAGCGTGCCATCGACGACGTCTTCGTAGCGTGGGAAGAAGCGGGTGTTGCTGGTGGTTGGGAGGAAGACGCGGAAGAGCGGGCTGCTGCCATTGTCGGCAGCGAGGAGCGACTGCGCGGCACCGAGACTGCGCTGCTCCCAGCTGTAGGTCAGGGCGTCGTTGTTGGCATCGGTCGCTGTGGCGCTGGCAAAGAACGCGGTGCCCTTGGGAATCTGACGCCCGACGAGGCCCGAGATGACGGGCAAGGTGTTGCTGGTGTTGGTCAGCGCAGCGCAGTTGCCGGCACCGGTGATGTGGGCGCGGATGTCGGCATAAGCACCTTGGTTGAACATCGCGTCGGTGGCAGGGAGGTTGTTGTTCGCACCGCAGAGGCCGCGGTAGCTCATGATGGTGCTGCCGCTGCCCGGCTCGTAGGCGGCACTGGAGGCGCGGTTGGCGAGGCACTGCCCGCCATCGTCGGCGTTGAAGCTGTGGTTGGCACCCATCTGGTGGCCCACCTCGTGGCTGACGTACTGAACAGTCCAGAACTCGCCTGTGGGGCTGGAGAGGCCCGTGCCGCCTCGGGCCTTGTTGCTGCCGTTGCAAGCTGAGGGTCGGGCGGCGAGCCCGCCCAGGTTCAGGCCACTGAACACGTGGCCGATGTCGTAGTTCGCGCCGCCAATGACTGAGGTGAGGTTGGTCTGGTTCTCGTTGAGCATCGCGCTCAGGTTGCCGTCGGTGTAGGGGCTGGTGCCGATGTAGATGAGGAGGTTGTTGTTCGCGACCAGGACGTAGCGGACTGCGAAGTCGCGCTCGAAGATCTGGTTCATGCGGTTGACGGTGGTGACGATGCCCGAGAGGGTGTTCGCGGCGTTGTCGCCAAAGAACGCGGAGTAGCTGGGGGTGGTGGCAACCGCGAGGCGATAGCTGCGAAGCTGCGTGCCCAGCGCGTTGGTCGCGAAGGGGTTCTCGTCCGTCGGCACTGCGCCATGGTCGGTGTTGTGGCAGACGAAGGGATCCTGCGGGCGGGGCAGATCGCTCAGGTCATAGATGCCGTAGTGCGTCGTGTCCTCAAAGGTCACGGGGTCGATGGCCCAGTTGCGCTCGGCGCCCAGCACCTGAGCGCGGAAGCCCAGCGTCGTGAGGTCGATGCGGATGGTTGATGTCGGGTCGTTCAGGCCCTGGCCGCTGTAGGTCTTGATCCACGGTGCGGCCGCGGCAAGCCCGGGCTCGATGATGGGCGACTCGCTGACTTCGAAGAAGGTCCAGTCGCCATCCGGGTTGGGAAGCGCGAGCAGCAAGGGCTGCGCACCCGTGAACTCCATCGGTGCGGACGCGAGCAGGGTGCGGAGGGCGGGCAGGTCGAGCGCTGCGAGTGCGCCGCGGCGGGCGCGAACCCAAGAGCGGCCTTGCTCGACGCTTGCGGGCAGGGCATCGAGCATGCGCCAGGCGGTGTGGCCTGCGTGCTGCTGATCAGCGTGTTGGCCAGCTTGTTGCCGGGCGGCAGCCTGCTGCGCGCCGTCGGTGGGCAGGGGCTGGATCTGTGCGAGTGCCGGCGAACACAAGGCACCGAGCGCGCCGGCAAGTGCGAAAGCACCGGCACGGAGCGAGCGGCGTGCGCTCGTGGGCAAGCTGGCTGCGGCGCGAACGGTGCGCTGGTGCACGTTTGCGAAGATCGTCATGAGCTGCCTCCAACCAAGGTGCCGCGACTGGGCAAGGACGGGATTCGTGGGCGTGGCTGCACGGAGCGACGAACATCGACCGCGCGAGAGGGCCACTGGACTACAGAACGTATACCGACCCCGCGCGGTTGCAAGAAAACCCGAAGGGAGAGGGAAGTGGCACTGATTGCCCTCTGTGGCTATCGCACTCCCACCGATCGGGGGCCGCGGGGGCTTGAGTCCGAAAAGCGGTCGGCCAGACGTTGGACCGCAGACGCTATCGCTCGGCGAGGGCGCGGATCATTGTGGCGACGGTGGGCACCGGGGGGTGGACATATGTCGCGCGGGTGTGCGTGAGGCGGGCGCGGTCGATGTTCGCCGAGGTAAAGACGAGATCGAGGGCGCGCTCATACACCGGGCACCGACTCGGGGGCGCAAGCTGCACGCCCGATGTCACGTGCTCGCGATCGCAGGGCACGGCGAGTGTCTCGGCACGGGTCGCTTCGTACCAGGGTCGCCCGTCGAGCAGGGCCTTGACCTGAGCGGTTGGCTCGCCCAGGCCCAGGGCGGGGTCACAGTACTGCTCGATGACGATCTGCTCGACTGGAAATCGCACCTCGAGCGAGTGTGCGGCGAGTGTGTGATCGCGATTTCGCACTCTTGTTTGGGCGTTGGGATAGGTCTCGGCCTTGACGAGGGTGCAGGGCTCGTTGACACCAACGCCCAGACCGATGACGGCGTCGGTCACGGCACGGTCATCGCTCATGCGGCGTGCGACGACGATGCCGGCGGGCGAGCAAAGCTCAGCGATGTAGCTTGCGGGGAGTGAGGCGTTCGCTTGCGGGATGACTGGCACCGCGGTGACGTCGATGGGCTTCATGTCGACGCGGGTGGGTCGCTCGCGACTGATGAGACAGTCTGAGCACGGGCGAAGCAAGCGCAGGCCGTGGAGCATGTAGACGATGACGTATCGCAAGCGATCCGGCCGGTCTGGTTCGGCGGTGATGATGGCGGTGCGGACGAGGGTGGTCGCTTCCACGCCCCAAATGGCGCGGTTTGCGCGGAAGGCATCGCGCAGCAGCGGACGGGGGATGAGCTCGGTCTCGACGCCCTCGGCGCTGCGAAGCAGAGCCGCGAGCGTGTCGAGCGAGCCGAGGGCAAGCAGGGCGGCGTGCTTCTGGGTGTAGGACTCGACGTATTGCCTTGCGCTCTGGACATCGCCCGTTGCACGCTCGCCTTGCTGGGCGAGGATGGCGGCACCCTCGGGGGTGAGCAGAAACTCGACGATGTCGACGTGACGCGTGCTGGCGAGGAAGCGTGAGACCTTCCACGCGAAGGTGCGCGTGAGGCCCAGCTCGCGGTGCAGGTTTGGCGCCGAGGGAGGGCCGATCGGGGCGGTGCGGACGTAGTCTGCCGTGAGGGCACGGAGCGCGTGCAATCGCTCGACGATCTTCGTCACGCGGCACGAAGTGCCCTTTGCCGCTTGCGCAGCATCGGCGGCGTGGGGTTGGGTGGCGAGAGGGACCACAGGGAGGGGAGTTCGGAGGGGCAGATTCTTCGTGCGGTCGTGGCGGCGTGCAAGCCGCCCTGACACTTACTCGACGCAGTTGCCGCCCGCGAGCACGCGGAGGAACGCGAGGAGGTCGCTGTCGTCGGGGAAAAGGCTGTCGTTGTTGAAGTCGATGTCGTTGCAGTTTGGGTCGTTATCGCAGGCACCACCCGCGAGCACGCTGAGGAACTGCACGAGGTCGTTGTCGTCGGGGAAGAGGCCATCGGCGTTGAAGTCGATGCTGTCGCACCCGCTCGTGGTGCCGCCGAAGGCGACGCGAAGGACCATGTCGCGCGGGTTGGCACCGCCCACGTCCGAGACGCGCCCGACGACGACAACGGTGTTGTCGCTCGCGAGGTCGAGCGTGCGGTGCAGCGGGGTCGGCAGGGTGTTCAGCACGCCGTCTGCGGCGCCGTCGCCCGTCCAGTCCAGCTCGTCGCCCTCGACGAGCACGAGCGAGGCATCGCTCAGGTCGCCCGCGACGCTCGTGAAGAGGTGGTTGCGACCGCTGCCCAGCCCAAAGTCGTAGACGCGCCACACAACAGCTGCGCTGCCCGAGGGGCTGATGCCCACCGACTGCACGCGGTCGTTAGTTTGCACCTGCAGGAGGAAGATGCCATCGAGCGTGTCGCCACTCTTGGCGATGACGGTGCCATTGCGGAGCAGGGCCCCACCGCTGGTGCCATTGGCAGAGGAGAGCCAATCGCCCGCGCTGTTGATGCTCATGGCGGCGAAGGCGGTGCCTGCGGTGCCAGGAGCGGGAATGAAGTACTGCTCGCCTTGACCACCCGCGACGGGCACGCTGGTGCCGGAGCGCACGGCGACGACGGGCCCGTTCGCGGCGTGCACCGCGAGGATCTCGGTGTTGTTCGTCGCTGGGTTGCCATCGAGGGCTGCACGCATGCGGTGGATGGAGTAGCCGTTGTCAGCAAGGGAGTGGTCGAGGTAGATGCCTTGGGCGGGGACGTTGGTGAGGACCACGCCGTCAAAGGTCTGGCCCGTGACGAATCGCGCGGTGGTGGTGGCAATCGTGCCATCGAGCGAAAGGACCGTGGCGCGATCGGGAAGGTTCGAGCCGGTGGGTGTGTTGCGGAGGCTGCTCACCCACGAGACGGCCCCGTTGCCTGCCATGAGGGGCCTGCTGTTATTGCCAAAGAACTTGCCCGGAAGGCCGGGCACGGGGTCGCCCGCCTGCACGAGGACGCCCGCTTGGGTGATGATGGCATCGTTGCCGTTGACGTTCGCGCTGAAGGCAAACTTGCCGCCCGGTGCGTTGCCCAGGCAGGTGGTCTCAAAGGTGCCCAGAACGTTGGGCAGGCCCATGGGCGTCGTGAAGACGACGTTGGAACCAACCCACACAAAGTTCGTGCCATCTTCGAGCACGCCCGTGAAGGCCGGCGCACCGTTCAGGTCGGTGCTCGCGAAGCTGTTGATGGTGGAGATCGTTTGGTTCGTACCAGGGAGGCCTGCGCTCGCGACGCTCTGGCCCGCCTCGGCGATGCGGGTGACGCTGCGCACGACCTGCGCGGAGGCGAGGCCTGCAAGGCAAGCAAGCGTCGTGATCGTCACGACGGGAACGACATACTGGGAGGTCTTCATGATGCTGCCGATGGAAAATCGTGGTGCGATGCGCCACGTTCGCGTGGCTGTCTGTTCGCGGGGTTGGTGAGCTTCGTTGCGGAAATCCGGACAGAACATCTTAATCCGCCGGTGGGGTGTCACCAATGCGAAGGGGTTGCAAAGGGGCCCTGAACGTGAAGAATCTGACTGGAAACAGATTTATGGGGCAGATGTCTCGTGTTCTCGGCTGGTGCCTTCCCGGAGGGAGGCTGCGATATGTGCCCAGAACACAGGGTTGCGGGCGCTCGTGAAGTGGCTCCCAAACGCCGGGCCTGGCATGCGTATGGGCGTGACGCCCTTGGGCGCGGTGTTCGAGACGCCCACGATGGCGTCGCGGGTTTGGCCGAAGCAGTGGAGGGCGGGGCCCGCGTGAGCGTCATGGGCGCGGTGCAAGGCGCGCACAAGGGGCGAGCCTGGGCGCATGCTGCGGGCGGCTTCGTCGGGCGCGATGCGGAGGGCGAGCATCGCGCCACGGTGGGGCGTGCTGAGGGTGTAGAGCGTGGCGATGCGCAGGGTGCTGTCGCTGCCTCGCGCGTCGCGCAGCACGCCCTCATCGGCGTCGGTCGTGCCGCGCGTGCCGAGCACGCGCGCAACGAGGCCACCCATGCTGATGCCGACGGCGTCGAAGGGCACCTCCCCGCGCGCAGCGGGCGGGCCCAGGTGCTTGGCGATGGTGCGGCGGGCATCGTCGCAGGCTTGCGCGAAGGTGCCGCGATGGGCGTAGCTGACGAAGATGATGTCGTTGCTGCCAGTGGCTTCGCGGAGCGCATCGCGCACGGTGCTGGCAAGGCCCCACCACCCGCGATAGCCATTGAAGACCACGACGGGACGCGGGAGGCTGACTGGGCTCGCTCGCATGCGCGCGAGCCGGGCCCGCGCCTGGGCAAGGGCATCGAGCTGGCTGGCGGTGCGCCGGCTGCCTGGGAGTGCGTCGATCGCAGCGAGCGAGGCGGTGATGACCGCGCGGGCGAGGGCGTCGAGCGTCGTGGTGGGCTGGGGGGCTGCGAGGGCGCTGTGCCGCGTGGTCACGAGGCAAGCCTACGCAAGGTGGGTGCGATCACTCGCCCTGCATCGCCTCACGAAACTGCACGACCTGCACGCGGGGGGCATGAACATTCTCGTCGAAGGTGTAGAACCGCTGCCGCGTCCCGCTGGTGAAGGTGGTGGATGCCGCAGCGGGCGTGACGGGCACGCTGTAGATGGTGCCTCGACCCCACACCCGCAGCGTGTACGCCGTGTTCTCGTTCACGCCCCCAAAGTGCACCCACAAAGGCGTCATGCCCCCCGCGCCCTTCGCGAGGCCCACGTCGCGGCGTTGCAGAAACTGCGTGTTGGTTGCGTCCCACAGCTCCACGCGGGTGCCGATGGCGGCGGTGTTGATGTAGCCTGCGCCTTTGCCGATGACGCGGACGGTGAGGGATTGGTTGCCGTTGTTCTTGTTGTTTCTGAACTGGCGCGTGGGGATGATGCTGCTCTCGGCTTGATAGAAGAAGTCAAGATCGCCATCGTTGTCGAAATCAAAGAGGGAGCAGTCGCCACCGCGAGACTCGGTCACAGTGCCGTCGTCGAGGATGGTGAAGTTGTAGCCACCGCTGCTGCCTTGATTGACCGCTAGACCGGTATACCCGACCGCCATGGTGAAGAACATGTCGAGGTCGCCATCGTTGTCGTAGTCGCCGAACGTTGAGTCTGTTACATCGCGCAAGCTTCCTAGGCCGCGTGAAGCGGCTTGCTCGGTGAAGCTTGTGCCGGTGTTGATCCATAGCGTCGGGGCGAGGCCGCTCCCACGGCGACCTACGAACAGATCAAGATCGCGGTCGTTGTCGATATCGGCAAACATCGCTCCAGCGGGTGTCGTGCCGGAGTTGAGCACACTGATGCCCCTGCCCTGCGCGGTAAATCCGCCTGCGCCATCAGAGAGCCACAAGCGGCCGCTGCCCACGGACCAGAAAATGTCAGGAATCGTGTCGTTGTTGATGTCACCGGTTGCGCTCCACGCACCGGAACCAACATCGCTCACACTCGAAGGAAGGCTGCCTCGCACAAACTGCTGGAGCGTGCCCAGATTCGTTGCGCCGCGGTTGATTGCTAGGGCATTGCCGCCGTCGCCCATCAGCGCAAAGTCGATCCAGCCGTCCGCGTTGGCATCGAGCGGCGCGATGGCGCGGAGTACGCCAGTCCATGTAAAGGCGGGGTCAGTGGCGCTCGAGATGAGGCGGTTGATTGCAGTTGTTCCAGCTCCGTCGATCTCAATACCGCGAGAGCTCTTGGTTGCTGAATCAACGCCCCAAAAATCGATGCGACCGTTGTTGTCGATGTCGGCAAGGGTCTGCGGCACCCCGCGCGACGTCGCCGCAGGACCCGCCCAGACACCGCTACCCACATCGTAGCGAATCAAGAAACTCAGCCCTCCCTGCACCATCTCGGAGACCCCGTCGCTATTGAAATCAGCCCAGAAAAGCCCCGAACTTGTCGTGTTCGTTGGGTTGCGCCACATCCCAGCGCTAAAGGGCAGGCCACTAAATGTGGGAGTGAAGGCGGATGCGCTACTTGCTGGGACAATGCGGACGTTGTCCAGGGCCCATGTTTCGTTCGTACTCGCGGTGAGATCGGCAGCGAAGGAGATGACGGTGGTGCTTCCCACCGCAGTGAAATCTGCATACTGACGGCGATAGAGGCGGTCTGCCCAGTTGGCACCAGTCTGGGTTGCGTTGCCCAGGCCTCGGTCGCCCACGCAGGTTTCGGGAACAGCAGCGAGGCTCGGATTGTTCGCAGTGAAGCCGATTGTCTGGGCCCATATGTCTGCTCCGCCGATCTTCACACGAAAGAAGTCAGGTCCTTGCGTCGCGTGCGTCCCGTCCCAATTGTCAACGCACCAAAGGTCAAAGAACAAGCGATACGTCGAGCCTGGCGTCGTGTTGAGAGTGAGGGTGACCTCGGGCGCTTCAAAGAAGTTGCCAAGCACTTTGCCATGGGTCGTGGTAGAAAGCACGAGCCGATTGCTCCACTCCGGGCCAGCACCAGCTTCGAAGTCGGCGAGATAGGGCACGGTTGCGGGCGCGAGGGGCGGCGCAACTGTGACGCTCACGTTGTCAATGGCCCAGACTTCGCCAGCGCTCAGGCCACTGCCTGCGAAGCTCACTTCTGAGGTCGCGGCAGTGGCAGTGAAGCGAATGATCTGCTGCGCGTAGACACGATCGGTACCGCTGGTGCCGTAGCCTTCGTTGGCGCGATTCCGGTCGGCAAGACCAGGAAAGGTGGGCAAGTTGCCTAGTGCTCCGATGGTACCGGCAAGAATTGTCGTGCCATTTGCACCAGCGGAGAAGGTGTCAGGTCCTGCGGTAGCGTGGGACCCATCCCATGAATCGATGGCGATGACGTCAAAGCGGGCTTCGTAGGTCACGCCGGGCGTGGTGGCAAGAGTCAGCGTGATCGTCGCATTCCCGAGTCCGCCGAGCGCTGTCGTCCAAGGCGTCGTTGTGAGGAGATTGCTCACCGTGCTCGTCGCGCTCCACTCGCTGCCGATGGTGCCCTCGAAGTTCTGCGTGTAGGGCACGGTGGCCTGGCCGTGCGACGGCTGGCACGCGCAGCATGCCACGAGCAGCGCGAGCCAAGCCGAGCGAAGATGTGGGATGAGGTTGACCATAAGGGGCTTTCTTGTCCTGCTGACTCCGAGGTACTGCGTCATTCACTCGCCCTGCATGGCCTCACGGAACTGCACGACCTGCACGCGGGGGGCGTGAACATTCTCGTCGAAGGTGAAGAAGCGCTGGCGGGTGCCGCTGGTGAAGGTGGTCGATGCCGCAGCGGGCGTGACGGGGACGCTGTAGATGGTGCCTCGACCCCACACCCGGAGCGTGTACGTTGTGTTCTCGTCCACGCCCCCAAAGTGCACCCACAGCGGTGTCATGCCGCCCGCGCCCTTGGCGAGGCCCACGTCGCGGCGTTGCAAAAACTGCGTGTTGGTTGCGTCCCACAGCTCGACGCGGGTGCCGATGGCGGCGGTGTTGATGTAGCCTGCGCCTTTGCCGATGACGCGGACCGTGAGCGAACGATTGCCGTTGTTGAGCACATTGACCCAGTGGCGGCTTCCGGCATCGAGGGTGCTTCCGGTGAAGGAGGCATCGAGGTCGCCATCGCCATCGACATCGGCGAGCAAGCTGTCGCCACCACGGCTCTCGGTGATGAGCCCGACATCCTGTATGGAGTAGTTGTAACTGCCGCTGCTGCCAAGATTGGTCGCGCTGCCGCTGAAGCCGCTTGCCGTCACAAACAGCAAATCAAGGTCACCATCGTTGTCAAAGTCGCCAAAGCTTGCGTCGACGATGTCGCGGAGCGTACCGAGTCCGCGTGATGCGGCCTGCTCGGTGAACGAGGTCCCGTTGTTGATCCAAAGCGTCGGTGCCAGGCCCGTACCCCGCCGACCGACGAACAGGTCCAAGTCACGGTCGTTGTCAATGTCGGCAAACACGGCACCGGCTGGGTTGCTCGTGCTGTTCAGCACGTTGAGGCCGCGGTCGTCGGCGGCATAGCCCCCTGCGCCATCACTGAGCCAGAGGCGCCCCGTGCCGTTGCTCCAGAAGATGTCAGGAATGGTGTCGTTGTTGACATCACCCGTGGCGACCCACGCGCCGCTGCCCACGTCGCTGGTTGCGCTGGGAAGGTTGGCGAGACGGAAGGCTTCGAGGGTGCCATCGGTGCGCACGCCGCGATTGATCGCAAGCCGGTTGCCGCCCGTGCCCATCATCGCAAGGTCGATGCGTCCGTCGCTATCGGCATCGAGCGGCGCCAAGGCTCGAAGCCCGCTGACTGCGGATAGAAGCGTTGTGTTGGCCCCCGTGCGGTCGCTGATGACTCCGCCAGCGCCGCCGCTGCCCAGGTAGACCAGCCCCTGGGTCGTTCCGCTGCCGTTGCGAATCCAGAGTTCCTGGGTTCCGTTGTTGTCGCTATCCATCGAGACCAAGGGCCCCTGCATCGACGGGTTTCCCAGGCCGATGAAGCTCGCGCCGCTTCGGTATCGCACGACAAGCAACGACCCGCCTTGCACGACCTCCAGAACCCCGTCGTTGTTCAGGTCGAGCGACAGCATGCCTGTCGTTGCGGACGCGGTGGTGGCGATCTGAATCGCCAGCCCCGAGAGCTCACTGCGCCCTTGAAAGATCGGCAGCAGCCCACTGGCCGCACTCGACTGGACGACGCGAACATTGTCGATGGCCCAGCTTTCGTCCGCTCCGCCCGTGAGCCCCTCGCCATCGAAGTTGATCGCGGTGCTGGTTCCCGTTGCGGTGAAGGTCAGGCTGAGCCTCCGGTAGAGCTTGTCGCCCCAGCCGGCGCCAACGCTGCCACCGACTGCCGCGTTGGTCGTATAGGTCTCGGGGATTGCCTCGATGGTCGAGCCCCAGCCATAAAACATCGTTGTTGTGACGTTGTAGCGCACCACACCATCGATGAGCACGCGGAAGTAGTCTGGCCCGCAGCACGCTCGCCCGTCGCCGTCCCAACTGTCAAAGGCCCAAAGATCGAAGATCAGCGTGTACTGTGTACCGATGACAGTTTGGAGCGTGAGGGTTGGGCCCAAGTTGTCAAACGGACCAAGAGCACTTCCATAGCCGTTGGTTGCCACGACGGGGCGTGACGACCACTCGGGTCCAACCGCACCCTCGAACGTGCTTGCGTAGGGGACCGTGGGCGGGGGGGCCGGGACGTAGACCAACACGCTGAGATTATCGAGACCCCAGCTCTCGTCAGAGATGTCTTGCAGGTTTTCGCCGTCGAAGGCGATCGCGGTCGTGGCTGTGGTTGCGGTGAATCGAAGGCTGATTCCGCTGAACTGATAGTCGGGCCAGCCCGAGTACCACACATTACCACGGTTAATAGGTATGGTGCCCGCTACCGATATCGCAGTCGAGTGCGAGGGCGCGCCGTTGAGCATCTCGACGCCATTGACCAGCACCCGAAACCGATCCGCTGAGCCGGGTCCGTCCCAGCTATCAAACGCCCACAAGTCAAAGCTGACTTCATACATCACACCGGGAGTGGTCGCCACGCTCAGAGTCGTGCCCGTGTTGCCGAAGCGGCCCAGCACGCGCGTGAAGGTCGTGTGGGTGACGGCGGTTGCGTCACTCCACTCGCTGCCAATGCTGCCCTCAAAGTTCTGCGTGTAGGGCACCGGGGCCTGCGCTCGTGCAGGCGCGGGCGCAGCGAAGTGCGCGAGCAAACACGCGACGACGCAGGCCAGCCACCGCGTTGCTGGCTTTGCGAGCATTGCCCAAGAAACCATGTTTGTGCGCAGCATCGAGCTCTCCTATCGAGGTACGGTCCTCTCTCTAGCATCGGCGTCCGCAGGTGAAGGCTGCCGACGCAGGCGGAGTGAGACAGGGCGGCACCAACGCGCAAAGCGGCACGCGCGGCATAGTCGTTCCAGCCGGACCCTGCCCGGACAGCCCCACCCCGGTTGGGCGTCAATGCGATCCTCAAGGCGAGTTGCGGAGCCGATATCTCAGAAGTGCGGATGAGGGGCACCACCATCCTTGAGTTGATGCTTGTCGTGGTGATCATCGGAGTGATCGCGGCGATCGCGATGCCGCGCATGAGCAACGCGCAGGAACGGGCGATGTACACCTCAACGTGGGCGACCTATCGAAACCTCGCGGCGGGCGTGGAGGCGTATCGGTCGGTGTGGAAGAGCTTGCCTCAGAACGTGAATCACGCGATCTCGCCACCCGGGATGGCCTCGTTCTTGCACCCAAGGGTTTGGACGCGAAGGCCTCCGATTGGCGGCGCGTGGGACTGGAACGGGAAGTTCGACACCGCAGGAAATCCTTCGTCGCTTTGGGTTGGCCTTCCGCCCAACATCAGCATCTTTCGCAACGGCGACTCCCGCGTGATGGCGCGGACAACCCTGCTCGATCGCCTGGTGGACAACAACAACATCAACACAGGGCAGCTGCGTCGGCTGCAAAGCGACCACCACTGCTACATCCTCGATGAGTAGCAAACCGGATGGACCGCAAAGCCGATGACTCGCGGGCGCGTGCGGGCGAATCAGCGCGCTGGTGTCGAGGGCTGGCGGATGGTGCGTTCGCGCAGCGCGCGGGCGCGGTCAAGCAGTTGCGCCTCGCTCTCGGGGGTTGTTGGCGGCGTTGGCACGAGCACGATGTGCTCGCGCCGCACGGTGTGCACGCCGGGCCTGCCGGGTGTGCCGTCAGCACCGCGCAACGCGGGCAGTGCGCTGGCGGGCAAGTCCAGCGGCGGGAACTCGTACCAGGGCTGGCGGAAGCGCAGCGGCACCCGCGCCGGCTCATACCCCGGCAACGTCAGCAGCGCGTCGTACGTGCCGTAGTAGGCAAAGTCGAACTCGCAGGGCGTGATGCCAATGTCGACCTCGTTGACGACCACGCGTGCGCCGCTGGGCTCGCTGGTGATGATCCCCGTGCGCGTCATGCAGCCCGCGGCGAACAAGGCCGGCATGAGCAGCAGGACGAGCGTGGCGATGTGGCGGCTGCGCGGAAGAAGACTCAGCACAGAGACACAGAGACGAAGAGCAAGATGAGAAAAACGAGGGATGGAAGAATGGAGGGGAGAAGGGATGGAGAGAAAACGGGCGAGCACTCGAGGGCACATGGTCGCGGGGCGATGAGGCAGCACTCCATCACCGCGCATCACAAGCGTCTTTCCGTCTCTCCCCTTCTTCTCATCTTGCTCTCTCTCTCTGTGTCTCTGTGCTAAATCTTCTCTCGCTCTCATGCTCGCTTCCCCCTTGCAATGTCGGGCGAGACGCCGGGCAAGAGCGTGACGCCCGCGGTCGGGCCCGTCTGGTCGTCGAACTCATCGCCCCGGAAGAGCCCGCCCAGATAGGCACGCTTGACCTCGTCGCTATTGATGAGCTGCTTGGGCGTCCCCTCCGCGAGCTTTTTGCCCTCCACGATGATGCACGCCCGATCGCAAATCCGCAGCGTCTGCTGCACGTTGTGGTCGGTAATGAGAAAAGCGATGCCGCGCTCAGCAAGGCGACGGACCTCCGCCTGCAGCTCTTCGACGGCGATCGGGTCGACGCCGCTGAAAGGCTCATCGAGCAAGATGAGCGTGGGCTGCGTCACCAGCGCCCGCGCAATCTCCAGCTTCCGTCGCTCCCCACCGCTGCACGTTCTCGCAGGCTGCTTCGCCTTGTGCGCAAGCGCAAACTGCTCGAGGAGTGCAATCGCCCGCTGGCGGCGTTCGCGACGAGTAAACGGAAGGGTCTCGAGAATCGCCAGCAGGTTCTGCTCGCACGTCAGCCGCCCGAAGATGCTCGGCTCCTGCGACAGATACCCCATCCCCAGCCGCGCCCGCTGATACATGGGCAAGCCCGCAACGTCCCGATCGCCAAAGCGCACGCGGGCGGTGCTGCCCGCGTCCGCGTCGATCATGCCGATGGTCATGCGGAAGCTGGTGGTCTTGCCCGCGCCGTTGCGCCCAAGCAGGCCCACGACCTCGGCGCGCTCGACGGTGAAGGAGACGTCCTCAACGACGACGCGGTTGCCGTAGGTCTTGCGGAGATTGGTCGCCTCGAGCAGAGCCATGAACACGAGCATAGCAAACCCCTACCAGGAGTGTGGGAGTTGGCAGCGGCGGGTGCGAGCTTCGCGCAAGCTTGCCAGATTCGGGGTTGCGGAGGGGCGGAGCTTGCGGTACATTGGCGAAGTCGTCCGCACGTTCGCTGTTTGCACTCTCTGAGGAGTTCGCGCCATGGTTACTGCTTCGCCCCGCCCGTCCGCGCCCCGCCCGTCTTCGCTTGGTTCCGCTGCCCTCGCCCTCGCGCTGCTTGCCGGTGCATCGCCCGCGCTTGCGGTGCAAACGATCGACTTCAACACGCTGCCCCCCGGCGCGTCAGTCACAAACCAGTTCCCGGGGGTGGTCTTCAGCGTCGTGAACGCGGTGAGCCCCGGAGACACGCCGCTGGTGGGCGCACTGGGGAGCGCGACGAGCTCGCCCTCAAACAACCTGACGGCTCCGGGCGACGGCGCTGGCGACTCAAGCCCCGAGTTTCTTCGCATGCAGTTCACGAACCCGCAGCGTCGCGTGCAGTTTACCACGGGGCGCGGCTTTGGCCTTGCAGGCACGGGGAGCTCGCGCGTGCGCGTGCGGTGGTTCAACAACCTGAACACGCTGCTGGGCACGCGGTTTGTCAGCAGCACCGACTTTGCCTGCCAGGCATTTGTCAACCTGGGCAGCGACACAGGGCCAGCGAACATCAGCCGCGTAGACATCCAGACGTTCAACGACAACCAGCTCACGCCCGAGGCAGAGTTTGAGTACATCGACGACCTGACGTATCGGGCCGACGTGACGGCGCCGCTGGTCTCGATCGCTTCGCCCGTGGCCGACACGTGCATCTGCAACAACCCCGTCATCACGGGCGTGCAGTGCGATGCCGATGGCACCCTCGTGTCGCGCCGCGTGGAGTTTGGCACCAGCCCCAACGGCCCTTGGACGCTCATCACGAGCGCGACGACGGGCGTCTGCTCGGTGGGCACGCTGGCATCGTGGAACACGGCAGCGCTGCCCTCGGGCCAGTACTACATCCGGGCGAGCGCGATCAATGCCGAGGGCGACGAGAGCGAGTTCATCACGCGTGTGGTGCTGGACAAGTCGGCACCTGCCGCGGTGCTGCGTGCGCCAGCAGCAGAACTCATCGCGAGCACGACCGTCTGCTTCGATGGCACGGTGGACGATGGCGGCTGCTCCAACCCCTCGTATCGCGTGCAGTGGAGCACCTTCCCCGCTGGCGTCTTCAATCCCGTCAATCCCAGCCAGCCTGTCTACACCGGGTCGGTCATCAACGACCCGCTGGGCAACAACTGGAACATCAGCTCCCTTCCCGATGGTCCTTATGTGGTGCGTCTCAGCGCGAGCGACGCCTGCGGCAACGCGAGCGCACTAGTGGAGCGGCGCATCGTGGTCGACAACACGCGCCCCATCGCGATCATCAACTCCCCCGAGGCGTGCAGCAAGCAGCGGGGCATCATCCGCATCGCCGGCACAGCGTTTGACGCAAACCTCAGCGGCTGGGTGCTGCAGATCGCGGGCGGGCCCTTCTCGTCGTGGGAAACCTTCGCCACCAGCAGCGCAAACGTGGTGAACGGCACGCTCAGCTTCCTCGATACCGACACCTTCCCGCCTTGCGCCTACGCCGTGCGGCTGCTCGTGAACGATCGCGCGAGCGTGTCCTGCTCGGGCAACACGCAGAACGCCGAGTTCGTCCGCACCTTCCGCATCACCGAGAGCGGGCAGTGCGAGGACATCGACTTCAACAACGACGGGCTCTTCCCCGATGACAACGACCTGCTCGCGTTCCTCAGCGTGCTTGCGGGCGGCTCCTGCACGCCATAAACCCTGCTGCTGGCAGCCAACCCGGGCTTTTCACGGCACGCACGCCCGCTGGGCGTGCGTGCCGCTTTCTCGCTATCATTCTGCATGTCGCAAGCTTCCTCCGCCGTTCATAGTCAGCACGCTCGCACCCAGCCCAGCGAGGGCGCACACGCGCCGGGTGCCTGCGGCGGCCACGGCACCTGCGGCGGTAAGGGCGAGTGCGGCGGCAGCGGCACCTGCAACAAGCACGAAGACGGGCAGTCGCACCACGTCGATCATGCCCAGCCCGCGGCCCAGAGCGGCGCATGCGCAACCTCTGGATGCTGCGGCGGCATGAAAGAAATGCGCGACGACCGCTCCCCCACCGCCGCCATCAAACAAGGCACGGTGCTCGGAGACATGCTCCGCGCCGTGAACGAAGACGCAACCGCCGAGCAGCTCGCCCAGCTCCCCATCCTGCACCTGGTCATGCGCTATCGCAAGGGGATTGAGAAGCTCGACCAGCGCGTCTTCGAGCTCACCGAAGAGCAGATCGACATGGCCTTCCTCCCAGAGGCCAACGTGGGCCGCTGGCCCGTCCGCGTGCTGCTGGGGCACCTTGCCGACGCAGAAGTCGCCGCCGTCCACCGCATGCGCCGCATCGTGGGCGAGGATGGCCCTGTCGTGAACAACTGGGACGAGGACGCGTTTGTCGATGCCAATCTCTATAACAACGGGCCCAAGGCATATGCCGAAGATGCGCAGGGCGACAACGCCCGCGTGATGCAGGCCCTGGGCGGCAGCATGGCAGTGATCCACACGCTCCGCCAGTGGTGCGGGCAGTGGCTGCTCACGCTACCCGAGAGCGCATGGGCACGCACGATGATGCACCCAGCCCGCGGCGCAGTGAGCCTGAAGGACTACGTCGCGCTGAACACCTGGCACCTCGAGCACCACGGGCGATTCCTCACCCAGAAGCTCGACCGCATGGGCATCCCGCACGCCATGCCCGAGCAAACATCGGGCGGCTGCTGCGGCGGCGGCTGCAAAGGCTAAGCCACCGCGCGGCCCATCCCGCGCCCGCCTTTCACCACGCGATGATCTGACCCTTTGACGCTGCCCGGCGCCCCGCCTCCACCCTCCCTCCCGCCGCACGGAATCGACGAATGCAGGATCGAGTCGGAGCCTTCGTTGCAGACCTCATGTCCCGAGCCGCGCGCCAGATCGACGCGCGCCGTGTCGTCGGTCACGCTCTCGAACGCCTCACCACTCTCACCCCCGCCAAGGTCAGCGCGTTCACCTTGCTGCGCGTCGAGCCCCCCACTGCCCCGTCGCAACCGCCCAAGCTCACGTTTCTCGATGTGATCGAAGGCGGCACCTGGCCAGCCGACGCCCGCCAGTCATACATGACCTACCTCAACGACGAGGCCGCGGGCGATCCCTTCCTTGAGACGCTCTTCCGCAACGCCGCAACGAATCCCGGTGTGATGACCTCCATGGTGCGACGCGCCGCAGTCGCCGACGATGTGTGGTACAACTCCCGTCACTACGTCAAGTATCGCGGCGCAGTCGGCTTCGACGACTGCCTCTACACCGCAATCTTCACCGCACAAAACGACCCGAGCGGTCTACCAGCCGGGCTCTTCGCTGGCATCGGGTTGCACGCACTCCGAGGTTCCGCCGAGTTTTCTTCAGCAGACTGCGACCTCGCCCGTGCCGCTGTCTTCGCCACGCTGCCGCTCATCGCAATCGCCCTCGAAACCGACCGCACCGGCGCCGCCAACCTCTTCGCTTCCCTCACGCCGCGCCAGCGAGACGTGCTCGTGCACCTCAACGAAGGCCTCAGCGCAAAGCAAATCGCGCACGAGCTCGCCCTCACGCCCACTTCGGTGCAGACATACATCCAAGCCCTCTGCAAGAGACTCGGCGTGCGAGGCCAGCGCGAGGCAGTTGCCCTCTGCAACAAGCGCGGCTGGCTGGTGCAAGGCCGATCGCGCTGACCGCCAGACTATCTCGATTTTCAGATAGTCCATTTCTCGCCTCGCCGCTTGCAGAACGCACAGCCTCCATGTATCGTGCTTCGCATCCGATGCATCGTGGCCCGTAAGCCACACAAAGGATTCCCAAACGCAGCAAGCGACGTACATGCCACCGAGCGATGCCAACACACCGCTCATGCGTCGCTTGCCCGAACCATTCGCGGACTTGCCAAGCTCTGCAACGCGAAAGCTGTGCAACGCGAGAGCCGGATGATCCGGCGCATCTGGAGACCTCGGCGAAAGCTGTGGTAAAGCGCTAGTCCTCTGAAGCCCAGCCCTCGCAAGCAATCACAACGAGCCAGCGATGACATTGAGCCAGCGAGCGCGGCTCGCTGCTGCGTTGCCGCAAGCGCGCGTGGCAGCATGCAACGCTCGCTTTCAAAAGCTTCCAAGCCTCTGCGGCACCCGTGGCAAGCGCGACGCCTGATTCTCTGACCGTCTTGCCGTCACATCCCCCGCCCCCGTGCCCGCGAAGTCGGCCCCCACCCACCGCGCCCGCCCACACCCCAACCCCCCCCCACCAACTTCGCGGCGACCTTCACCCACGCCATCCCCCCGCATTGCATCTGCCCAACCCCCGTTGAGCACTTGCTCTCTTTGACCCTTTGACCATTTGACCCTTCGCCCCTTTCCCCCTCCCCGCGCGCACACCGTGGCCCCAAAATCCGCGCGCACACCGTGACAAAGAACTTTTTCTCTCGCACCCTCAAAACCCCCACATCCCCCGCATTTCCCCCCACTTTGCCACCCCGCCACTCCGCCACTTCGCCACTCTCCTCCGCCACCGCGCGCGCGCGCCGCAGCCCCCAACCGCCCCTCTCCGAGGCCCGGCCCCTGCCGCTCCTCGCTGTTGCCCGCGGCATCGCGTGCGATCGGAAAGACACCCGAGGAGTGACTCCTCCACCGATCGCCCGCGCGGCTTCCCGCGTGCAGCAACGAAGAGCACCGCACCCAAAGCCAGGCCCGCGGTGCAGCCGCGCACGCGCAAGCGCGCTCGTCTGCCTCGCCACGAAAGTGCCCGCGTGATGGTTGGCGTGCCTAAGGCACACCAACGAAGCCGCCGCATGCACCACGTGAGAGTGCGCAAGCACAAAGGCAAGCCAAGGCGATGAGCGCAAGCCCGTCGCCTTGGCTTTGCTTTTTTGGTTCTGCTTTTTTTGCTTTGCTTCTCGTTCCGCTTCCGCGTCGCCCCTCTACTCGCTCAGCACTTCGCCACGCTCCAGCCGCGCGATCTTCGCGATGCGCTTCTCGTGCCGCCCGCCCTCAAACGTCGTATTCACCGCAATCTCCGCGATCTTTTCGATCAGCCGCTGCCCCAGCAAGTCCGCGCTCATGCAGATCACATTCGCGTTGTTGTGGCTCCGCGCCAGCTGCGCCGTCAGCTCGTCGTGCACCACCGCCGCCCGCACGCCCGCGATCTTGTTCGCCGCGATGCTCATGCCGATGCCCGTGCCGCACAGCAGGATGCCCAGGTCGGCCTTGCCCTCAGCCACGGCGTGGCCCACCATCCAGGCGCGGTCGGGGTAGTCGGCGGGTGGGCCGCTGATGTCGCCCAGCACCAGCACGCTGTGGCCCTCGGCGGAGAGCTTGTCTGCGAGCTGCTTGGTGCCTGCGTAGCCGCGATGGTCTGCTGAGAGGGCGATGCGCATGGTGGGTTTCCTTGTCGTGAACTGAAGAGCGTTGTCGGGCGGGTGTTCGCTTTGGGTCTTTGTGGTGTCTACTCGGCGAGCTTTTTGACCATCTCGCGCACGCGTTGCTGCACGAGGTCGCGCAGCGTGGTGGCGCAGGCGAGGTACTGCTCCTGCGTGCCGCCGAAGGGGTCGGGCACGTCCTGCCCTTTGGGGTCGAGCAGGCGCACTTTGTTCTTCGCGTCGGGCATGAGGTCGATCAGGCGCTGCGCGTGCGAGCGCGTGAGGGCGAAGATGGCATCGGCCTCGCGCACCATGTCGCGCGTCACCATCCGCGCGCTGTGGCGGTCGGCCTCGATGCCCAGCTCTTCCAGTGCTTCGCGGGCCTCGCGCGTCATCGGTGCGCCGGGGCTTGCGGCAACGCCCGCGCTCTCGACGCGCACCGGGATGTGCTGGGCCTCGCCCAAGGCGCCCTCGCCGATCTCGTGCTGGGCGATCGCCTGCGCCATCGGGCTGCGGCAGGTGTTGCCCGTGCAGACGACCAGCACGCTGTACTCCACCTGCTTGCGAATCCAGCGTTCATCCACGGCGCCGATGGCTTCGACGCGCCAATCGCCATCCTGCATGAGGCGCACGCTCGCGCTGCGCTTGCGAAACTGCGTGGGCCCTTCGTCGATGAGGCCCTGGATGCCCAGCTGCTGGGCGGCATGCTCGGCATCGTCGACGAGGTCCCCCCCGCTATCGACCGACAGTCCAATCGAGCGGCTGTTGGTGCCCACGACGGTGAATGGGCAGGCGGCGAGCACGCCCAGGCACGTGGGGTGGTTGGGCACGCGCACGGCAAACAGCCCATCGTGATCGAGCACGCCCCGCGCCACGCCCAGCACCTTGCAGACTCGCTCGCGCTCGGCTTCGGTCGTTTCAATCAGCAGGCGCACCGGGCCTGGCAGCAGCGTGCGCACCACGCGGCGATGCGCCGCAGGGCGCAGCGCGAAGACGCGCAGCACATCTTCTGCCGACGCGGCGTGCCACGTCCAGGGGCGCGTGCCGCCTGTGCTGGCGACCGCGCCGCGCGGGGCCCCGCCCAGCAGCTCGGCAAGGGCGCGGGAGGCGTCGTCTTGCAGTTTGGCGAGCTGGTCGATGGCGCGGGCGTCGCTGGCTTTGCCCAGCACGGCGTAGACGGTCTCGGTCGGCACGACGGCGAGGCCGCCCTTCTCGATGGCTGCAACGGCTTTGGCTTGCCGCGCGTCCAGAGCGGCACTGGGAGCATCGGGAGCTCGCAGGGGCATCGCGGGGTTGAGCCAGTGGCTCGGCATGGGGGGGTATAGTACACGGACGCAGCCCGATCGCCAGATGTTCGAAGGACGTTTGGATGATTGTGGCTGGTTCGTCGGGCTCAGCAACTCAGCGGGCCGTGGGACTGAGAACTTGTGCTGAGGCTTGGTACGTCCGAAGCTTGGTACGGGTTTGGTGTGGTGCTTGTGCGAACGAAGCCCGCAACTTCGGCTCGCAGGATGCGAACATACTGATGGGGAGAATGCCCAGGACAAACGCCGGGCCTTCCCTTGCCTGTCCTTGGCACTTGGTCTTCCGCCTCGGGCCTGTTGTTCGCCCGCCGCAACGCGACCGATGCGTGGGCGGTATGGTTGTTCTGGTGATCTCGATTCTGCCCGACTTTTCTGCCCAAGGTTTGTTGACGCGTCCGTGACTCATTCTCCGCGAAGGAACTTTCTCATGCCCGCTCCACGCAACGCCCGCCACTGCTCCGCCCGTCAGCCTCGCGGCTTCTCGCTCGTCGAGCTGCTGGTGGTCATCTTCATCATCGCGCTCATCATCGGGCTCTCGATCCCCGCTGTGGGCAAGGTGCGGACGAGCGCGCGGGTGGCGGCGACGCAGAGCACGATGAACTCGATCGCGCAGGCCATCAGCGCCTTCACGATCGACAACAAGCGTTCGCCCGGATACTTCTCGCAAGCCGAGATGGGAGCGGCGAGCAACGCGACGCAGGGGTTCTCGAACATGCAGAACCTGATGCTCGACCTGACCGGCGCTGTGGTGGCGCCGGGCAGCGCGGCGCAGCCTTCGGGCGCGATTCGCGTTGGGCCCAACACCGACAACAACCGCAACGCGTGGGTGCGCGAGTCGCTGGTGGGCGCGAGCCAGAGCGGGAGCAAGAACTACCTCAGCATCAACGAGAAGCTGCTGGTGCGCGGCAAGGAGCGCACGGGCATCGACGAGCACAAGCAACTGGGCGACCTGGAAGACACGTTTGGCATGCCCATCCTCGCGTGGACGCGCAACGAGGCGAGCACGCAGACGATCGCGACGATCGAGGACTTTGCCCAGGTGCAGGTGGCGGCGAACCGGCCCCCGGCCCGGTTCTATTGGAATGGCAACGCGGCGTATTTGACGCAGGGCGTGGGCATTGGCACCGCGGCTCGCAACCAGGGCGAGGCGAGCAACCTGAACTCGCGGCTGTCTGATACGGTGCGGGTCGCGAACCTCACGACGCTGCTGGGCAGCAACGCAAACCCGCTGCAACTGACGACGGGCTGGCTGCCCAGCACCGCGCGGGGCGACATCGTGCTGCACTCGGCGGGTCCGGACTTTGTGTATCTGTCGGGCAAGGAGTCGCGCGGCAACGCCCTGGGCACAAGCCGCAACCTGGGCCAGGACAAGTTCTATGAGCTGAGCTACGACACGGGCTTCCGCAACGCGGGCCAGCCTCGCAATCCGTCGGTCGACCAGGTGGCGGCGTTTGACGACCTGCTGCAGACGGCGAACTAACGTCTGGGCCGGAGTCGTCTGGGCGGGACTGCGCTGGCAGCGCGGCGAGAGCGAACACCAAGCACGTGCTGAAGATTCTGCAACCACGCACCTTTGCGCACCAGGCCCTGGCACTGGCGGGCGGAGTGCGCGAGAGGGCGGGCGCGCCGGTGCGCAGCTTGTACATCCACGTGCCGTTCTGCTTTCACAAGTGTCACTACTGCGATTTCTATAGCATTGTGGACACGCGCGATCGCCAGGAAGCGTTTACAGCAAGGCTGTGCGACGAGCTTGCGGCGCTCGCTCCGCTTGCGGCGGGGCAGCCGCTTGCGACCATCTTTGTGGGCGGGGGCACGCCCAGCCTGCTGCGGGTGGAGCTGTGGGAGCGCGTGCTGGCGTGCTTGCGGCAGCACTTTGACATGTCGGCGATGGGCACGGGCGAGGGCGAGTTCACTGTGGAATGCAACCCCGAGACGGTGAGCCCGGAGCTGATGGCAACGCTGCGAGCGGGGGGCGTGACGCGAGTGAGCATCGGCGCGCAGAGCTTTCACGCTCAGCACCTCAAGACGCTGGAACGCTGGCACGACCCGGCGAACGTGGAGAAGGCGCTGCTGCTCGCGCGAGCGGCGGGCATTGGACGCGCGAGCATCGATCTCATCTACTCCATACCGGGGCAGACGCTGGAGGAGTGGGACAGCGACCTGCGGACGGCACTTGCGCTTGGGCTCACGCACCTCTCGTGCTATGCGCTGACCTATGAGCCCAACACCGCGATGGCGGTGCGGCTGCGCAAGGGCGAGTTTGTGCCAAGCCCCGAGGACTTGGAAGCAGACATGTTTGAGCACACGCTGCGCACGCTGCGCGGCGCAGGGCTGGACCGCTATGAGGTGAGTAACTTCGCGGCGCGGGGCGAGGAATGCCGGCACAACCTGGCGTATTGGCGGCAGGAGGAGTGGCTCGCGGCGGGGCCCAGCGCGAGCGCGCACATCGGCGGCGTGCGATACAAGAACACGCCCAGGCTGGATGACTATCTCGAGCTGCGCACGCCCGAGGGGTTTGCGGCTGTGGTTGATGTGGAGGGGCCCGACGCGCGGCGTGCGCTGGGCGAGATGCTCTGGACAGGGCTGCGGATGCGCGAGGGTGTGGACGCGGGGGCGGCGATGGCGCGGGCGAACGCGCTCGATGCGGCAACGGCCGCGCGCCTCGACAAGGCGATTGCGCGGCAAGTCGCTTTCGGAGCGGTGGTGCACGACGGAGCACGCTGGCGGCTGAGCGATGAAGGGTTTTTGATTGCCGATCGCGTGGCGGTGGAGATGCTGGAGGCGGTGGATGGGTGAGGAAAAGGGGAGCGGGGAACGGGGAGCGGGGAGCGGGAAAAACGACAGCTCGCTAGACCTCGTCGTCGTCTTGGCGGGGTTTTTTCTTGCCTTTTTCCCAGGGCTTGGGCTTGTCCTTCTCGAGCGTGAAGGCGCCGACGACGCGGAGCATGCCGTCGCCCAGCTCGCGCTGCACTTGCGTGACGAGTTGCGGCTCGAGGGGGATGCGGAGCTTGGGGTCGCAGGCGACGGCGACAACGTCGGTCTCGGTGCCGATGATGACCTCGACGGGCATGCGGAGGGCCGCTGCTTCGGCGAGGGCTTCGGCGGAGGGCTTGGTTGCTGGCGGGCCCGCGGGCGCGACCATGGGCGCGTTCATGCTGTCCTTGAAAAGCTGCGCGACGCGGCTGAGGGCGGCGGTTGCGCCGCCGTTGAGCTTCACTTCGTCGACGAAAACGCGGACCTTGCCGCTGTCGAAGGGCATGCCCTCGATGGGGACGAGTCGCTCGGCGATGACCTGCGGGTCGCCGCGGGAGAGGTCGAGGCGGCCCAGCACAAACACGACTTTCTCGGCTTCGGCGAGATGGCCGTACTTCGCGAAGTTGTCGGTGAAGAGCACGCAGTCGGCGCTGCCCGCGTGGTCTTCGACGGTGAGGATCGCCATCTTCTGGCCTGCGCTGCGGCCTTGGCGCACGACGATTGCGCGCACGCTGCTGATCATCGCGGGCAGCACGACGCGGTCGTCCTGCTTCATCTGCTTCAGGCGCGCGGTGTTGGCGTTGGCGAAGGCGCTGCTCCAGGGCTTCCAGCGTTCGAGCGGGTGGCTGCTGACGTAGAACCCCAGCACTTCCTTCTCTTTCGCGAGGGCGTCGGTCTCGCTCCAGGGGGTGGCTTTGTTGAGCAGCATGGGGCTCGCGTTGGCGGCGGTGCTTGCGGTGGATTTGGAGCTTGCTTTGGGTGTGGCGGGCGCGCCCAGGAAGAGCCCGCCCTGGCCCGCGGCTTTGTCCTCGGCGAGTTTGGCTCCGGCGTTCACGGCGCTCTCGATGCTTGCGACCATCGCGGCGCGGTTCTCTTTGCCGTGCACGCTGTCGAACGCGCTGCACTTGATGAGAGCCTCGATGGTGGCTTTGTTGATGCTGCCCTGCGGGACGCGCTCGCAGAAATCGTGCAGGCTGGTGAAGGGGCCGCCCTTGTCGCGCTCGGCGATGATGGCGGAGATGGCTTTGTCGCCCCCGCCCTTGATCCCGCGAAGACCGAAGCGGATGTGGGGGGGAGAGGCACTGGGCACTGGGCACTGGGCACTAGGGGAAGAGGAAGTCTGGCGAACGACGGTGAAGTCGGCTTGCGAGAGGTTGATGTCGGGGGGTTTGACTTCCACGCCGACGTGCTTGGTGGTGCCTGAGATCGGGTCGATCACGCGCGTGCGGCGGCA
This sequence comes from Planctomycetaceae bacterium, assembly GCA_027487735.1. GTDB lineage: Bacteria > Planctomycetota > Phycisphaerae > Phycisphaerales > UBA1924 > BJHL01. The sequence goes on along the minus strand of JAIYDA010000099.1, from coordinate 7,901 downwards.
ATCTTCGAGGTAGGGAATCCAGTCGCTCACTTTGCTGGCCTGGCTCTCGTAGGTGAGGAACGCGGCCATGTATTGGTGCGGGAAGTAGGTCTTGAGGTAGGCGGTTTGATATGCGACGATGGCGTAGCCCGTGCTGTGGCTCTTGTTGAAGCCGTAGCCGGCGAACTTCAGGATCAACTCGAAGAGGTCGTTGGCGCCTTCCTTCGTGAGGCCCTGCTTCACGGCACCTTCGATGAACTTGGGGCGTTCTTTCTCGATCTTGTCGTGCTTCTTCTTGCTGATGTTCTTGATGAGGCTGTAGGCATCGCGCAGCTTGATGCCGCCAAGACCATGCACGATCTGCATGACCTGCTCTTGATAGACCATCACGCCGTAGGTCTCGAGCGTGTACTTGTCGACGATCTCGTGCACCTTGGGCACGTCTTCGGTGCCGTGCTTGCGGCGGTTGTAGTCGGGGATGAGGTCCATCGGGCCTGGGCGGAAGAGGGCGTTGGCGGCGATGAGGTCTTCGAGGCGGTCGGGCTTCATCTCGACGAGCAGTCGCCGCATGCCGCCGGATTCAAACTGGAAGACGCCCGTGGTTTCGCCGCGTTTGAAGATCTCGAAGACGCGCTGGTCGGAGAAGGAGAGGCGGTCGAGGTCGAGGGGGTGGGAGAAAGAGAGTGGCGAAGTGGCGGAGTGGCGAAGTGGCGAAGTGGACGCTTTCGGAGCGTCAACTATTTCCGATCCTTGGCTTCGAGGCTGCGAATGAGCGCGTTCAGAAGACGATCCTCTTCGTCGAGAAGCGACTGAAGCTCCGGATTGCTGGGGATCATCTGCATCGACACCACCAGCTCGTACGCCGTTATCAGCTCGTTCAGCGAGCCCGCTGCGATTCTCAGCGCGTGAATGAACTTCGGCCTTGTGTGCTGTCCGAAGCCCTCCGCGATGTTCATGGGAATCGATGTCGCCGCCCGACGCATCTGACTCGTGAGCCCGAAGACCTCGCCCTTCGGCATTGCCTGAGTCGCTCGATACACGAGCCTCGCGAGTTCCATTCCCTTCTGCCACACGAGCATGTCCCGAAACGTCTTGATCTTTCCCATCACTGCTTTCCTCACTTTGCCACTTTGCCACTTTGCCACTTTGCCACTCTTTGTATTCCGCCGCCCGCCCCACCGCTGCCCACACTTCCTCCTCGCTCATCGTGGCGCGAATGAGCTGCTTGGCGCGTTCGACGACGCTGATGGTGCGCAGGCCCAGAAAGTCCATCTTGAGCAGGCCCATCTTCTCGCAGGTGGGGCCATCCCACTGCGTGATGGTGGCGTCTTCGCCGCTTTGTTTGTAGAGCGGGACGACCTCGTTGAGGGGGCGGGTGGCGACGATGACGCCCGCGGCGTGCACGCCCGCGTGGCGGGTGTGGCCCTCGAGGGCGCGCGCCTGCTCGATGAGCTCGCGGATGCGGTCGTCGCGGCCCATCATGCCGCGGAGTTCGGGCTCGTCTTCGAGAGCCTTGTCGATCGTGACGTCGAGCCCCTCGGGCACGAGCTTGCAGATGCGATCTACCTCAGGAATCGGCAGCTCGAGCACGCGTCCGACGTCGCGGATTGCGGCTTTGGCCTTCATCGTTCCGAAGGTGATGATCTGCGCGACGTGCCCGTACTTCTGGCGGACGTACTCGATCACGCGCTGGCGGCCATCCTGGCAGAGGTCGATATCGATATCGGGGTATTCGCTGCGGTCAGGATCGGTGAAGCGTTCGAACAGCAGGCCGTAGCGCACTGGACAGGCGTTGCTGAGGCCCAGCACGTACCCCACCATCGTGCCCACGCCGCTGCCACGGGCGAGGGCGGGCACGCCGTTGTTGCGGCCCCAGTTCACGAAGTCCCACACGATGAGGAAGTAGGCGGAGATGTTTTTGTTCGCGAGAATGCCGAGTTCGCGATCGAGGCGAGCGACTTTGTCGGTGTGCTCCTTGAGCAGCGTGGCGTCGGTGCCCGCGTTTGGCTCGCGCGGATGGTTGCCGTAGCGCCAGATGAATCCGCCCTCGGCGAGCATGCGGAGTGCGGTGTCGCAGTCGGCCTTCGCTTGCACACGCTGGGCGTCGGTCACGTCGCTGCCGTCGTCGTTGCGGAAGGGCAGCAGGCTGAAGCTGCCGCAATAGGCCTTGTACCACGCGGTGAGATCGCCCGCGAACTGCGGGTCGGTGTGCTTGGGGAGTTTGCCTTCGGGTGGAAGCACGACGCGCACGAGCGGGGCGTGGTTGGCACCAACGGGCAGCGTGACGTCGCACGCCCGCGCGATCGCGACGGTGTTGGCGAGGGCTTCGCGTCCGGCTTGGCCATACTCGGCGTTGTTGTACTCGTCGTTGTCAAACAGCTCGCGCATCTGCGCCGCGTCTTTGACGAAGATCTCGCGCGGGTAGCGCATGCGATTCTCGTCGCGCTTGCCCTTGCCTGTGCTGATGCAGATGAGCGTGTCGTGGCTGTCGTGGTCTTCCTCGCGAAGGAAGTGGGCGTCGTTGTCGCACACGAGCGGCACATCGAGCTCTCGAGCGAGCTTGATGAGGTGTTTGTTGATGGAGTTTTGCTCGGGGATGTGGTGTTGGAGTTCGATGTAGAACCGGGGCAAGGCATTCGGCATTCGGGATTCGCCATTCGTGCCATTCTCGAATGCCGAATGGCGAATGCCGAATGCCTTCTTGTGCCAACTCGCACTCTCTTTCGCAAGCTCCCAATACTTTTTGTCGCCGCTGCGTTCGAACGCGAGCAGGTGGTCGCCTATCTCGCTGCCGAGGTGTCCGTTGATGGCGATGACGCCCTCGCTGTGCTTGGCGAGCAGCTCGCGATCGATGCGGGGCTTGTAGTAAAAACCCGTGAGAAACGCCTCGCTGCAGAGCACCATGAGGTTGCGCCAGCCCGTGAGGTTCATGGCGAGCAGCACGGTGTGATAACCGCCTTCGCCTCCGCCTGAGTATGTGCGATCCGTCCGCGGCTTGCCGGGAGGCGTGACATAGGCCTCCACGCCGAGGATGGGCTTGATGCCCTTGGCCTTCGCGGCTTCATAAAACGCGACGGCACCGAAGATGTTGCCGTGGTCGGTGACGGCGCAGGCCTTCATCCCAAGCTCGGCGACGCGGTCGACGAGCTTGTCGATCTGGTTGCCGCCATCGAGCAGGCTGTACTCGCTGTGCAGGTGCAGGTGGACGAACTGCGCAGCGGGATGTGCGAACGGGTCGGCGGCGGACGGGCTTTGGACGGGGGCTTCTGGCACGATGGAAGGGTACCCGCGTGGGCGAGCGGGCTGGCAGATGTTGATTGGCGATGGGTGGCTGGAAACCGGCCCCAAACGCCTCCGGCGGCGAAAGTTGCAAGTTCTTGTCAGGTGCGGCTCGGGCCTAGCTATCTCCCCGTGTCGCCGGTCTCGAAGGGGCTCGTTTTGTGCTCCCGGCATCGGTCAATGCTCGTCGCGCCCACAGCACGGGGTGCCAGCAAGAGGAGTGTGGATCATGGCTCGCTCGCTTCGCAGCGTCATTCGCTCAGTCCGTCACCTTCGCACCTTGGGAACCGCCGGCGCGATCGCGCTCGCTGCGGGGCAAGCAACTGCCGCGGTATTCACGTGGACTCCAACGAGCTGCGCAGGACTCAACTGGACAACGCAGTGCAGCACCCTCAACGGCTGCGGGGCGGGCAACACGCTCTTCCGCAACAACTGGAATCAGACGGGCTGCAATGTCGCGCCGCTTTTCCCGGGCGCAGCTGACGATGTCGTGATTGGTGTGAGCGGCATGACGATCGATGGCTCGCAGTCGGTGCGCAGTGTCACAATCAACAGCGGCGTGTCAGTCGGAATGGTCGCCAACATGAGCACCAGCGCGGGCTTCACGAACAACGGAAGCCTCTCAACGAGCGGTGCGGGCAGCATCAACTATGGTGGGACGTTCACCAATGCTGCGGGGGCGACGTGGCTCGAGAACAGCAACACACGCTTCTGGGGAAGCACGACGTTCAACAACGCCGGCACGCTTGAGCTTCGCTCTATCACCCTCGCAGCCAACGGCGGGGTCAACGCGATCAACAACACGGGCACCCTTCTGAAGTCGACTGCGTCGACCGCGAGCCAGAACTTCGCCCTGAGCAACTCGGGCACTATCAACATCACGGGCGGAACCTATAGCCTGAATGGCACGACGTATACGGGCACACCAACAAGCGTGGTGCAAGTCGCAGGCACAGGCGGCGCAGCGTTCGATCTCAACGGCGTGACGCTTTCGGGCCGCCTCAATGGCACGGGCGCGGGTGAGATCAACACCACGGGCACGCTCACGATTTCGGGTGCTGTCACCACCAATGTCGCGAGCAACTTGCGTGTTTTTTCGAGCATCAGCGTTCCAGCGGGAAGCTCGCTGACGAACACTGGCGACCTGACAACATCAGGCGCGGGCAACATCAACTACTCGGGCTCGATCACCAATGCATCGACGGGCACGTGGGTGGAGAACAGCAACACGCGCTTCTGGGCGAGCACCACTTTCACCAACCAAGGCCTGCTGGAGTTGCAATCGATCGCTCTCTCGGCTAATGGCGGAGCCAACGCGCTGAACAACTCGGGCACTGTTCGCAAGACCACGGTCTCGGCCGCTTCCATCAACTTCCCCGTCAGCAACAGCGGCACCATCGATGTGCAAGCAGGCACGCTGACATTGTCGGGCTCAACTTATACAGGTACCGCGACTGGCAATCTCAACGTCGCAACCGGCGCAACGACACAGTTCACCGGCATGACGCTCGCGGGCACGGTGAACTTCTCTGGTGCTGGCACGCTGCAAAGCGTGGGCTCGCTGGGCGTTGCAGGCGCGGTGACGCTCAACACCACCAGCCCCTTCCGCATTCTCAGTGACGTCACTGTGGGCGGAGCGAACAGCCTCACCAATGCAGGCAACGTCTCAACCAGCGGAGCAGGCAATCTCAACTATGCGGGCACACTCACCAATGGTGCCACGGGCACATGGATTGAGAACAGCAACAATCGTTTCCTCGGAGGCTCGAGCTTTGTCAACAACGGCGTGTGGGAGCTGCAGAGCATCAACTTTTCGGCCAATGGCGGCACCAACTCGCACGTGAACAACGCCACACTGCGAAAGACCACAGCGAGTTCCGCGGCTTCCAACATTCCCTTCCTCAACAACGGGCTTGTTGATGTGCAGGCTGGATCGCTCGACTGGAGCGGCACAACCTACACGGGCATTCCCACAGCAAACATCGCGGTTGCGACAGGGGCCGAGGTCAACCTCACCAACATGACGCTCGCAGGCACCGTGCGCTGCTCAGGTCTTGGCACCATCTCCACGATCGGCGGGCTCACGGTTGCAGGCAACGTGACCACCAACACCACCGCAGCACTCAGCGTACGAAGCAACGTCACCGTCACTGCGGGCAACTCGCTGACGAACCAAGGCCTGCTTTCAACGTCCGGCGCAGGCAACATCAACTACACCGGTCCACTGACCAACGGCGTGAACGGCACCTGGATCGAGAACTCAAACACGCGCTTCTTCGGGAGCGCGAGCCTCACCAACAACGGCATCTTGGATCTGCGGTCAATCAGCCTCGCTGCAAATGGCGGTACGAACACGCTGACCAACAACGCAACACTGCGGAAGACCACCGCGAGCACTGCATCCATCAACTTCCCGTTCGTGAACAACGCCAGCATCGATGCACTCGGCGGCACGTTCGACATCAACTCCACAAGCTACACAGGCAACGGCGGCGCAACGATCTCGATCGCAGCTCCCGCAACTGTTGCGCTCAACTCTGCAACACTGGTTGGCACCTTCCGCACAACCGGCACAGGCACCGCAGAAGCAACGGGCACGCTCACGGCAAGCGGGAACGCAACCATCAACACCCAGCAGACGATGCGCATCGTGTCAAACATCAGCGCAAGCGGCGCAGGCAACTCCCTCACCAACGCAGGCAACGCATCCACAAGCGGCGCAGGCAACCTCAACTACGGCGGCACAATCAACAACGCTGCAGGTGCGACGTGGGTCGAGAACAGCAACGCGCGCTTCTGGGCAAACGCAACCTTCAACAACGCCGGCACGCTCGAACTTCAGAGCATCAACCTCGCGGCCAATGGCGGCGTCAACACGCTGAACAACACAGGCGTGGTACGAAAGACCGGCGTCGCCACAGCAACGTCTAACGTCACAGTGAGCAACGCGGGTTTGCTTGATGTTGAAGCCGGCACCTACAACATGAACGGCGCGTTCTCGCAGACTGCAAGCAACGCGATCACGCGTGTGCGCAGTGGCAGCTCGCTGGGTGGCGCAGCACTCACGTTCGCAGGAGGCAGTGTGCAAGGACGCGGCACGATCTCGCCTGCGGTCTCCATCACAGGCGCAAGGCTCAATCCAGGCGATCCAGTCCTTGGTGGCACGCTGAGCTTTGGAAGCACGCTTGCACTGTCTGCGGCGAGCACGACGCAGATCGACATCGGCGCACCCTCATCTGTGCCGTTTGATCGCGTGCAGGCGGCGGGCAACGTCGTCGTGGGCGGCACGCTGGTGGTCAACGTGATCAGCCCCTTCTACCCGATCCTGGGCGACGTCTACGAGATCGTGCGATCGACCGCGGCAGGTCCGAATGCTCGCACTGGCACGTTTGCGAACGTGGTCGTGAACACCGATCCTGGCATTGCCTTCGCCGTCAGCTACACCAGCAACAGCGTGCTCCTCACCGTCACGGACACCACCTGCGATCCGATCGACTTCAACCGCGACGGGCTCTTCCCCGATGATGCCGACCTGCTCGACTTCCTGAGCGTGCTCGCGGGCGGCTCGTGCAGCACCGACCCGACGCCCGGATGCGCCGACATCGACTTCAACAACGACGGGCTCTTCCCTGATGACACCGACCTTGTCTCGTTCCTCACGGTGCTCGCGGGCGGCGGCTGCTGAGCACGCGAGCCAGCTCCAGCTCACTTCACCTTCTTCCCTTCCTTTCTCACTTTCCTTTCCCGCACCACACACTTCGACGCACCCCCGAGAGCCCAGTGCCCTCGGGGGTGCGTTGTTTGCTTGCGGGTCGCGTTCAGCCGCTGCATGCGCCAGCGAAGGAAACGCGGCACCGCTACTACACTTGCTTCGTGTATCCACCACAGGGCCCAACCTTCGCACCAGGACTGCCCGGCGGCAACGGCACAAGCGCCTCGCCCGCCGGCGCGAGCGGATCTGCGGGCTCGCGCAATGTGCTTGTGCGGCTGCTCTCGGCGATGCTGGGGCTGAGCATCATCGTGCTCATCGTGGTCATTGGTCTGCCCATCATCATCGGCGGCGTGGTCTTGTTCTTTGTGATCGCGATCGGGCTGGCGATCTGGGTGATCGTGCGTGCCAAGGTGCGTATGTGGCTGGGGCTGCCACCCAAGCCCATCGTCGGTGCGAGGGCTCGGGCCTATCGCGCCCGCAGGGCCGAGAGCATGGGCGAAGCGCTGCGCGAGAACGTCCGCGTGCGCACGCAGGCTGCAAACTCAGCGACGGATGCGGAAGGCGAATCAGCAGGGGGCCCGCCGCGCGGGCGAGAGATCATCGACGGCGAAGCCTCGCCCTCGCGCGAAGCCCCGTGAGGTCGCGTGATGCGGCTGGGCGCGCTGTGCAGTCGCACGCTCCGCGCGGTCCGTCCGCCACGCGCAATATCCTGCACGCGTGCCACGCCCCACGCTCTACATCATCGATGCCTATGCCCAGTTCTTTCGGGCTTACCACGCCATCCGCACGCCCATGACCAGCCCCGTGACCAAGGAGCCCACGAACATGTCGTTCGGGTTTCTGGGCATGCTCATCAAGCTGCTGCGGGGCGAGGGGCCCGCGATGCAGGCGTGGGGAGGCAAGCCCACGTACCTCTGCGTCGCGCTCGACG
>JAIYDA010000106.1 GCA_027487735.1 Planctomycetaceae bacterium | reverse complement strand
ATGCCGCGTGCGCTGGTGTGTAGCAGCAGGCGGCCCTTGGGCGTGTCGAGCGGGATCGACTCGAAGGGGATGCTGACGCGATCGCGCGTGTCGAGCTCGGCGCCGGGGCCCAGCACGCCATCGCGCAGGCCCACGCGCCACAGGCCCAGGTCGGTGTCGAGCACGAGGATGCTGCCATCGACGATGCTGCCCGCGACAGAGTAGCTGACGGCGGCAACGCGCGTGCGCCACAGCACATTGGCGTTACCCGAGCCCTCGCGCGGTGCGAAGCGCAGCAGGCCCTCCGCGGTCGCAAGCACCGCGCCGCCATCGGGCAGGGCGCGAATCCAGCGGGCGTGCTCGCCCACTTGCTCCTCGCCCGCGAGCAGCGTGGTGGGCTGGCCCGAGGCACCATCGAGCAGGCATGCAGCCGCGAGCATGCGCCCGAGCGAGCGCCCCTCGGGCCCGGGCGTCTGCGCAGGCAGCGCGCCCGAGAGCGCGATCGCGCTGCGGGGCTGGCCCGGGCCTTGCGGGCTTTGGGGCCCAACGTCGGCGTCGTAGACCACTGCAAGTGGAGACTGGTTGGCCCACAGCACTTCGCCCGTTTGCAGCGAGAAGCTCGCGACAAACCCGCCCCGCTCCACGAGCGTGCAGGAAGAGTCGCTCATCGCGATGAGCACATCATCGGGGCGCACGCTGCCGCCCAGGGGCGTGCTGAGGCGCTCGGGCCACTTGCTGGCGAGGAGCTGGGCCTGCGGGCTTTGCTCGCGCAGCTCGGTGATGGACTTGCTCTGCCAGAGGGTGAGGCCCGAGCGGTTGTCGATGGCTTCGAGCCTGCCCGCGCGCGTGCGGGCTGGGGAGGGGCTGCCTGGGGGCGCGCCTTCGCTGCCCTCGGCGCTGGGCCAATACACAAGCGTGCTGGTGAGCCCGATGTGCACCACGATGCAGTCCTCGGGGCTTGCGTCGCGCGACCAGAGCTGCTCGACACGCGGGGTGTGGGCGCTGCGTGCAAAGGCACCGAGCGTGCGCGTGCCCAGGCGATAGGCGACGAAGACATCGCGGCTGCTGCCAGCGGTGCGCGCAAGGGGCTCGCGCAGCTCCCACCTTGGCAGCACCTGGGGCAGGCCATCGCCGCGCAGGGGTTGCAGGGCGTCGGTCGCGAGCGAGACGGGGGTGGGCGAGAGCTCGGTGAGGCGCGGCAGCAGCAGGGGCGTGGGGTCGGTGCGCTGCTGCACGCGCAGCTCCCACTGCTGTGCGAGCTGCGCGATGGGCGCCGCGGCCAGAGCTTGCGCGGGGGTGGCTGCGCCGTCTGGTGCCACGCTGGCTGCGGGCGAACTGGCTTCTGGAGAACTGGCTGCCGGGACGCTCAGCGTCGGATAGTCGCGCGCGATGCGGGCGAGCAGCCTCGCAAAGGGCTCGTGCGCGAGCGGGGACTGGCTTGCCTGCGCCAGGCGCGAAAGCAGCGTGCCAAGGCGAGCATCGCTGGCTGGCGAAGCTTGCCCCGGCGCGGCACGCAGGGCACGCGAGAGCGCCTCGCCCAGCAGCTCGCGCGCGTCGCCCGCGGCAAAGCCCGCGGCGGACACCTGCTGCGAGGCGAGCTCCAGCGCGTCGATGCTTGCACTTGCGCACGGAAACCGCACGGCAAGCAGCACAAACGCACGCACGCGCTGCTGCGGGGTCGATGCAGCCCGAGCATCGGCGAGCGCGGCCCGCGCTTGCTCTTCAAACACTGCGTAGGCGTTCTGGCCGTGGGCCTCGCGCAGGCGCCAGAGCATGTCGGCAGCGATGTCTCGCGCCAGGGTGCGTCCGGGCTCGCCAAAGGCGGCGCCGGGCTGCCCCGGGGTGCGCTGCAAGGCAAAGTCGACGCTCGCGAGCGCGCCATCCATCAGCACGTTCTGAGCGCTCGCGATCGCCTGCGTGCCCTGCCCGACGCCGTCTTGCGCGAGGGCGAGCTCGAGCTGCGCCACGGCGCGCTGCCAGGGTTCGTCGGCTGCGGGCAGCAGGCGCTCCGCGAGGGCGAGCAGCAGTGATTTGTCTGCAAGTGCGGGCGGGGGCTGCTCGCCCGCGAGGCGCGGGGGCGAGGCACCGCGCGAGACGGCGAGCGTCTCGCTCAAGGCCCTGAAGACGCGGGCCCGCGTCGCGCTGCCGCGCAGGCCTCGCGCGAGTGAGAGCACAACGTCGGCATGCTGCGGGGCGTCCTGGGCCTTGCCCATGCGCAGGCTGAGCTCGAGCAGCGTGAGGACCGGGGCGGGGTCGGCGGGGTTGGCCTTGGCACGGGCAAGCAACTGCTCCTGCGCACGCTCCCATGACAGATGTGTTGCGAGGGCCCGCGCATCGGCGACGAGCAGGTGTGCGAGCGGGCCTCTGTCGCTCGCGTCGCTTGCGTTGCCGCTGTCGGCGATGGGCAGCACATTGCCCGAGGTGCCCAGGGGCACGATGGCAAACTCGCGCGTGGGCGCTTGCTGCGCAGCTTGCCCATCCTCGGGCACGAGGGTCGATTGGGGCAGCGCGGGCGCGCGGACGGCTGAGGGCGCGAGCGCGGCGATCGGCACGCGCACCAGGCCGCTGGCAACAGGCAGCAGCACATCCTCACCCGCGACAACCGCCCTGCCCGTAAAGCCGTCTTGCGAGACGGCGGGCAGGCGCACCGGCTCGGCGCTCGCAAAGCTCGCGAGCGGATAGGCCGTGATGGAGAATCGCCCGATGGCGAGGAGCATGTCACCCGCTTGCAGCAGGTATCGGGGCGTGGCGAGGCTGTCGGCCTTGCGCGTTGCGAGCAGCGCGCCGGTTGCTTTGTCCAGCTGCACGATCGCCTGCTCCAAGGGCTCGATGAAGTAGACGTGCTCGCTCGTGACGACGGGGCTTGCGACCTCGAAGGCGCGGATGCTGATGCGACCGACGCCCGCGTCGAAGGGGTCCTGCGGCTTGCCCAGCGCAAAGCTGCGCACCCAGCGCGGGCGGCCTGTGTGGGCCTCGAACGCACCGAAAACGCCAAGCTCATCGCCACGATAGATGATGCCGCTCTCACTCGCGACGCCATCGACGCGAAGCTGCACGCGCGTCCAGGGCTGCGTGCCCGCGCTGCCCACGTGCCGCACGTAGCGCACCTCGCCCGTGAACAGGTCGAGCCCCAGCAGCGAGAGGCTGGAGATCCGCCGGGTGAGGCCCGGGCGGCGCAGGCCCAGCACCACCACGTCGCTATCGATGATCGGTGCGCCACGCACCACCGCGTCGGCGAGGCGGTCCATCTCTGCGGGTGCGCCAGCCTCGCCCAGGCCCACGCCCGAGAGGTCGAGCCTGCGCGGGTCGATGCTCCAGAGCTCACTGCCATCGGCGATGCGCACCGCGACGACGCGCGCATCGCCTGCACGCTGACCAGAGCGAGGTCGCCCAAGGGCCGCGACCGCGACGCCCTGGCCCACCGCGACGAACGCGCCATCATCGAGCACCTGGTCGCCACCAAAGAACTGCGCCTGGTCGTCGCGCGGAGCCGTCTCGATGCCGCCCGCGGTGCGCCAGAGCGGGGCGAGGGTTGCGGCATCCGCAGCGATGATGCCCGCGCCATCGTTGATTAGCACGCGATCGCCCACGCGCGTGGGGAAGATCCAGGCTGCGTTCTCGCCCTGCTCGGGCAGGCGGGCGCGGCGGAAGGTCTGCATCGCGGCGGGGTCTGGCGTGAAGGGCAGCGTGCGCAGCGGCGCGCTGGGCGTGGAGGGAGGGAGCGACGCCGCAAAGCGCTCGAAGCTCGTCTGCGGAGCCCGGCGGAAAGTGGGGCGGGCCGGAACCTGCGCGAGCCCGCTCGCGAGGTCGCGCGCCAGGCTTTCGATCGCCTCCATCTGCGACTGCGCTTGGGGGTGCGTGCGGGCGCTCGCGAGCGCGATCGCTGCGGCGTGCCAGCGGGCAGCTTCGATGTCGAGCTGGGCGATCCGCAGCGTTGCCTCCAACCCGCTGGGCGTGAGGAAGCGGGTGCGCTCCACCTGCGAGAGCTCGCCCGCCTGCAACTGGCGCGAGGCGAGCGCGCTCTGCTCACTCACATACGTCGCGAGCAGGGCTGGGCGCTGCACGAGCAGGGCGTGCACGCGCTCGCGCACGCTCTGCCAGAGCTGCGGGTCGGCCTCGGTGGGCAGCAACTGATCGGCCTCGCGGTCGAGCATGTCTTGCATGATGCGTGCGGCTTCGGCGCGGTTGCCCGCGCTGTCGAGCTCGGTGGCCTTGGAGAGCGCGTCCTTCGCGAACAGCGCCTCGTCGAGGTAGGGCCTCTGCACCACGACAGGCTGGCCCGGCATTCGCATGGGTGGCAGCCCGGGCTGGGCGACGGCGCTGGGCAGAGAATCACTGGGCAGGACGGCAAGCCCAGCGGCGAGCGCGAGGGCGAACAGCGACGGGCGTGGTGGGCAGGCGGGCATGCTTGGAAGGATTGTTGGCGGACCAAACCCGCGGGCACGCAGAAAGTGGCGATTAGGCCGTTTGTAACGCCCGCTTGCCCAAGAAACTCGTGCACCCAGGCAACTTGGACGGATGGCCCCGGGCTTCGTGGCCGATCGCGAGCCTTTATGGGTGTGAGCGCGTCGTTGGAGCACGCCGGGACGAAGCCGCGAGCAGCGCGTTGCTCGTGGCTTGCCCCACTGCGAGAGTGCACCCAGCCCAGAAGCCGAGGCCTGCGGGTGTTGCTGCTGGTGGTGGCGACGGCGCTGATGGGCCTTGCCGACTTGCTGCTAACGCTGACGTACGTGCGGACGGTGGGCATGGCAGAGGCCAACCCGCTGGCGCGATGGCTCATGCAGTTCAACAGCGTGGGGCTGGTGGTGGCATTCAAGCTGGCGTCGATGGCGATCTGCTCGGGGCTGATCTTGTGGAAGCGCCGGTCGCGGAGTGCGGAGATTGGCGCGTGGGTGTGCTTGCTGGTGATGGCGCTGCTGACGGCACGGTGGGTGTGGTTCATCGGGGCGTTCTCGTCGCTCGCTCAGGAAGTGGGCGTGGCGGCGCTGGAGATGGACCCGAACTTTGTGCGCTTGGGCGAGTGACCCTTGGGCCAAAGGCCCGGTACGACAGAAACCCGCGAGGCGTATGCTGCGGGCATGAACTTGCAAGGCGTGGTACGCATGGCGTGGGTGGTGGGCGCGGCGTCGCTGGCGATCGCGATGGGCGCGTGCCAGGGTGCGCGCAAGCCCAGCGTGGTGGTGGATAGCGCAACCCTCGCGAGCGAGGGTGCGGGCCAGAGCTCAGGGCTATCTGCGAACGAAGACAACGAGACTGGTACGCGCACGCTGCTCGTGCGATTGCTTGCAAGCAACCCCAGCGACCAGCCGCTTCCGCTGCGCGAGGTGCGCTACGAGCTGCTCGCGGGGGAGTATCGCAGCGGGCAGATCTCGCGCAATGCGGAGCGCACCGTGCCCAGGTTTGGGATGCAGACCATCGTGCTGCCCGTCGCGGTGCCGCAGGAAGTGGCGGAGCGCATCGTCGCGGGCGGGCCTTGGACGGTGGAGGGGGATGTGTCGTTCGTGCCGTGGGCGGCGTGGCGGCGCACGCTGTATGAATCGCGCGTGAGCATGCCGCGCGTGGCGATTGAAGAGCGGCAGAACTAGCGGCGGAGCCCGCCTCAGGGCAGGGGGGCAAAGTCGAGCGCGCCAAGGCCGCTGGCCTCGGTGCTTGGCACGCGGACGCGCACGTAGCTGTGGTCAAAGGTCGCGTGGCAGGCGTTGCAGCCCTTGACGGCAACGTTCATCGCGTCATTCCATGCGGCAACGTCGCTTGCCTCGCTGGCTTTTCGCAGGGGCGCGAGCGATGAAGCCACGAACGTGCGCATCTGCTCGATGAACACGGCGCGATCGGCCTCATCGATCACGTTCGAGGCCAGCAGCAGCGAGCCCTCGATCTCATCGAGCTCGTGGGAGGCGAGGTCCCAGTTCTTCGCCTGCGCGCCCAGGTGCGCCTGCACCAGGTGCTGCTGCGAGAGGAGCATCGCCTGCCCCACGCGGGGCTTCCACGACTGCGCCTGCGTTGCCAGGGCCTCCGCACGCTGCGCGCGGGCCTCCGCGTCGCGCATCGCGATCAGCGCACCGACCGCCACGAGCATCGCAAGCACGGCCATGATCAGGGCGGGAAGGTTGGTCGCAGCGCGCGTGCGGGAGTGCATGGGGGTTTATAGGTGGGGCGAAGGCGAGGGGCGGAGAGGGGTGGCGCGAGGCATTCGCCATTCGGGATTCGCCATTCGGGATTCGGCATTCGATGTGCGCCACAGTGAGTTCGGCACATGGGGCTTGACAGCGAGCTCGCAAGGCCTGCGCGCTTCCGCCTCTTTCACAAATCCCGAATGGCGAATGCCGAATCCCGAATGCCTCGCACGCCCACGCCGCAATCCGCACGACCCACGCAGGAACTTGATGCATCTACGAGTGGTTTGCGTGCCCGGGCGGGAGCTGGGGCGGGGCGGCACTCTGGCCCAGGGCGTCGAGGTCGCGCTCCAGCAGGTCGGCGTAGCCGCAGTCGATGAGCTCGCCAATCGCGGGGCGCAGGTGGGTGCGGAGGGCGTTGATGGCCTCGTGGCAGCGCACGACGTGGCAGCTTGGGCTCACGAGGGCCTCGAGCTCGATGAAGGTGCCCAGCTTCTCCACCGTGTCGAGGTGCACGCGCACGTTGGCGTGCATCCAAAGCTCGCGTTTCTTTCGCACGAGCAGGCGGACGGGCAGGGGCAACGTGCCGAACCGCTCCAGTGCTTCTTCCTCGGTGAGGATCGAAAAATGGCTGAGCTTGGGGGCGGCGCGGTCGGTCCGCTCGTAGCGAATGTACTCGACGGGCTCGCCCTCGGTCTCGCGGCGCTTGAGGCGCCCGGTGGCGACGCGAAAGTAGGTGTCGGTCTGTTGCAGCGTGAGCACGAAGACGGCTCCGAGGGATCGCAAGATGCCCCGTGCGAGCACGGGGTCGCGAAGTTCGGCTTTGAGCTCGACGTTGTGCATCTGGACCGTTGACCCTGAGTTTGCCAGCTTGCGCAGCGCACTGCGGGCGGTGCAACCGCCGAGGCAAGCGTAGCGATTCACCCCTCCTCTTGACGCTTGCGCACTTGACGGCCCACGATCTTGCCGCCAAACAGCTCCACCGCGTGCTTGATGAGAGGATGCTCCGCGATGCGCTGAGCATCCTCTTGCGGGTTGGGCTGGGCGGCTGCTGGCGGTGCCGCTGCGGGCTCCTCGATTACCACGCGGATCTCGCCCCCGGCTTGCTGCACGCCTTGCGGGCCCACGAGACGCCGCACGAGCTGCCCAAGCTCATCGGCAACGCCCCGCGACGCGAGCACCAGCGAGGGGTGCGTCTGCACGGTGAGCACGCCCGCAACGAGGCTTGTGGGCTGCATGTCGGGCAGCAGCACGCGTAGGCGGCGGTTGTCCTGGCGCTGCTCGCTGGGGTGCAGGCTTCGCTCCATGACTGCGATCCAGAGGGCCCGCACGTCGCGCACGAGCTCCGGGCGGGGCACGATGCGGTCGCCCTCGCTCGCTTCATCTCGACGGGCATCGCGCGCGGGCTCACGCAGCAGCGCCGCACCAGGGGTCTCGACGACGACGCGGGCGGGGGGCTGACTACTGGCTTGAACGCGAGCGTGCGTGGTCTGCGGCGCTTGCGCAGCCGGTGCTTCCTGCGCAGCATCCTCAACTGGTTCGGCGTGCTCCATCGCGCCGGGTGATGCGGCCCTTGTGCCCTCGCCCGGGGCGGCTGGCTCTTCCGTCGCGGCGTGCGCGGGCGGGGGCAGAGCAAGCGGGCGAGGCGGCGCATCACCCGTCAGGCTTTTTTTGTGGCCGCTCCCCCACTGCTCGCAGCGTGCTGGGCAGTCACGGTGCGCCCGCTCACCACAGCGGTCACGTCGGCGAGTTTGTCGGTCATCGCGAGGCGCACGAGCAGCGCATCAAACAGCGCGCGGGGCGTGCTGCTGTTCTTCGCGGCTCGCTGCACGTTCTCGCAGAGCGCGATCATGTGCACCAGGCCCGCAGGGTCGAAGCGGCTCGCACGCTGGGCTTCTTCTTTGCGTGCAACCTCGCTCAGGTCCACCAGGTTCGTCGTGGGCCCGCAGGCCGCGAGGATCATGAGGTCGCGCAGGCGCGCAATCAGGCTTTCGAGCGTCGTGTCGATGCTCGTGCCCTTGCTCAGCAGCTGAGCACCCGCCCCCAGCGTGCCCGCGGCGTCGCCCTGCGAGGCCGCGTCGATGAGCTTCGCGACCAAGCTGCGCTCGGGCAGGCCCAGCAGCTCTTCGAGGTGCTTGATGGTCAGGTGCTTCTCGCCGCTCGCGATGAGGCGGTCCAGCAGCGTGAGCGCATCGCGCATGCTGCCATTGCCCAGGATGGCGACGTTGTGCAGCAGCTCGGGGTCTGCCGCGAGCTTCTCCTGCTCGAGCACGCTGGTCAGGTGCTCGGCGATGCGGGCAACGGGGATGTTGCGAAAGTCAAACCGCTGGCACCGGCTTTGGATCGTGGGCAGCACCTTCTCCGCCTCGGTGGTGCAGAGGATGAACTTCACGTGCGATGGGGGCTCTTCCATCGTCTTCAGCAGGGCGTTGAAGGCGGCGGTGCTGAGCATGTGCACCTCGTCGATGATGTAGATCTTGAACTTGCCGCGGAGGGGTTTGTAGATGCAGTTGGCGATCAGCTCGCGGGCCTCTTCCACCTTGTTGTTGCTCGCGCCGTCGATCTCGATGACGTCGGTGTCCTGACCGCTCATGATCGCCTTGTCCACCTCGGGCGAGCCGCCGCTGAGGGCCTTGGCAAAGAGGCGGGCCATCGTCGTCTTGCCCACGCCGCGCGTGCCGCAGAAGAGGTAGGCGTGGGCCACGCGGTCGGAGTCGATCGCGTTGCGCAGGGTGCGCGCGATGGACTCCTGACCGACGACTTCGTCAAACTCTTGGGATCGGTAGCGACGGGCGAGCACGGTGTAGGACATGGAGGGAGGGTAGAAGGGGGAGCGGGGAACGGGGAGCGGCCCTACTTCGCTCGCTTGGCGCTCCGCAGACGCGGTGGCGTGAGCCCTTGGCGACGCACCGCTTGCCGAATCGCCTTGGTGATGGCCCGCGTGATGGGCGTGACCTCGCGAAACACCCGCTCGATGCGCTCTTCGACGGTCTCACCGACGAGGGCGTTCTTCGGACCTCGTCCGCGCGCGGTGCTGGCCTTGCTGCCCGTGGCTTTCGTTGTCGTTGCGGGACGAGTCGTGGGGCTCTTTCGCGAAGTGCTCGATGTGGGACCAGGCCTTGGCATTATGGATGATTATTGGCGGGCCCGAGGCAACGACCCTTGGCGCGGAAAACGCCGAGTTGTCGTAGACAATCCACGAATCCGCGATTGGGCGATAGAGCGTGTGGAAGTTTACCAGCCCTCGCGCGTAGCGCCTTTGAATCGTCTCAACGGGTATGTCATGCCCGCCGTGCCGCACGCGCAGAGCCACACGCCGCATGGCCAGTGCCGGAGACGCTAGCCAGAGAAACGCAACATGCACGCGATAGCCACTGCCTTGCAACTCGCGCAGCCAAGGCGCGAACGTGCGACTCGCCATCGTCGTTTCAAACGCAAATGTCGCGCGAGCGGCAGCCAGTTCGTGCAAGCGAGCAAGCATGATCCGTCCTGCCGCAAATGCCGCGCGATCCGGCGCGAAGCCGCTCAAACCGGCCGCGATGGTGTCGGCGTTGACAAACTCGCCAACGCCAATCAGGTCGTGCAGCACGCCACGAGCTGCGGTTGTCTTCCCTGCCCCATTAGGGCCCGCAATGACGATGACCTTCGGGGTTTGCATGCAAAGCGACCCTCGTCGCGCAGGGCAGCCTCACGGACACGAAAGACGTGACCACTCGAGGCACACCCCATCCGCACTCACACCTTCACCACCCCCGCCTCGCACCGCGTCCGCAGATTGTCCAGCACGTTCATGTAGTTGATGTACGCGTCGTACGGGCTGTCGTAGTGGCTGAAGTACTTGTGCACGTCGCCGTCGGCCCAATACTTCGTGCACATGTAATAAAAGTGGTCGCTGGTCGTGAGCTTCCGCCAGTCGTTCAGCAGGTGGAAAGCGTCGGTCTTTTCCTTCTCGTCGCCCTTCAGCTGCGCGAGCTGGTAGCGATCCTTCACGGGCTTCTCGAGGCGATAGGTCTCGTCGAGCGCGTTGAACTGCATCGCGTTCTGCCGCCAGGCGGAGAGGTCGCGCTCGGTGTCGGCCCAGCTGATGTAGTCGTGCACGTCGTACTCGCCCACGGGCGAGAAGTGGTCCAGCGCCATGCTGGGCGTGATGAAGTGGTTCTCCGTCGTGCCGTCTTTCTTCTTTGCGACGTCGAACACCTTCTCGGGCAGGGCCGCGAGAAACTCGAAGATGCCCGTGTCCGCCCACTGGTGCTCGCCAAAGGTCTCGTAGTCCATGAAGAGGTTGCACAGGTAGCCATCGCCATTGATCTGGTTCACCCACTGGGCAAACTTCTCGGCGCTCAGGGGCCACTCCGCCCACCCGCGATTGCTGAAGCGGAAGGCGATGTCGTCGCTCAGGCGATAGTTCTTCAGCAGCAGGCCAAAGGGCTTGCCATCGCGGAACGTGGGCGTGCCGCTGGGCGTGTAGAGATAGTTCGGGCTGCGATACCCAAGCAAGCGATCCACGCCCTCGCAGATCATGCCTTTCCAGCGGGGCTTGCCATCCGCCCCGGGCATCTGCGCCACGTGCCACGCCAGGTCGTTGTTGTAGATGAGCTCGGTGTTGCGGAAGACCTGGGGCGTCTGCCCGAAGAGGTCCTGAATCTTGCGCGTGTGCATCTGCACCTGCTCGTCAAACTCCACCCGCGAGTAGAGCGCGCTCAGGCTGTGAAAATAGGTCTCGCCCACAAACTCGCAGCACCCGGTCTTGGCAAGGTCTTGAAAGATGCCGATCACGTCTGGGCACCAGCGCTCCAGCTGGTCGAGCACCGTGCCCGTGATGGCGTAGCTCACGCGGAAGTTGCCCTTGTGCTTGCGCACCAGGTCGAGAATCAGCTTCGTCGCGGGGCGATAGCACTTGTCCGCCACCTTCTTGCACACCTCGCCGTTCTTCGCGTCGTCGAAGTAGAACGGGTCCTGGTCAAACACGCTGTAGCGGCGCAGGCGGTGCGGCTGGTGGACCTGAAAGTAGAAGACGATGCTCGCCATGGTGAGGGAATGTATGGGGCGCACCCCACGCGGGAGAGCGAAGAGACGCCAAATCCGCCCGCCCGCAGCCAGTCACTCCCCCACCCCAACCAACCACGCGCACAGACCGCGCATCGCGCTAGCATCCTCGCCCGCCCTCGTGCCCATGGATGCCTTCCTGCCATCCTCTGCCGTGCCCCCCCTCGATGCGAGCAACGCCCAGAGCGTCATCGCCGCCCTGGTCGCTGGCGCACAGGCCAACCGCAGCGCCCTCTGCCGCAAGGGCTCGATCGACGCCATCCATCCACCGGGCGAGCTCATCGCCACAGGCGACCTGCACGACAACCCCATCAACTACCGCAAGCTCGTCACCCGTGCGGGGATGACGCTGCACGAGGTGGGGCTCGAGGAGCCCCCCGCTACCCGCGGCCCCAGCCACCTCACGCTGCACGAGATCATCCACAGCGACCGCCTCTGGCAAGGCATGGACATGAGCTACCGCATGCTCGCCCGCGTCGCCCACCTCAAGGCCCGCTACCCAGAGCACGTGCACGCCCTGCTGGGCAACCACGAGCTGGCGCAGCTCACGGGCAGCACCGTGATGAAGGACGGCGTGAAATGCGTGCAGGCCTACAACGAGGGGCTCGACTACGTGTTTGGCGACGACGCCCAGAGCGTCCGCGATGCGAGCGACGACTTCATCCGCAGCATGCCCATCGCCCTCGAGGCCCACACGCCCGCGGGCGTCTTCCTCTGCGCCCACAGCCTGCCCCCCGCCGGTGCGATGCAGCGCTTCGATGCCACGATTCTGCACCGCGCGCTGACGAGCGACGACTACGCCCCGCGCATTGGGAGTGCCTACGCCATGGTGTGGGGCAGGGGCTACGACGCCGAAGGCCTGGAGGACCTCGTGGAGCGCTGGGGCGTCACGATGTTCATCCTGGGGCACGAAAAGGCCGAGGAGGGCGTGCTCTTTGTGCCCCCCAACGCGATCGTGCTCGCGAGCGACCACGAGCGCGGCACCTTTCTGCCCATCGACCTCAGTCGCCCCCCCAAGCCCCACAACGCCCGCGACCACGTGGTGTGGCTGGCGGAGGTGCCGTGAAGAAGGAACGCGACGGGTAGTTCGGGTTCAGCACAGAGGCAATGAGAGCAAGAGCAAGATGAGAGGAATTGGGGAGAGAAGCGGCGGCTGCCCGTTCCGGCCCTAGCACCGCATCGCGCAGGTTCAGCACGGCGTGTCATACACGTTGCCCGCCTCGGCGATGCTGCACTCGCCGAAGGCGTAGGTGTGCATGCTGCGGATTGGGGGCGAGTAGATGTGCAGCGTCACGAGGTCGGTGCCCCTTGCCTGCATGTTGGCAACCTGATGGATGTCGTTCTCTTCTGCGGCGCACACATAGCCCGCGGGCATCTGCACGCTCTCGGTGGCGCAGAGCAGGCCGCTCGCAGTTTGCACAAAGCGCGTCTCGGTGCCCACGCCCTCGACGACGCGGAAGGCGCAGCTGACGCCCGGGTGGTCGTGAATCGGGGTGCGATCGCCGCTGCGCCAGCAGCACGCCAGCAGCTCAAACCACTCGGTGCGTGCGATGCAGTTGCGCTTGTAGCCCTTGACGCCAAAGCAGCAGGCGGTCGCGATGTCGTCGCGCCCAACATGCGTCGTGCTCAGCAATCGCGCCACCGCCGAGAGATCGGCCCGCTGATCGAGCCCGTGCAGATATGCAAGCAGGGGCGCGAGCTTCGGGAAGAGCGAGGCTGGGGTGGCAAGGGCGGGCATGACGCCCATGATAACGCCTCGTGAAGATTTGCAAAGCGCGTTCTTTGCGGGGCAAGCCCCCGCGTCGGGCGGGTGGCACGGTTGGGTGGCCCGGATGGGTGGGGTGTGCGTACGCTCGGGCCTGCTGGCCATGGGGCCGAGAACACAACCTCGAAGAAAGTGGAACACGCCGAAACGGAGACCTCCCAATGAGCATGCATGCAGCGCGGATGTGGATGATGGCGGGCGCACTGGCGGGTGCTGCGGGCACCGCGATTGCCCAAAACCTTTTCGTCGTCACGGGCACGGGCACCAGCGTGCCGACTGTGAACGTGGGCGGCAGCAGCCTGATCGACCTGATTGACGACGCCGTGAACACGCAGGGCCAGTTCGCGCAGTTTCAGGCGGTGGACAGCACCTTCGCACTCAACTACGGCGGCGTGGCAGATGCCATCGTCGTGACCAAAAACGCGGGCAACACGCAGGCGACGATCCAGCTGCTCGGGCAGCCCACGCGCACGTTCACGGGCGTGAACCAGGCCGACCTCGAGAACCAGATCGAGAACTACCTGAAGAAGGAGGGTTCCAACGACCTGACCGAGTTCTTCAAGCAGGTCAATCAGCGCTCGGTCATTGGCGTCTCCGATGGCAACCCCAACGCCACGACCGCCCGCATGGCCCAGTTCACCTTCGACAAGTTCGGGTTCTTTGCCGACCAGTTCAAGGCCTACAGCCTCCGCCCGGGCGAGGCTGCTCCTGCCCCAGAGCCCACGCAGGGCAGCGATGGCGGCACGAGCGAGCGCATCGCGATGGAAGAGTCGCAGCAGAGCGGCGTGGGCGGGCTCGTGCGCAGCAAGGCGGGGCTGCAGTTCTCGCTCGCAGCCAGCGGCAGCACGTTCGACGTCGGCAACTTCAGCGGGGAGAGCGCGACGATCGCCAGCAGCCTCGACCTGAACTTCAGCGAGCGCGTGGGCCTGAGCCTGGGGAGCTTCATGGCGTACAACAGCGTCGAGGACGCCGACGTCTTCCACGGTGCGTTCACGCTGGGCGTGCCGATTCGCATCCTGCTGCCCGATGGCACCAGCCGCGACGGGTGGACGTGGCAACTGACCCCCCACGCCACGGCGGGTGGCAGCGCATCGGAAGATATCGGCGCGGGCGGGCTGGTGTATGGCTTTGGCGCGACAAGCTACCTCGCGTGGCACATCAATGAGCGCTGGACGCTCGCGATGAGCAACCAGTTCAGCAACTATCAGGGAGAGAAGCTGAAGTTCGACGAGTATGAGATCGACCCGGGCGTCGACCAGTCGATGCTCAAGAACGGGCTGCGGGCCACCTACCGCTTCAGCGAGCAGTGGTACGCCTACGCCGGCGCGGCCTACACGAACTTCCTCGACGACGCCGCGATCGAGAGCTGGATCACGGGCACCGCGGGCGTGGGCTACAGCACGCGCGCGGGCACGGGCGTGCAACTTGGTGTCGTGGTCGAGAATGGCGACGACTACGAAGCCCTGGGCGGCCGCCTCGGCGTCTCGCTGGCCTTTTGAGTTGGCTTTCTCTCCCGTTCCCTGCTCCCCGTTCCCCGTTCCCTTGCCTTCCCCCCGCCGCATCATCGGCTGCATGACCGGCACCAGCCTCGACGGCATCGACTGCGCGCTCGTGGATGTGGAAGGTCAAGGCAGTGAGCTGCGTGCCCGCTTCGTGCAGGGCTACTCGGGCACGCTGGGCAGCGTGCGCGATCAGCTGCGTGCCCTTGCCGAGCAGCAGCCCATGACGGCGGGCGCGATCGCGCGCCTCGCGCGCGAGTTTGCGTTGCTCCACGCCCGCGCGTGCGAGCAGCTGCTGGCAGCGTGCGCACCGGGCACGCGTCCGGACTTTGTCTGCGTGCACGGGCAGACGGTCTTTCACGACCCACCCGCGAGCTGGCAGCTCTTTGAGCCCGCGCCGCTCGCGCACGCGCTGGGCGTGCCCGTGGTCTGCAACCTGCGCCAGGCAGACCTCGCAGCGGGCGGGCAGGGTGCGCCGATCACGCCCATCGCAGATGCCGTGCTATTTGGTGGCAGCGGTGCGCAGGCGATCATCAACCTGGGCGGGTTCTGCAACGTCACGCTGCTGGACCAAAGCGAGCCGGTCCTCAGCGAGCGGGTCCTCAGCGTGCCGGTCCTCAGCGTGCGGGGCTACGACGTCTGCGCCTGCAACCACGTGCTCGATGCGGTGGCGCGCCTCGCTCTGGGCACACCCTTCGATGAAGACGGGCGCGCGGCCCTGCGCGGCACCATCGTGCCTGCCCTGCGCGATGCGCTGCTCACGCTGCTGCGCGCCCAGCGTGCCCAGCACCGCAGCCTGGGCACGGGCGACGAGCTGATGCACACCCTGCGATCCCTTGCCGCGCAGCACACCGGAGACACCCTCGCCGCCAGCGCGTGCGACGCCCTCGCCCGGGCAATCGTCGAAGCCTTGCCCGAGGGCACGCGCAGCGTGCTCGTCGCGGGTGGCGGCACCCGCAACGCCGCGCTGCTGCAAGGCCTGCGCACTCGCCTGACGCGCTGCGACACCACCGACGCCGCAGGCGTGCCCACCGAGTTTCGCGAGGCCGCGTGCTTCGCGGTGCTGGGGGCGCTGTGCGCGGATTGGGTGAGCATTTATGGCAAGACGTGGCCCGCGCAGGGCGGGGCGATTGCCGGTTGCTGGGCGGGCCTGCGCGGAAGCCTGTGATGCGGGTGGTAATTCGACCAGCAAGGCGGGCACTGCCTCTTTGCTATCGTTGCCCATGAAGACGCCCGCCCTCGCGATGGTGTGCCCCCTGCTTGCGCTCGCAGCGACCCACAACGCCGCCCGAGCCCAGGCGTGGGCAGCGCAAGAGACCGCGCTCGCGAACGCCACCCAGCTCACCCTCCCCCAAGCCTACCTCAAGGCGGGCGAGAGCTACTTCTCGCACCCCGCGAACGCCTCCACCAGGGACATGATCGTGTTCCAGGCAACGCCCGTGCCGGCTGCGGGAGAGGCCTCGCCCTTCTACGCGATGTACGTCGCGTCGCTGCGCAGCGAGAACGGCGTGCTCACGCTGGGCGAGGCCATCCACATCAGCCCCGAGGGGAGCGCGAACACCTGCGGGTGGTTCCACCCCACGCAGCCCACCATCGTGTTTGGCAGCACCATCGCGCCCCCAACCAGCGACGAGAAGAGCGGCTTTCGCGTGGGCACGCGCCGCTATGTCTGGCAGTTTCCGAAGGAGATGGACATCGTGAGCGTGTCGATCTACGACGCGCTGTTTGCCAAGCAAGACGACCCGCAAAGCCAGCCCACCCTGAGCACCGATGCGCAGGCTCTGGTGTCGGGCACGCTGCCCGTGCCCACGCGCCTGTTCGAGCGCGACCTCTACGACGCTGAGTGCTCACTCGATGCCACCGGTCGCTTCGTGCTCTACACCCATGTCGTGCCCAGCGAGGCGAGCGAGCAACAAGAGCCCGAACCAAAGATCGACGGCAACATCGCCGTGTTTGACACCAAGACGGGCGACCACCACGCGCTCGTGACCGCCAAGGGCTACGACGGCGGGCCCTTCTTCTCCGCCGATGGCGAGTGGATCTGCTATCGCAGCGACCGCAAGGGCGACGACAAGCTGCAGCTGTTTGTCGCGAAGCTGCGCTTCGCGCTCGATGCTGAGGGCGTGCGCGTGCCCGTGGGCATCGAGCAGGAGTTTCAGATCACGCACAACGAGCACGTGAACTGGGCCCCGTTCTGGCATCCCTCGGGCGAGCTCATCGTGTATGGCAGCAGCGAAGCCGGGCACAGCAACTACGAGCTCTTCGCCATCGAGGTGCCCCGGCAAGCCCTGCTTGCAGGCAAGGACCCTGCCACGCTCCGCACGCGCCGCATCACCTTCGCGCCAGGAGCAGACATTCTGCCCGCCTTCAACCACGATGGCAGCAAGCTCATGTGGACAAGCCAGCGCGGCGGCAAGCTCGAAGGCCAGGAGCGCCCCACGAGCCAGCTCTGGATCGCCGATTGGCAAGGCATCGACTTTGATGCCCCATCGCCCGCCACCGCGCCCGTGAAGCGTGAGACGATCCCCGTTCGCGAGTGATGCTTTTCACCCAACCCTCCTCCCTGGTGGCACAGTCGTCTCGACTGTGCCCTCGGCACCAATCACACCCGCCCACCCGCACCGCCCACGGCGCGAGTGTCCTTCATTACCACACCGCAAACACTCCGTGATTTCTTCGCGAAACTGGGTCCGAAAAGCTCGCACTCCAACGAAGTTGCAACCTTCGCCCGCTACCGTCGTACAACGCACCGCAATGCGCCCGGTTGCCAAACGCCCCGCGCGATTGCCACACCCCTGCACCTCACCCCTTACAAGCACAAGGATTCTGCCATGCTCAGCGCTTGCCGCCCGTTCGCCCCTCTCTCGCACGCTTGCCTCGCGGGCCTCGCCCTCGCGCTCGTTGCTGGCACCGCGTTTGCCCGCCCCATCCAGGTCGTCGCGGCAAGCCGCGATCACGACGCAACGGGCCCGCTCTCGCTCATCCCGGGCAGCAGCACGATCCGCTACAACAACTTTGGACGCATGGATCGCTCCGAAGAAGGCACGCTGTGGAACACCATCGTCACGATCGTCGACCCCGCCGACGCCTCAACCGCCCGCGACCAGATCCACGTGCTGGGCAATGGCCTTGCCATCACCCTCGCTGCCCGCGAGGGCGTGACCGAGGTCGCGCCGGGCGAGTTCTTTGACTTTTCGACCAACCTGCCCATCGCCCGCGTGAACAACAGCGGCAACTGGGCGATTGCCATGGGCAACGCCAGCAGCGGGCGCGTCGTGCGCGTGGTCGGGGGCGTGCCCAGCGTCATCGCCCGTTCGCAGCAGAACGCCAACCCCCCGTTCGACCAGTTCGTCGTGACGTGGGGTGAGCTGCGCGACGCATCGATCAACAACAGCAACGGCGTGGGCTTCCTCTCGACGAATCAGAGTCCGTTTGCCGCCATCGGCACCGAGAGCATCTTCTCCAGCGCCACCAGCGCACCCGCCATCAGCATTCTCACCGAAACCCCCGCTGGCCAGGCAGGCGGAGCGACGAACACCATCGCCGACGTCGACCCAGGCACCTTCATGGAGGCGGGGAGCGACTGGATCTTCGTGGGTGAGCTCAGCACCATCGCCACCGAGGACAAGGTCCTCGTTCGCAACGGCGTCGTGCGCATCCAGGAGGGCTCGGTGCTCGCGGGCAGCAGCTTTTCCAGCCCCGTCAGCAGCATCAGCGCCGCGACGCTCGAGCCCGATGGCACGTGGCTCGCCCGCGGCTCCAACGCCGATGGCACGAGCTGGGTGCTCGTGAGTGGCAACGTCGTGGCACGAAGCGGGCAGGCGATCTTCCCGGGCAGCAGCGAGAACTGGACGAGCTTCATCGACGTGAAGGCCGACAACGCGGGCAACTTCGTCATCGTGGGCAACGGCAACAACCCCGACTCGCTCATCAACTCCGTCGCGGTCTTCAACAACGAACGCGTGATCCTGCGCGAGAGCCAGGGCGTGGACTTCTCGGGCGATGGCACCCCCGACCTCTTCCTGGGCACCTTCCGCGACCGCTGCACCTTCGCCACCGACGGCTACTTCTACTTCGCCTTCAGCCTCAAGACCAGCGCGACCGCCGCGAGCAACACCGCGGGCAACCGCGCCTCGCTCATGCGCGTCTCCATCGCGCCCCCCTGCGATGGCATCGACTTCAACCGAGACGGCCTCTTCCCCGACGACAACGACCTCATCGACTTCCTGAACGTGCTCGCGGGCGGCCCGTGCAGCACGCCAAACTGCAACGACATCGACTTCAACAACGACGGCTTGTTCCCCGACGACAACGACCTGGTGTCGTTCTTGCAGGTGCTGGCGGGGGGGGACTGCTAAGGGGAACGGGGAGCGGCGAGCGGGGACAGGCGACAAGCGACAGGAAACAGGCAGCCGGGCTGTGCCGGGCTGTGCCGGGCTGTGCATGGGGTTGATGGCGAGGGCCTCGTGGCGGGGTGCTCGCGGTCGCCGCGCCACTCTACCATCCGCGCATGCCACACCGCGCTTCCTCGTTGCTTGTTGCCATGCTTGCGGGCGTGGCTGCCATCATGCCCCAGTCGCCCTTGCCCTTGTTCGTGTCGTCCATCTCGGCTTCGCTCGTGCCCGCAGCGCACGCACAAAGCCCGTCCCAAAGCTCGGCGCAAAGCGCACCCGAAGCCAGCTACCTCCGCCCGCCCGAGGCGATCGCCCGCATCATCGAGGCCAAGCCCAACCCCTCCATCGGCATCGACCCCACCAGCACCTGGATGACCCTGCACGAGCGCGAGGCGATGCCCCCAGTCTCCGACCTTGCCGCCCCCATGTGGCGCCTCGCGGGCCGTCGCCTGAACCCCGACACGAACGCGCCGCACGGTCCTCGCGTCTTCACGGGCGTCAGCATCCGCCGCCTGAGTGACGACGCCGCGAGCCCGGGCACCAAGCTCAACCTGCCCAACGCCCAAACCACCGGCGCGAGCCTGGGTCGCCCCGCCTTCACGCTCGATGGTTCGCGCTTTGCCGTCCCCGTCACCTTCGCCGATCGCCTGGAGATCTGGGTGGGCGAGAGCGCGCAGGCCCACGCCACCGGAACCGTCCGCAAGCTCGAGGTGCGCGAGAAGCTGAACGCCGCGAGCGGCAGCGTGATGCGCTGGCTGCCCGACAACCGCACGCTGCTGCTGCGCACCGTGCCCGCCTCGCGCGGCGCCCGCCCCACGCCTCCGCTCGTGCCCGCCGGGCCCGTGGTGCAAGAGGCCAGCGGCAAGCGCGCCCAGGTGCGCACCTTTCAAGACCTGCTGAAGGACAGCCACGACGAGCAGCTGTTTGACTGGATCATGCTCACCCAGTTGCAACTGCTCGACGTCACGACGAACACCTCGCGTCCGCTGGGCAACGCTGCGCTCTGGACGAGCCTTGACCTCTCGCCCGACGGCAACTACCTGCTCGCCAGCCGCATCGAGAGGCCCTATTCCTACCTCGTGCCCCTCAGCCAGTTTGGCGAGGTGGAAGAAGTGCTCGACATGCGCACCGGAGCCGTCGTCAAGCAGCTTCGCCAGGTGGGCCTGCGCGATCAGATTCCCATCGAGGGCGTCGAGACGGGCCCGCGCGACTACTTCTGGAACGACCTCGCCCCCGCCCAGCTCTTCTACGCGGTCGCGCTCGACGAGGGAGACCCCAAGAACAAGGTCGAGCATCGCGACGCGATCTTCGTGTGGGACGCGCCGTTCTCTTCCGAGCCGCGCGAGCTGCTGCGCACGCAGCATCGCTTTGCGGGCATGAGCATGCTGCAGCCGGGCCCCTGGGGCAAGCAGCTCGCGATGGTGAGCGAGTATGACCGCGACCGCAAGTGGAGCACCACGCATCTCTACGACCTGGGCTCGCCCGAAGCAACGAGCGTGCAGGGCTCGCCCCGCACGATGCGCGACCTCTCCATCAACGAGCGCTATAACGACCCGGGCAGCCCGCTCCGCCGCTTGCTGCCCAACGGTCGCAGCGTCGTGCGCGTCGACGACGCCCAGCTCTGGCTGAGCGGTGAAGGCGCCACCCCAACGGGCGATCGCCCCTTCCTCGATCGCGAGTCCCTCGCCGACTTCTCCAAAGCCCGCATCTGGCAGAGCGACGCCGCAAGCTTCGAGCAGCTCGTCGAAGTCGCTGAGGACTCCTCACGCATCATCACGCTCTTCCAGAGCCCAGCCGACTTCCCGAACTATTTCCAGCGTGCGCTCGCGAAGTCGCCCGCTGGCTCGCTCGCAGCCAGCGAACGCAAGGCCCTCACGAGCTTCGTCGACCCAGTGCCCCAAGTGCGCGAGGTAAAGAAAGAGCTCATCAAATACACCCGCGCCGATGGCGTCGAGCTCTCCGCGACGCTCTACCTGCCACCGGGCTACGACAAGGACCGCGACGGCCCACTGCCCCTGTTCCTCTGGGCCTATCCGCTCGAATACACCGACAAGGCAACCGCGGGCCAGGTCTCTGCCGCCCCCACCACCTTCACGCGCATGGGCGGCAGCAGCCACCTCTGCCTCGTCTTCGCAGGCTACGCCGTGATGGACGAAGCGACGATGCCCGTCGTGGGCGACCCCGAGACCGTGAACGACACCTTCGTCGAGCAGATCGTGAGTAGCGCGAAGGCCGCGATCGACAAAGCCGCGGAGCTAGGCGTGGGAGACCCCACGCGCGTCGCGGTCGGTGGGCACAGCTACGGCGCATTCATGACCGCCAATCTGCTCGCCCACAGCGACCTCTTCCGCGCGGGCGTTGCGCGCAGCGGCGCATACAACCGCACGCTCACACCCTTTGGCTTTCAAGGTGAGCGCCGCACCTATTGGGAAGCAACCGACACCTACACGAAGATGAGCCCGTTCACCTTCGCGGGCAACATCAAGACCCCGGTCCTCCTCATCCACGGCCAGATCGACAACAACCCGGGCACCTTCCCCGTGCAAAGCGAGCGCCTCTTTGCCGCCATCAAGGGCCTGGGCGGCACCGCACGCCTCGTCATGCTGCCCTTCGAAAGCCACGGCTATGCCGCCATGGAGAGCGCCCTGCACGTGCAAGCCGAGACCGTGGCGTGGCTGGATCGACACGTCAAGCCCCAAGCGACCAAGGAGTGATGCCGCGCGACCGCAGCCAGAGCCATCGCGATGCCCACGCCTGACCCCCCGCCTGACCCCCCGCCTGACCACACGCCCAACCACACGCCCGACGCACCCACGCCCGCAATGCAGGCTGCGATCGCGCCAAGCGCTGCGAACCGTCCACTGCCGACCGACCTCGTGCCCGACAGCGCCCGCTGCCACGCCTGCAACTACTCGCTCGCGGGCCTTCCTTACGCCGCCTGCTGCCCCGAGTGCGCAACCCCAAACCAGGACTCTGTGCAGCGCCAGTTCCCCTGGGGGCTCGTGAGCGGCGAGCTGTCGGCCGAGGTCACCTGCGGCTGCTGCGGCTCGATCCTGCCCAAGTCGTTGCGCGCCGCAGCCTGCCCCACCTGTCACGTTGCGCTCGACACCGCCATTGCCACGAGCCTGCTCGCCAGCAGCGATGCCGCCTGGCTCGCAGAGCTTGAGGACGCGTTGCACTTCGTCGCGTGGGGCCTTGCGCTGCAAAGCGCATCGATCCTCGCGCCCCTCGTGAGCTTCGTCCTCCTCATCCTGACAGGATTTGGTCGTGCCATGCCCATCGAGGACGCACTCAAGCTCATCTTCGCTGTGTGGTGCCTCGCGGTGGTCGTCGGTTTCATCCTCCAACAGATCGGCATGCTCCGCGCCACCAAGCCCGACCCGCTTTTGCCCGCTGCTTCGACCCTCAATACCTCGCTCGCAACCGTCCGAGTCTGGACCATCTGGGGTGCCCTCATTGCAGCGCTCGTGCTCGCTCTGGGCTTGCTCTTCCTCGCGATCAGGTTCCCGCCCTCGCTCCAACGCTCGGACTTCGAGTTCGCCGCCAACGCCCTCGCCATGCTCTTCGTTGTGCTCGCTGCGCACGCCGTATTCTGCTTCCCGCGCGCTGTCGCCTGGGTCCAGGCTCTCGTCTGCATCGCCCGTCGCGTCTCGCCTCCTGCCTCAGGCAAGCTGCTCATTCGCCTCTATCGTGCCGAGCTGCTCATCCCCGTTCTTGGTTTCGTCTGGCACCTCCCCCTCATCTTCGCGCTGCTCTCCCAAGTGCGCCTTGCCCAAGCCGCCTCCCAACGCGCACCAAACGCTCGCACCTAAGCCCAACACCCACCCAGCCCTCCCAAACCCCGCACAAAGCTTCCCCCGCGCTCCACTCCCGCCGGGCTTTCGCCGATAAGCTCGCATCCTTCGCTTCCTTCCCGTCCGCACCCGGTGTAGCCTTGCCCTTCCGGAGCCAACCCCATGTACAACTCTCCCCTCATGATCAAAGTCCGCAACGTCGCTCGCACCCTGGGCGTCACCAAGGTGCTCAGCAAGCTGCGCTCCAGCGACGTCTACGAAGAGCGCTTCGGCAATGCCATGCTCGCCGCCGTCAGGCCCGGGGCCGTCGTGTGGGACATCGGCGCCAACATCGGGTTCTACACCGCCAAGTTTGCTCAGGGCGTGGGCCCGCAGGGCAAGGTCGTCGCCTTTGAGCCCACGCCACCAGCCTTCGCGAAGCTCAAAGCCGCCACCGCGCAGTGTCCCAACGTGGTCTATGTCAACGCCGCCCTCGGCAGCAAGAACGGCTCGGTCACCTTCGACCTGGGCACGGGCGATGGCGACCCCACCGCACGCATCGTCGATGGCAGCCGCAAAGCAAGCGGCACCACCGTGCAGCTCCCCATCTACACAGGCCAGGAAGCGATGCGCCGCGAAAGCCTGCCCCAGCCCACCTTCGTGAAAATCGATGTCGAAGGCTTCGAGCCCGACGTCGTCGAGGGGCTCGGCTCCGTGCTCGCCAGCCAAGACTGCAAGGACGTCTTCATCGAGGTGCACTTCGGTCTCCTCGACCAGCGCGGCAAGAGCGCCAGCGTCGAAGACATCCGCAAGAGCCTGCTGGGCATGGGCTACAACGTCCAGTGGATCGACGCCTCGCACCTGCACGCGAAGCGGTAATCCACGCGGCACGCGTGTAGCTCGTTTCAGCACAGAGGCACTGAGAGAGAGAGCAAGATGAGGGAAGAAGCGATGGAGGAATAAAGGGATCGAGTGAAATAGCGGAGCGTGCGCCGCCCTTCGTCCTCAGCACAGCCACGCCGCGCTCAACTCAAGTTCCGTCACTTTCTCCCTTCTTCCCTTCTTCCCTCCATCTCTTCCCCATCTCACCCTTCCCCATCTCATCTTGCTCTGTCTCTCTGTGCTTCTGTGCTGAAATCGAACATCTCTTCGCGCCCCCCGCGCCCTCCCTACTCCGCCAGCACCCAGTGCCCCTCGCCCACCTCCACGCGTCGCGGCGTTGCGTTGCCCGGCGCCTTGCGCCAGGGCCACCACGCCAGCGGCTCAGTGCCACTCTCAGCGCCCACCCCCGCCAGCCTCCATCGCTCCTCGCCCCCATCCTCCAGCAGCTCGCGCACCGTCGCCAGCCGCTCCCTTGCTTCGCCGCGCAGCGTGGGCACGCACGCGAGGAGCGCCCGCGTGTATGGATGCGTGGGCCTCGCAAACACACTCGCCGCCAGCCCCGCCTCCACCACGCGCCCCGCATACATCACGCACACATCATCCGCGTGCGCACGCACCACGCCCAGGTCGTGCGTAATCAGCACCACGCCCAGCCCCCGCGCCTCGCGAATGCTCCGCAGCAGCCCCAGCACCTGCGCCTGCACCGTCACGTCCAGCGCGGTCGTGGGCTCATCCGCCAGCAGCACGCGGGGCTCACCCAGCAGCGCCATCGCGATCATGATCCGCTGCCGCATGCCACCAGAAAACTGATGCGGATAGTCGTGCAGGCGCCCCATGCCGGCCCCCAGCGCCCGCTCCATCCCCACCTCCCGCAGCACGCTCTCGATGCGCTCCCGCCGCGCGCTGCGAGCCCGCATCGCCTGCCCACCGTGCAGCACGAGGCTCTCCTCCAGCTGCTCAAAGATGCTCAGCACCGGGTTCAGGCTCGTCATGGGCTCCTGAAAGATCATCGCGATCTCTCTCCCCCGCACCGCCCGCAGGCTGCGCTCGCTCTCGCGCAGCAGGTCCACGTCCGTCCCCCCCGCCTCGCGATGCAGCACGATGCTCCCGCCATCCACCCGCGCCGCGCGGGGCAGCAGCCCCATCGCCGCGAGCGCGGTCACGCTCTTCCCGCTCCCGCTCTCGCCCACGATCGCCAGCGTCCGCTTGCTCTGCACGCACGCGCTCACGCCCTCCGCCGCCACGCTGCGCCTGCCCGCCCCCAGCGGAAAGCTCACCGTCAGGTTGTCGATGGTCAGCAGCCGCATGCTCCGCTACACCCCCCGCCTGGCCCGCTTGGGGTCCAGCGCTTCGCGCAGCGCCTCGCCCGTGAAGTTCAGCGCAAGCAGCGTCAGCGACAGCAGCACGCACGGAAACACAGGCAGCCACCAGTGCGACTGATACGGGTTGATCTCCCCAAGCCCATCCGCAGCGAGGTTTCCCCAGCTCGCCAAGGGCGGCTTCACGCCAATCCCCAGAAAGCTCAAAAAGCTCTCCTGCAAAATCGCCTGCGGCACCGTCAGCGTCGCATACACCGTGATGGTGCCCGCAAGGTTGGGCAGCAAGTGCCGCACAAAGATCCGCCCGCGCGACAGCCCAAGTGCCCGCGCCGCTTCCATGAAGGGCTGGGCCCGCAGGCTCATCACCTGCCCGCGCACCACGCGCGACATCGTCAGCCAGCTCATGCCCCCAATCGCCACCAGCAGCGTCGAGAGGTCCAGCAGAGCCCGCGTGCTGGGAGAAAGGTCCCGCGCTGGCAGCTCCGCCCGCGCCCGCTCTTCGAGCCGCGTGCGCTCCGAAGGAAACGCCTGCAAAAACGCGTCGACCTCTGCCCTTCCAGCCAAGCCAGCTCGCCCGGCCAAGCCAGCCCCCCCAGCCTGCGCATCAGCATTGCTCCGCAGCACCAGCTCCCGCGCTTGCTCCCGCACCATCGCCTGCCGCGCTTTCTGCCGCGACACAAACTCGCTCACCAGCGCATCACTCGCTACCGCCAGCAGCACCACCAGCAGCACATAAGGCAACCCATACAGCACATCCACCACCCGCATCATCACCCCGTCCACGCGCCCGCCCGCCATCCCCGCAATCGCCCCATACAGCGTGCCGATCGTCACGCTCACGCTCGCCGCCAGCAGCCCCACCGCCAGCGAGATGCCCCCACCCGCAAGCACGCGCCACAGCAGGCTCCGCCCCAGGGCGTCCGTCCCCAGCAGCCAGCGAGGCCAGTGCCGCTCCACCTCGCGCAGTGCCCTTTGAAGTTCCGGTGGCACAGGCGTCTCGCCTGTGCCCTCCCGCACTGCCCTACCGCCGCCACTCGCCCCCCTCGCCCGCAAAAGCTCCCCCACCTCCACCCCGCGCTCCCGAGCTATCCGCGCAATCGTCTCCTCCGCCACCAGCGCGTCCAGCCGCTGCGCCTGATCGACGCTCGCCCGCGCCCACATCGGCGGCAGCTTCGCCGCCGCCGTCGTCCCCTCGTTGTATCGCGCCACGCCGCTCTTCCCAGGCAGCAGCGCAAACGGCAAGCTCACCAGGCACACGAGCATCATGCACGCCAAAAACGCCAGCCCAGCCAGCCCCACCTTGCTCCGCGTCAGCGGATTGTCGGGCGTCGCCCGCGGCGCAAGCAGCGCGGGCACGCGCTCCTCAACCGCCGCCCCGCGCCCACCCTGTGGTGCCCGCCCAAACAGAGATGAGAGCAGCTTTGCAAGCATGACATCGCGCTCCCAAACCCCGCCGCACTCTGCCACTTCGCCACTCTGCAGCTCTTCACGCCAACTCATTGATCCGATCGATCATCATCCGGATCTTCCCATACTTGTGCTTCGTGTGGTGGAACGCGAGGCGAGGCAGGTGCAGGTTGTCTTCTTCGCCCTCCAAGGGCCCGCACTGCCGCAGCCCGCCCTCCTTGATGAGCACGCCAAACTCCTTCTCCAGCGTCCGCACGCTGCTCTCTTGCAGGGGCCTCTGCATGCGAATCACAAACTGCTCGCGCACATACCGCGAGCTGTGATAGTTGCGGAAGAACGCCAGCACGTGGCTCGCCGCATCCTGCGCATCCTTCGCGATGTAGTACAAGCTCGGATCCTCGCCGCTGATCCACCCGCGCTTGAGCAGGTGCTCACGCAAAAAGTGGTCAAACCCGCGCCAGTAGTCGCCCCCCTTGCCCTCCACCAGCACGATGGGCATGGGCTGCGCTTTGCCCGTCTGCACCAGCGTCAGCGTCTCAAACGCCTCGTCCATCGTGCCAAACCCGCCCGGAAACAGCGCCACCGCCTCGCACTGGCTCACGAACATGAGCTTCCGCGTGAAGAAGTACCGGAAGTTGATCAGCTTCTCGTCACCCTCGATCACCTGGTTCGCGTTCGTCTCAAACGGCAGGCGAATGCTCACGCCAAAGCTCGCATCCCGCCCAGGCCCCACGTTGCCCGCCTTCATGATGCCCATGCCCGCGCCGGTGATCGCCATCCACCCCGCGTCCGCCATCAGCTTGCCGAACTCCACGCACTCTGTGAAGTCCGGATGGTCCTCGGGCGTCCGCGCGCTCCCAAAGATTGTGATCTTGTGCGGCTGCTTGTATCGCCCAAACACCGAGAAGCCGTACCGCATCTCTTTCAGGCTGTTGGCCATCACCTTCAGCTCGCCCAGGTCGCCGGGCTGGCTCGCCAACCGCAGCGCAGTCTGCACGATGTCCCGCACGTGCCGCGTGTGCGCCTCGCCAGCATCCGCCCCAAACTGCTTCAGCAGCGCATCGATCTGCGCCACCACCGCCGGGTCGTCGGAGCGCAGCTTCGCGGTCCGCTCGGTTTCAACAGGAAGGGGCGTATCCAAAGGCCGGTCATGCAATGCCATAGTGCCAACCGTAGCCCGCGAAGAAGGAGATTGGGGGCGACATCCGCTCGCACGCGTGATGAGCGATAGCCCAGACACTGGTCGTGCCAGGCATTCGGGATTAGGCATTCGCCATTCGTCAACCCGCGCCGCGACGCTCGCGTCGCGCGACACGAATGCCGAATGCCGAATGCCTAATGCCTAATCCCGAACGCCTACTCGCTTTACTCCGCCGTCGTCTTCAGCGGATCCACACGCACCGCATCAATCAAGTTCAGCTGCAGGCTGCGATCGATGCTGCGCTCGCCGATCACGCCCACCACCTGACCCAGATAGCGGTCCAGGTCCATCGCCTCGGTCTTGCGGATGTACCCGAGCGTGCGCGGCGCGGTCGTCCCCACGCTCACGATGCGATACATCTGGGGCAAGCGCCCGCCGTCGTACACCGTGCTGGGCTGCAGCACGCCCACGATGGTGTACTGCCTCGTGCGCGCCCACTCATCCAGCTGCGCCTGCATCTGCACCTTGCTCGCGTCCAGCTTCGCGAGCTCATCCTGCTGCCGCCGAATCGTCTCGCGCAGCTCGCTCCGCACGCGGAGATACTCGATGCGCTGCGCAATCGCCTTCCGCCGACGCTCGCTCGTGTTCGCGGGCAGGTTGCTCTGCACCTGCTCATACTCCGCGATCAGCTCATCCAGCTCGCCCTCGAGCACAGGCTGGTCCTTCACCTTCTGGAACAGGGGCTCCAAATCCTCGGGCGTTGTCTCGCGAGGCTGCGCGCTCGCAGCCTCCGCGCCGCTGCTGCTCGCAGTGCCCGTGCTCGAAATGCCCGTGCTTGCAGTCCCGCCGCTCGCAGCGCCCGCGTCGTTCGTCCCAGTCGCCCCGCCCTGCACAATCTCCACGACCGAGCCGCCACCCGCCGCCGCCTGATTCTCCTTGCCAATCAACTCCGACGGCACGTCAATCGCCAGCCCGCCCCCACCAACTCCAGCACCAACTCCACCACCCGTCGTGTTGGGCCCCGCCACCAGCGTGGGCCCGCTCGCCGCGCTCGTCAGCACCGCAGGGTCGGGCAGCGTCGCATCCTTCGCCCGCGCCGCCGCGATCTCCGCATCCGTCGCACGCCGCAGCGCAGTGCTAAACACAAACGCCCGCGCCGTCGCCGGCGGCTGCACGCGATACGCCACCGCAATCGCGCCTTCCTTCACCGCCTCGATCATCGTCAGGCTCGTCCCCGCCGCCAGCGGCGCATCGAGCAGCACCTGCCAGCTCCCGCCAAACCCGTGCACCTGGCTCGCCGCCCGCAGCCGGCTTTCCACCGCCAGCGTCACGCTGTTGCCCAGCACGCTCACATCCTCCGCCCGCACAAACGCGCTCAGCCCGCTGGGATAGGTCACCCGCGACCACCCCTGGCTCTGCGCATCGACAATCACCACGCTCCCCTGCTGCAGCGTCGCCACGCTATAGAACCGCTCCGCAGGCCCGCTCCGCAAGGGCATGCTGCTGCTCACAAACGCGTAGTAAGGAGTGATGCTCAGCATCCCCGTCGGCGCAGGCACGCTCACAAAGCCGCTCGCGCTCGCAGCCACGCTCGTCGAAGTCACCGCTGGGGTCGTGTCCACGGGCTGACCGGGCGTCGAGTCGGGCGTCGTGCCCGGAGTTGTGACCGGCGCAGTCTCGCTCGCCGTCTGCCCCTGCACGCTCCCCGCCAGCAGCGCAAGCACCATCGCCCCCGCGCACGCACCACGAGAAAAACCAACAGCCCGATTTGTCATAGTGCCCATCACAGCCTCCATGCCGGTGAAATGTCCGTCCGTTGCCTGTCCCTCGCCCCACCCTCGCCCACTCCTCCCGCATGATACGCATTCCTGCGCCCCGCGCGCCACACCCGCGCGGCAATTGCGCACTTTCCGCGCCTCCCCCGCCCACCCGCACCCACCACGAATACCCTCCGCCCAAACTCTCCCGATCCAACCCAACCCTGCCCCGTCCAGCCCCGTCCCTTGCCCAGCCCCCTCCGCCCGACTACCTTCCCCGCTGGCTCCGCCCACCGCCCACCCCCGTTGTGGGCCGCACCCCATGCGGATCGTTCGGGACTGCCCATCCGGACTGTGACTCGGGACTGTCGTTTGCCCCAAAGAGAACCCCGCATCATGCCGGCATCACGGATGCACCACCAGCCCACGACCCCTCTCGCACCCGCCCACCGCGCCCTCGCCCTCGCGGGCACGCTCAGCACCCTCGCCGCTGCCCTCACGGGCTGCGCAGGCAGCAAGAGCCCCCTCGCCGCCCTCAGCGAGCGCGAGCTTCGCGCCAGCGTCGCCCAAGCCGCTACGAACGAGCTCGCCGAGGCCCGCGTCGAGAGCAAGCCCGTCGTCACCACCCGCGGCAGCGGCGTTGAGCGTCTCGAGCTCCGCCCCGACCTGAAAGCCGAGATCGAGGCGATGTCGGGCTTGGACAGCTACAACAACGAAGGCCCCCGCGCCCGCGAGCTGCTGGGCACCAACCTGCTGGGCCAGCCCGCGAAGACCGTCACCATCTCACTCGAGCGTTCCGTCCGCAGCGCAGCGTCGAACAACCTCAGCGTGCAGTTCGCGCGCCTCGCCCCCGCCGTCAGCCAGGCCCAGGTCCTCGCCGCCGAAGCCGCCTTCGACTGGACGCTGTTCAGCAACCTCAACTACAGCAACATCGACTCCCCCCGCGTGAGCACAGGCACGGGCACCGTCGCCACCACCGCCAACAGCGACGTGCAGCAGAGCCTCTCGGGCCAGCTGGGCCTGCGCCGCCAGCTCGTGGGCGGCGGGCGCTTCACCCTCCAGACCGACGTCAGCAACACCGACAACAACACCCGCAACCTCGCCAACAACCCAAACCCCGCCAACCAGAGCGCCATCAGCCTCACGTGGGACCAGCCCCTGCTCCGCAACGCGGGCAGCGAGGCCAACAAGTCCGAAATCCGCCTCGCACGCAACAGCGAGCGAGCCGCCATCCAGACCCTCCGCCGCGACCTCACCCGCACCCTCACCGAGACCGAGAAGGCCTACTGGCAGCTCGTCCGCAGCGCGGCCGACCTCCGCATCCTGCAGCGCCTGCTCGAGCGAGGCGAGAAAGTCCGCGATCAGCTCCGCGAGCGCGAACGCATCGACGCCAACCGCGCCCAGATCGCCGACGCCACCGCACGCGTCGAACGCCGCAAGGCCGACGTCCTCCGCGCCCAAACCCAGCTGCGGCTCGTGAGTGACCAGCTCAAAGCCCTGATGAACGACCCCAGCCTGCCCGTGGGCAGCGAGGTCGTGCTGCTGCCCGCAGACATGGCAGTCGATGCCCCCGTGCGCTTCAGCCTGCTCGACAGCCTCTCCGCCGCCGTGCAAAACCGTCCCGAGGTGCAGCAAAGCATCCTCACGATGGACGACGCCAGCATCCGCCAGGTTGCCGCTGCCAACCAGCGCCTGCCCGATCTCAACCTCCGCCTCCAGACCCGCTTCGCTGCAATCACCGACAACTTCGACGAGAGCCTCACCGAGCAGTTCAGTGGCGAGTTCGTCGACTACGTCGTGAGCATGGCCTTCGAGATGCCCATAGGCCTCCGCCGGGGCGAAGCCGAATATCGCCGCCGCATGCTCGAACGCATGCAGGCCGTCATCGGCTACCGCAACAGCGTGCAGCAGGTGGTGAGCGAGACCAAGAGCGCACTGAACCGCGTCGTGCTCAACTACCCCCTCATCGAACAAACCCGCACCAGCCGCGTCGCCGCCGCCGAAGTCCTCCGCGTGCTGCTCGTCGAAAAAGAACAAGGCGGCGGCTACACCGTCGAGCGCCTCGACCTCGAGCTCAACCGCGAAGAAAGCCTCGCCGCCGCCGAACGCGAAGAAGTCGAAGCCCTCGCCGAATACAACGCCGCGATTGCAGACCTCTACGCCGCCATGGGCACCACCCTCGAACGCAACAACATCGAGCTCGTCGTGCCCGCAGGCGAAGACTAAGCCACACCGCGCCCGCATCGTGCATCCGCGTACCACCACGCTCGCGCGGTGCGTCATACTCATCAGTTGCCCAGCCACGCCCCGGTGGCATCAGCCGCTTGACGACTTATCATGATCGTCTGCCAAGGAGTGTCGCATGAGCTTCGAGGATGTGCACGCCGTACTGAACTGGATCAAGAAAGACCGTCGACAACTGGCAGACCATCGGATTGATGTCTACAAACCACAGCCGCCGGATGTGATACAAGCAAGTCTGTCGCAGTGGTCGACGACAAGAGAGCTTCTCGCGTTTTATACAGTCTGCGACGGCTTGTCCTTCGGCCACTTTCGAGTGGTTTCGGTCAAGGAAGTCATGGCGGTGGCAGACCAAGGATGGCTCTCTGTGCACGGCTGGGGCGATGGCAGCGTGACCTGCTTGGTAGCGGACGGGAGCGAGAATCACGGTAGCGTGTGGGCTTGCATGCACGATCCCAATCGCAAGGCGCTCATCGCGCCGTCATTCGCAACGTGGTTAGCGCTTGTCTACGCCGAGTACCGAGATACGGGAGACATTGGCACCGTCGCGGGCAAAGGTGTCTACGGACCGCTCGATAGGCCATGACCAGTCCGATTTCGACTCTCATCTGCTGGAGCAAATGCGCTGCAGGTTGTCCACACGATCTGCCGCACGCCCCGTGCCCGTGACAGGGCACCCCGCCTCGCCTGCGCACCACCCCACCTCACACGCTCCCGCCATGCATGCCCGCGCCTCCCCACACCACCGCCCACGCAACACGATTTCCCACAAGCGCCTCGCCACACGAGCCCGCACGATCTGAGTGCACTGCCAGTCCCAGCTTCACGGCCACCTCACGCATCCGGATGACGATCTGCTCTCCGAGAGGCCTCGGCCAGCGCATCGCCCAGAGGCATCTTGCTGCAACCAGCGATC
This sequence comes from Planctomycetaceae bacterium, assembly GCA_027487735.1. Taxonomy (GTDB): domain Bacteria; phylum Planctomycetota; class Phycisphaerae; order Phycisphaerales; family UBA1924; genus BJHL01. The sequence goes on along the minus strand of JAIYDA010000106.1, from coordinate 5,721 downwards.
GACCGGACACTCATTGCTGGAGGATCAGATTTCGGGCAGCAGGTCCATGCGCTATCGCTGTGTCACTTCCAACCAGTTGATGTTCCACTCCTGGCCAATCGAGCGCAAACGCAGCTTGTGCTTGCCTTGGCTCAAGGCAACCGGACGACTCGTGATCGTCACATAGCTTTGCCATCCGCCGGTTGGGGCAAGAGCTTGAGTATCCACGACCTGGTCATCAATCAGGACTTCAAAGCCCTGACTGCCTGTTTGCGATGCCAAGCGATATTCGATCGTGAAGTCGCCAGCACGTTCCACAACAATATTGAACTCAATGAAATCACCGGGATCAAAGTAGCCAAGATTGAGACCTCCACCGGTGTCACCGCACTCCTCAGCCTTGATTCCGTTCATGGACACGAAGTCTTCCGCCTCGAGACGAGCGGGAACAGCGACATATGGAAGCGAGGTGTGAACCACTTCGCTCCGCGCGCTCTCGACACAGCCGACACTCGCGCTCACGGCGTAGTAATATGTCTGCCCCTCGCCGGGCGCGGCGTCTTCGAAGCGACTCTGCTCCAGTTGGTAGGCAATGCGTTCTGCCTTGCCGCCGGATCGCGTCGTGCGATAGACGTTGTATCGAGTATCACTCCCGCCTGTGCTGTCCCAACTGAGTGACACGCCATTGGCGCTCTGCAAGAGCTGCACGAGGCCCGGACGCTTCGGATCTGGAAAAGGGAATCTGTCATCCCAGGCTTCGTGCTTCACCCAGTCCACTTCCATCACCCACTCGCCATCCACCGTGGCGTCGGATATCTTGGCGTAGTTCAAGATCGCGAACATCGCTTCGGGGTACTTGTCGCCTTCGCCGACGTTGCGGTACACCTCGACGCCATCAACTCGGTAGACCAGATCGCTGCCGGCCCACTCCACCGAGTACTCGTGGTAGTCGTTCAGTGAGACCGCGACACTCGTTCGCAGCGTCGACCAGTCTCCCTTGTCGCGCTCGATGGCCCTGATCGCACCGGTTGTAAAGCGGTCTCGTCCGCTCTCGCCGTGATGCTCGAAGATGTCGATCTCGCCGGAACCCGTCAGCGGCCACGGAATGTTCTCGTCGGGCTCTTGCACAGGTGCTTCGTTGTTTCGTGCGCCAAGAATCCACCATGCCGGGAACATGCCAGGCTCTCCGTTTCCCCACAACTTCAGCCGCGCTGTCCACTTGCCCTTCACGAACTCTTTGCGATTCTTCGAGCAGATACGACCCGCGACGAACTGGGTGTCGGGCTGTTGCTTGCCGTGCTTGTCAAAGTTGTTGCTGATGCGCTTCTCGCCTATGTTCACAACTTTCAGCTTGAGCGACCCATTGCTGACCTCACGAGTGCCAAACTCGTTGTTGGGGACGTACGTTTGCTTCTCGTTGTTCACCCAGATCATCTGGTCTTGCCAGTTTGCAGGATCAAACATGTCGAAGTCGTCGAAGAAGTTTATCTTCCATCCGCTTGAACTCTGCGTGTCGTACACCAGCGTTTGAATACCATTCGCCGGAATGGTCACTGTTGTCTCGCGACTTCCAATACAAAGCCGATAGAACACGGCCTTGTTGCTCAGGTTGAGAACCACGGTGGCAAGTTTATGATCAGGATTAAGAAAGGAAGTCGTTTGCAGAACGCTCCGACTGCTCACGGCGCTGACACGCTGCGCGCCAGGGCGGATGAACTTTGCGAAATGGCCGAGATAGTAGTACGTGGGCGTATAGATAAGCCGGCCGGTCTTGCCGTCGGCGTGCACAGGCGCGAAGCAGAAGTTGCCGACATGGTTGGGGCCGCCGGTGTCGTTGAGCAGGATGTTCCAGTCGATCCAGCCGACAGCTCCTGCGTTGAGGTCATTCACTATCGAGTCGCCGTAGCGCTCAGCGTTGGGCCAGTGCTGCAGACGCGTCGGATCGAATCGTTCAACCGTCGCCTCGGTGAGCAGCACCTTGACTTCGGGAAAAGCTCTACTGACCTCCGCGACGTTGTCGTACATAGGCTGACCACCGGCCCATGTTTCGTACCAGTGGAAGCCGACGCCCCACACGTACTGAGCGGCCTCGGGATCGCTTAGTATCGTGTCTGCACGCTGCGTGATCAAGTCGCGGTTGTGATCCCACACGATGATCTTCTTGTCGCCCAGACCCGCCTTGCGCATGATGGGTCCGAGGTAGTCTCGGAGAAAGTCCCGCTCTTCCTCGGCCGTATAGATCATCGACTCCCAGGTCTGGCGGGCCATGGGCTCGTTTTGCACCGTGATGCCCCAGATAGGAACGCCCTCGCGTTCGTAGCCCTCAATAAACTTCGTGAAGTAGGTAGCCCAAGCCTCGCGATACTGCGGCAGCAGCTTGCCGCCTTGCAGCATGTTGTTGTTGTCCTTCATGAACGCGGGCGCACTCCACGGGCTGGCACAGATGGTGAGGTTGCCGCCCGCAGCGCTGATCGCCTGCTTGATCATGGGAATGCGATGCTCTTTGTCGGGCGCGATGTCGAACGTGCTGAGGGATTTGTCGCCTTCTTTGACATAGGTATAGCTGCCACTGGAGAAATCTGAGCTGTGGATCGTTGTGCGGAGCAGGCTGTATCCCAACCCTCTTTCTTTGTCAAAGTAAGCTTGAATGAGTTCTTGCCGCGTAGCCATATCCAGGCCTGCGTAAACCTCAGCACTCGCATCAGTGATGGCACCACCAATGCCAAGAATCGTCTGGTAACGCCGATCCGGATTGATGAAAATGGCGATCTCGGTCTCCGGCGTTGGTTGCGCGGGCATGAGGTGCAGCTCATGGTTGCGTGTCATGCGCAACTGCGTGTCTTTCGCAGTTGTATACACTTGAACGCAATGCCCCGAGCCAGCTTCTCCGGCTCTCACTTGCAATGCGCTCGCGATGGTGATGATGATCAAAGCAGTGCGAATGATGATGTTCATAAGGCGACACTCACTTTCATCGAATGCTGACGAGTCCAAGCAAAGCGTGACTGACCTGCCCCCATGGTTCCGACCACAGTCTACGTCCATGATTGGGTTGGTGCGCTTCTCCCAGATGCTGTGCGATTCAAAGGGTGAGTGTGTTGCTTCGTCCGGCCGGGCATTCCTCAGCCTTGGACGCAGCGAGCTCGCGCGGGCTCAGCTTGCCCGGGTGCCGTGGGACATTCTTCCCCGTTGTGGCCACGCCAGGCCTCGACCCTCGCCCCGGGCTGCCCCTGCGCTGCTCCACGCACTCGCGATCAGCATGCTCACGCGTCGCGACGTCATCGCCGAAGCCGAAGAATCGCTCACGAACGATCCTCCAAACGACCCTGAACAATCTGAGTGATAGTCCTTCCAGCCCCACGGCCCCACATCCGCCTCACGCAGCCCGGCCGCGATCTGCTCGACCAAGTGCCTTGTCTGCTTCATCGTCAAGAGTCTCCAGGCCGCGACCGGCGGCCAGCGAAACTCGCATCATTCACGGATCGGGACTTGGGGGAAGATGACACGCATTCACTGCCCCAAGCACACGAACCCCACCCTCGAACAGCATCCCACGCCCCCACCGCTGCCCCCGCGCCGCAAGCATCCCCAAAGTCCATCACCCACCGCGCCCAGGTCCGCCCCGTTTTCCCCTTCTTCCCTTCTTCCCTCCACCCCTTCTTCCCTCATCTTGCTCTATGTCTCTGAGTCTCTGTGCTGAGAATCTTGTTCTCCCTCACCCCGGCCCCTTCTCCCCCGTCGCAATCGCCTCGCCACGAAAATGCCGGCTCATGTCCCGCAGCATCTGCTGCCCGCGCACGCGCTGCTGCGGCGTCGCATGCCCGCCCACGTTGTTGTTCATAAACCCAAAGAATCGCCCCAGCGCCTCCCCATCGGGCGCACGATCCGGGTTGCTCATCCGCTCGCGATCGCGCTGCGCCTGCTCGCGAGCCTCCGCCACCCGCTGCTCGTCGCTCACATCCCGCACCTGCCCGCCCACCGTCTCCATCATCTTCGAGAACTGCACGTACGTGTCCTCGAGAAACTTCTCCCGCTCCGCCGCACTCACATCCGGATAGTCCTTCGCATACTTGTCCCACACATCAATCGCGAGCCTCGACGCGTTCCGCTCGATCTGCTCGCGTGCCTGCCCCGCAATGCCCGCCGCAAACGCCCCCAGCAGCATCGAATCGCTCGAGCTCATCTTCTTCAGCCTGTCCACGAGCATCTGCATCAGCCGCAGCCGCTCCTCGACGGGCAAGCGATTGAACTCATCCGACAGCAGCGTGTAATCAAACAGCAAGTCCAGCCGCTCCGTCGCATAGTCGGGCGTTGGCCGCTCGCGCAGCGCGAAGTACGCCCCAACGCCGCCACCAACAAGCAGCAGCACCAGCGCAGGCACCCCCACCCGCAACAGCCTCGCCCGCCGCTGCTCATCATCCCACCACCGCCCCCGCAATCCCCGCGCCGCACTCCCCACCCGATACCGCATGGCATCATCCGCGCGGCGAATCGCCTCGCGAAAACCCAGCGTCTTGATGGAAGTGAGAAAGGTCATACTGCGCTCAACGCCAACAACACACGCGACACCCGGCCCCCTCCCGCGCCGAATGCCAAATGCCTAATGCCTAATGCCGAACCCTCGCCCCCCACCCAACACGCCCACCATCAGGCACTTTGCCACTTTGCCACTTCCTCCCTCCACCCCTCCATCCCTCTCTCTCCCCCTACCCCCCCAACCCGCCCCCCAACTTCACAATGTCCTCAAACAGCAAGCTCGCGTCCTCCGCGTTGGGCTGCCCCGCCGCCTTATCCGCGCTGCCATCCAAATACACCGCGTTGCGATCCCACGCGATCGTCTCGTTCGTCCGCCGATTGCCGTTCTCGTCCACGTCCTTCACAATCTCCCGCCACCGTGGATTATGCCAGTTGTCCGCATCCAAAAACACCGGCAGCCGCTCAACCCGCAAGCTCGTGCCGTCCGCAAGGTTCGCCACGCCCTTCGCGTTCGCACGCTGCTCATACACCCGGCTCACTCCCCCCTGCGGGTCCTTCACCGTAAACAGCTCCGCCGCCAGCATGAGCTCACCAGGCGGATAGCTATAGCTCATCGCATTGATCGCCCACTGCGGCCGAAAGTCATTCGCCGCGTCCATGCTCTGCAAATCACTCGGGCACCGCCACGGATCAAAGCTCGTCCACACGCCGTTCGCATCCCGCACAGGCTGGGCCGCGTCCGTGTGGGTCGCAAGCGCCTCAATGATGCTCGGGTCGTTCGCATCGCCGCTGCTGCTCGCGGGCGGGTTGTTGTCGGGCCTCACCAAAGGCAGCAGCCGCCCCTGCCCCTCCATGTTGACATACTGCGCAACCGCCGACCCCAGCGCCTTGAGATTCGTCAGGCACTTCAGCCGCCGCGCACTCTCCCGGCTCTTGCTCAGCGCAGGAATCGTAATCCCAATCAGCAGCGCGATGATGCTGATGACCACGAGCAACTCAATCAGCGTAAAGCCACGAGCCCCGCCACGCCGCCCATGCCCTGACGCGCGGAAACACGAGGCGGGCAAGCTTGACGCGCACAAACTTGAGGCGCGCACACATGAAGCGCGGAAAAGCGAGACGCGGAAAAGTGAGACGCGGAAACTTGAGAAGCGGAAAAAAGAAGCGCGCAAACGTGGGGCGCACAGAAAGGATCGCAACGACCGCGCCACGCCACCCTCGGGCCGGGGCAACTCCGCGCCTGCACCCACCTTCGCGCCGCGAGGT
>JAIYDA010000037.1 GCA_027487735.1 Planctomycetaceae bacterium | reverse complement strand
GCCCCCCGCCCACCACGCCACCACCACACACTCGCCCCAACCCACAGATCCCAAAAACACAAACGGGAGACCCGATCAACATCGAGTCTCCCGTCTTGCATAGATAAAGCGGAGAGGGGGGGATTCGAACCCCCGTTGCCGGAGAACCGGCAAACTGGTTTTCGAAACCAGCGCGTTCAGCCGCTCTGCCACCTCTCCGGTGGGCGTTGCTCGCTCGCTTCTTCAGCATGCTCGCAACGCGTCTGATCCCTGTCGGACGCCGCACCAGGGCGGCTTTCGCAGGGGCCCATCATAGCACGCATCACCCGCGATTGCCCATGCCGTCGACGCTGGGTGTGCCGCTTGTGCGGTCTAACCTCCCGCGTGCCGCTCGCATCCGTTCAGCGTCTGCTCCGCCCCGTGCTCAGCACCTTCGCCGTGCCGCTCTACGCCGCCGCCCTCGCCCGCCGCAATCGCGCCTTCGACGCAGGCAAAGGCGTCGTCACGCTCGACCGCCCCGTTATCAGCGTGGGCAATCTCTCCGCAGGCGGCACGGGCAAAAGCCCCATGGTCGCCGCCATCATCCGCTGGCTCCTCGCGGCAGGCCACACCCCGTGCATCGCGATGCGAGGCTACGGCGCGCCACCAGGCCAAGGCCACCGCAGCGACGAAGCCCTCGAGTATCGCAGCCTCTTTCCAAGCCTCCCCATCGTTGCGCAACCCAACCGCATCGATGGCTTGCTCGAACTCTTCGCGAAGCACGCCCGCCAGCACGAAGCAGCCGACGACAACCAACCTGACTCCCCCACCGATTCCTCACACCCCCCACTCTCCCCCAGCGTCATCGTGCTCGACGATGGCTTCCAACACCGCCAGCTCGCGCGGCAGCTCGACCTCGTCCTCATCGATGCAACCAAAAGCCCGTTCGAAGATCGCCTCCTCCCCGCAGGCCTGCTGCGCGAGCCCGTAAAGAACCTCCGCCGCGCCCAAGCGCTCGTCATCACGCGCTCCGACGCCGTTGCCGCGCCGCAGCTCGCCGAGCTCATTGCCCAACTCTCTCCGCACGCCCCGCAAGCACCCATCTACCTCGCCCAGCACCACTGGCCCTGCTTCGAGCGCACCATCGCCGCCGGCGCACAACTTCACGCCGCCGAGCCCGACCTCCTGCCTACCACCACACTCGCATCCCGCCGCCTCTTCGCCGCCTGCGCGATTGGCAACCCCCAAGCCTTCCTAAGCCAGCTCGCCAAAGCCGCAGCCCTGCCCGCCGCCCTACCCGCAGGCCTCCCGACAAGCCAAACGCTCATTCTGCCCGACCACGACCCCTTCGCCCCCGCCACCATCGGCACCCTCCTGCAAGCCCTTCGCGACACCAAGGCCGACGCCCTCGTCGTCACGCGAAAAGATTGGGTCAAGCTCACCCGCGTCAAGCCCAGCGCCTGGCCCTGCGACGTCCTCGTCCCGCAACTCGAGCTCCACGTCCGCCCTGCCCCGCAGCCCGCAGGCCCAACCGCAGCCCCACCCCTCGAAGACATCATCCTCGCCGTCGCCAACATCAAGATCGAAGACGAACACCAGAGCGAGTAGCGTGACCGGACGACTCTGGTAGATCGATTTCAGCACAGAGGCTCAGAGGGACTGAGCAAGATGAGAGAAGCTCAAGGGATGAAGGGAATCAGAGAGAAAGGGAACGAGTGAAAACGCGCATCGCACGCGACAAGTTCACCTCTCCAAAGCATGACTGCCTGCAACTCGCACTCCATCCCGTTCTCCCTCCACCCCTTCATCTCTCGTTCTTCTCCTCTTCCTCTGCGTCTCTTTGTCCCTGTGCTGAAGTCGAGCTACCCAGCGCCCTGCAGCGTGTGCGCTAGCACTCGCTCACGCTCACGCTGATGCGGAGCGCGAGACCGCCCTCGGCTGTTTCCTTGTACTTCGTGTGCATGTCCTTCGCGGTCGCCCACATCGTGGCAATGACATCATCCAGGTGCACTTTCGCCTGGCTGGCGTCGCTTTCCATCGCGATGTTGGCCGCCATGATCGCCTTGATCGCGCCCATCGTGTTGCGCTCGATGCAGGGCACCTGCACGAGGCCGCCGATGGGGTCGCAGGTCATGCCCAGGTGGTGCTCCATCGCGATCTCAGCCGCCATCAGCACCTGCTGTGTGTTCGCGCCCAGGCAATACGCGAGCCCCCCCGCCGCCATCGCGCTGCTCACGCCGATCTCCGCTTGGCACCCCCCCATCGCTGCCGAGATCGTGGCACCCTTCTTGAACAGGCTGCCCAGCTCGCCCGCGACGAGCATGAAGTCGACGATCGCTTCCTCGTTGCTCTTCTCGCCCGGGCGGCGCGCGAACAGATCCATGTACATCATCACCGCAGGAATCACGCCCGCCGCGCCGTTCGTGGGTGCAGTCACGACGCGCCCGAACGCCGCGTTCTCTTCGTTCACCGCGAGCGCAAAGCACCCAACCCACTTCATGATGTTCTGAAAGTCGCTGTCGCTCGCGCGCAGCCCCTTGCACCACACGTCCAAGCTCTCGGGCGTGAGGCGTGCGACCGTCTCGCCCAAGGGCTGCGCACCGGGCGGCACTTTGCCAACTGGCCCCGCAATGCCCAGCAGCTTGTGGTTCATCGCGGCTGCGCGGCGCGTCACGCGGAGCCCTCCCGGCAGCTCTCCCCCGGTGTGGCAACCGCGGAAGATGCACTCGCGCATCGTCTGCCAGATGCGCAGCAGGCCGTCGCGGGTCTCGTGGTCGGTGCGCCAGGTGCGTTCATTCAGCAGCACCACGCCCGCGATGTCGAGGCCCGTGCGTGCGCACGCCTCTTCCAGCTCGCGAGCCTTCTCGATGGGGTTGGGCAATCGCACGCGCTGGCTCGCGCTAGGCGGCGCGTTCTCTTGCACGACGAATCCGCCCCCCACGGAGTAATACGTTTGGCTCTGCTGGGTGCCGTCGTGGAGCGTGGCGTGCAGCGTCAGGGCGTTGGCATGAAAGGGCAGCGCTTCTCGCATGCGAAACCGCACACTCTTTTCCGGGTCAAACGCGATGCTGTGCACGCCTCCCAGTCGCAGCACCTTGTCATGGCAGATGCTCGCAAACAGCTCTTGCACGCCCTCGACATCGCACGTCACGGGGTCCTCGCCCGCGAGGCCCATGAGCACGGCAAAGTCGGTGCCGTGACCCTTGCCAGTCTTCGCGAGCGATCCAAAGAGATCGACCACAACCTCGCGCACGCCCGAGAGATCGCGCCGTGCCTCGGGCTGCTCGCGCAGCCACCGCACAAACTGCTCGGCAGCGCGCCAAGGGCCCATCGTGTGCGAACTGCTGGGACCGATGCCCACCTTGAAGATATCGAAGACGCTGATCGCTTCCATGCTGCAAGAGTAAGGAGGTAGCGCGGGGCGACCGCCAGCTCTGTTGGCATGCTGTCAAGCGGCGTGGGCCATGAGGGCCTCAAGGCGAGCCGTGTCGTCGATGCGTTGTCCATCGACCGCAAGGATCGAGAGCTGCGGGCACTGCCGCAGGTCTAGCCGCTCGCGCTTCGCGCGGGGCTCGAGCAGGCTAATGGTCTCGACCGTGGGCCGGCACGGTTCGTGCTCGTGGAATGCCACCACCGCCGCGCGCCGACCATCGCTCAGCGTCACGATACTGCCCAGCGGGAACGCCGGAAACGCTCGCAAGAGGCCACGCAGCACCTCGGGATCGCACCAACTACGGAAGGGGTCGCTCAGCATCCGCTGCAGCACGCGCACAGGCGTCTGCGCCACGGGCACGCCCGCCTGCGTGCCCAGCTCGCTATACGTGAGCCTTGCCACGAGCTGCGCAACGTGCACGATGCGTGCAAAGACGTGGATCTGCTTCCCCACCAGCGGCACGGGCTGCGACTTCTTGCCCTTGGTGCCCTTGACCGCACTTGCCCTCGACAGCGCGACGCGGCATCGCGGAAACCCGGTGCCGTCAAAGTGCTGATGGTGGTGCAGCACGACCGCAGCCACCGCAGGCTCGACCTTGCCCCGCAGCAGAGAGAAGCCGTTCATCGCGTGCGCCTGATATCGTGCGTCGGCCTCGAGAGCCTCGATCGAGGGTGCATCGAGCTGGGCTGCGAGCGCATCGGGCGTGCGCACAAGGCCCACGTCGTGCAGCATCGCTCCAAGACCGAGGGGCGTGACGTCCTTGGCTCGCCCAGCGGGCAGGCGGCTGCGCTCGCTGAGGAGGTAATAGTCCAGCCGCAGCCCCAGCAGCAGGCTCAGCACGGTGGTCATGCCGACGCGCAGCACGCTGGGCTGCTCCGTCGCTTCAAGCTCGCTGAGCAGAGCCTGGGCGGCTGGCGCATCGCGCAGGCTGCGCGCCAGATGCGTGGTCGCGGCTCGGCAACCATCGACATCGATGTGCACACCCTGCTGCGAGAGCCCAGAGTCGACAAATCGCGCCACCTGACGCACGCAGTCGCGGCCGGCCTCAAGCAACTGTGGGTCCCACAGGCGGGCGAGCTCCTCCAGCCCGGGATACTCGATCCAGACGTGCGTGATGGATATCTGCCGCAGCCGCGCGATGGAAAGGGCGTTGAGGGCGACGCCCGCGCGCAGCAGCACGAGCCCGGGCTGGGTTTGGTGCGTGATGGCCCGGGCGAGGGCCATGCCAGGGCGGGCTTCATCGAGGCGGACGCGGAGCATGCTGTGCTATCGACCACCCGCAAACCACTGCGCCCGCTTGCTTTGCGGCTATGCGCCCCGCCAAGCCACCGCAAGGCACTACAACCCGCACAACCCACCCCATTCCCCCTCGCCACTGGACATTTGCTCGCTGCGCGCCGATACTTCCCTTCCCACAGCTAGGCAACCGCAGCCTGCGTGGAGCTCGCGAAAAATCGCGAGCATGCCAGCCCGGCAGAGAAGCCGAGTGCTCACGCCACCTTAGCTCAGCGGTAGAGCGATGCTTTCGTAAAGCATAGGTCCCGGGTTCAAATCCCGGAGGTGGCTCCATGCGCGGTGCGAAAGCCGGCGCGATGCGCCGCGGTCAAGGCTGGGCGACCGCTGGCTTGGTATGCGTTGGCTTGGTGTTCGCTGGCTGAGCACTTGCTCGGGCTGCCTTCGCCGCCGCGATCTGGGCGCGAGCCTCATCGAGCACCTCTGCCACGATCACGTTGATGTCGAGAGCCGTGAGCGGGTCCACCTCGCATGTCCCTCGCACCACGCTGCGGAAGTACGTCCACTCATCGCGCGTGCTCGCAGGCAGCGCGGGCGGCTCGATGGTCTGTGCGGGCTGATCGGGCTTGCGGATGGTCAGTGCGTTCCACTTGCCCGCATGCAGGCTGCCGCCCTCGGTGTGCAGGTCCATCTCCTTGTTGTCGTGCGTCCAGGCCCAGCTTGCCTGCACCACCGCCGTCGCGTCTGGGTACACGAGCGTGATGGTCGCATCGTCATCCACGCGCGGATAGACGCTTGGCTTGAGCGTGCTCGCCGTCGCGACGACGCGCTGCGGGCGCTCGCCCTCGCGCAGCCATGTTGCGAGCAGAATGCCGTAGCACCCAAAGTCCACCACCGCTCCACCCCCGTTCTTGTCCGGGTCCGTAAGCCATCGCAAGAAGTCCTGGTTGCAGCCGATCTCCTGCGGGCCCTTGTGTCCGTGGCGAAACACCATCTTGCGCACCGGCGCAAGGCCCGCTTCACTCGCGAGCCGCTTTGCCTCACGCACCGACGCGTACCACGTTGTCTCGTAGTTTGTGAGCAGGTGCACGCCGTGCTGGCGGGCGAGCGCTGCCATCGCATGCGCATCGCCCGCATCGAAGGCCAGGGGCTTTTCCACAAGCATGTGCACCCCGAGCGGGGCGCAGGCCTCAACGGCAGTGCGATGGTCGGCGATTGCGCCCATCACGCTCACGGCCTCGGGCTTGGTCGCGGCGAGCATTGCTCGCAGATCGGTGAAGTGCTTCTCCGGCGCGATGGCGTACTTCTTGGCGAGCCTTGCAAACAGCTCCGCGTCGGGCTCATACACGCCCACAATCTGCAGGTCGCTGCGCTGCGTGCTCTGCCACAGCAACCCCTCGACGTGCCCATGCGTGAGGCCCACGACACCCAGCCGCAGCGGCGCAGCATCCGCGGCGTTGCCCGGCGCGACCTGCGCCGCTTGCCCCGCATGGACAAGCCCACACACACACCAGCAACAGACCATGACGAAGAAAGCAAGCACGCGCATTGGACACACTAGGCACCCCCACTACGCTTGCCCATGCCCGACATCGCCAGCTTCTCTCCCGCTGCATCGCAGCCGCGCCTTGCCCTCCGCGTTGCGACCTTGCCGCGAGACACCAATCACTACGGCACCATCTTCGGTGGCGTCATCCTCAGCTACATCGACCAGGCGGGCTTCATCGAAGCACGCACGCACGGAGCCCATCGCTGGGTGACGGCTGCGCTCGACAAGGTCGTCTTCCAAAGCCCCGTGCACGTGGGGGACATCGTGAACCTCTACACCAAGACCACGCGCACAGGTACCACCTCGGTCACCATTGAGGTGCAAGTCGAGGCCGAGCGATTTACGACGGGCGAGCGTGTGGGCGTGACGAGTGCTCAGCTGGTGATGGTCGCGGTCGATGGCGAAGGCAAGCCCGTGCCGTACAAGAGCAAGCCGACCGTGTAAGGGGCGCGTGCTGGACAACCCTCGCAGCGCTTGCCACATTCAATCGGGCGTGCGATCCAGCGCCAGCTTCCACCAGCGCTCGGCATGGGCGGGGCCACTCGCACGCTCGCGCAGGGCATCAAACCCCCCAGTGTCCACGCGGCGAATCGGAATGCGCGGAAGCGGCGCGCTGCTACGCAACGCCTGTGTGAGCCACGCAGAATGCTCCTGCGTCGCCTTCTCGGCTGCTGTCAGAAAACCGCGTGCAAGCAAGCGCTTCCAGAACATGCGAAAACTCTAGGGCAGATGTCGCAGGGGGCGTGTGCCGCGCGTGCAAACCCCTCCGCACCCGCAGCCCCGGGTGAACACCAGAGCCCGCGTGTGCCCCACGCTGCCCCCGTATGTTTCCGTCATGTTGTTGCCCGTGCTCGCCGCGTCGTCGGCGCCCACCCTTCCTCCCGCGAGCGACCTGGCCCGCACCCTCATCAACCGCGTGCGGGGCGAGGTTCGCCTCTCTGCCCATGATCGCATGCTCTACGCGACCGACGCGTCGCTCTACCAGGTCGAGCCCCTTGCCGTCGTCATCCCGCACGATATCGACGACGCCCTCGCCGCGCTGCACGCGTGCAGCGAGCTGAACCTGCCCGTGCTCCCGCGTGGCGGCGGCACCAGCCTCGCGGGCCAGTGCACGAACCGGGCGGTCGTCATCGATGTGTCGCCGCGCTGCCGCGCATTGCTCGGGGTGGATGCCGCAGCACGCCTCGCAGGGGTGGAACCCGGACTGACCATCGACGATTGCAACGACATGCTCGCGCCGACAGGCCTGTTCTTCGCTGCCGACCCTGCCACGGCGCGGCACGCGAGCTTTGGCGGCTGCATCGGCAACAACGCTGCGGGCAGCCGCAGCGTGCTCTATGGTCGCACGAGCGAGAGCATCGTCGCGCTTGACACCGCGCTGGGCGATGGCACGCGGGCATGGTTTGGGCCCACGCAGTTGCCCACTGGCCTCAGCAACTTTCCTCCGCCTCCTGAGCATGCCGTGCAGGAGGGCAAACGCATCACGCGCGAGGTCTGCGAGATCGTGCGCGAGTTCGCCCCGCTCATTCGCCAGCGCTTCCCCAAGACCATCCGCCGCAACGCAGGCTATGGGCTCGACATGGTGCTGCAACAGCTCGATGCGGGCGTGCAGCCAAGCGACGTCAACCTCGCCCCCATGCTCTGCGGCAGCGAGGGCACGCTCGCACTCACGCTGCGCGCTGTCGTGCGTCTGCACGAGCGGCCCAAGGCGAAGGCACTCGCGGTGCTGGGCTTTGCCGAGCTCGATCATGCCATCGCCGCCGTGACGCCCCTGCTGGCAACCAAGCCCAGCGCAATCGAGCTGCTCGATGACCTCATAGTGTCCCTCGCTCGCGCCAACACCGAGTATGCGAAGTACGTCGAGCTGATGCCCCAGCCCCCCAGCTCGCAAGCGGGCAAGCCCGCAGCAACGCTCAAGGCCGTGCTCTACGTCGAGTACTTCGCGAGCAGCGAGCGCGAGCTCGCCGAGCGGCTAGAGGCCCTGCGCAGCGTGGCGCGGGCCCTGCCCCAGAGCGAGTCGTGCTCGATGGACGTGCACACGAGCGCCGCCTCGATGACCAACGCCTGGAAGCTTCGCAAAGCGGGCGAGCCCCTGCTGCACGGCATTCCCGGCTCGCGCAAGCCCATCACCTTCGTCGAGGACAACGCGATCCCCGTCGCGAACCTCAGCACGTTTGTGAAGCGGCTGCGAGCACTCGTGGAGCGAGAGGGCACCACCGCCGCGTTCTATGCCCACGCTAGCGTGGGCGTGCTGCACGTGCGACCGCTGATCGACATCCACGACGAAGCCGACCGCGAGCGCATGCGCCGCATCGCCATCGCCACAGCCGACCTCGCGCAAGAGCTGGGCGGCGTGATGAGCGGCGAGCACGGCGATGGTCGCATCCGCGGGCCTTTGCTGGAGCGGTTCTATGGACCGGAGCTGATGCAGGCGTTCCTCCGCGTCAAACGCGTCTTCGACCCGCGCAACGTGCTGAACCCGGGCAACATCGTCGATCTGTCGGGCCTCGATGCAAGGCCCATCGAGAGCATCACCACCAGCCTGCGCGTCGAGCCCGCGCCGCGCCGCCCCGCGAGCACGCCCAAGGACCTGAGCACGTTCTTTGACTACAGCGACCAGCACGGCTTCGACGGCGCAGTGGAGATGTGCAACGGCGCGGGCGTCTGCCGCAAGCAGCAGGGCGGCACGATGTGCCCAAGCTATCAGGCCACGCTCGACGAGCGGCACAGCACGCGCGGGCGGGGCAACGCGCTGCGCCTCGCGATCACCGGGCAGATGCCCGGCGGCATCGACAACGCCTGGAGCGACGAGGGCACGCGACAGACGCTGCACCTCTGCCTCTCGTGCAAAGCCTGCAAGACGGAGTGCCCAAGCAACGTCGATATCTCGCGGCTCAAGGCCGAGTACACAGCCCAGCGATACGCACGCGAGGGCACGCCCCTCGCCGCCCGCCTCATGGGCAATATCCGCACGCTCAATCGCCTGGGCAGCATCGCACCGGGCGTTGCGAACGCCGTGAACGGGCTCGCGCCGATGCGAGCGGCGATCAACGCCTTCCTCGATATCCACCCAAAGCGCTCGCTCCCGAAGTTCTCGGCGAGCCTTGAGGCCCTGTGGAGCGATGGCCCCGCAACGGGCGTCAGTCCAAACCCAACCACGCAGCCCACCGTCGTGCTCTTTGGCGACTGCTTCACGATGTACAACGAAAGCCACATAGGCCTTGCGACGAAGCGCGTCTGCGAGGCCTTCGGCTATCGCGTGCTGCTCGCGAATGCGGGATGCTGCGGGCGGGCGCAGCTCTCGCTGGGCGTGCTGGATGATGCACAATCAACCATCGATGCAACGATCGCCCGCCTCGCGCCCTTCGCTGCCGACCCCGCAGTCGCCGCGATTCTCGTCGTCGAGCCAAGCTGCCTGAGCGCGATCAAGGACGACTGGCTGCAACTCAAGCTCGCCTCGCCCCTCGCGCTCCGCAAGCAGATCGCGAGCAAAGCCGCCCTGCCAGAGCAGTTCCTGCACGCGCAGTGGAACGCCCATCCGCAAGCTCCCCACTTCACGTCGCCCGCCTCGCCCATCACGCTGCACGGGCACTGCCACCAGAAGGCCCTGTGGGGCGCCGCGAGCAGCAGCGCGCTGCTCGAACGCATCGCCCCGGGCAAAGTCCGCGTGCTCGACAGCGGCTGCTGCGGCATGGCGGGCAGCTTTGGATACACCACCGACCGCTTCGACCTCAGCCAGCGCATCGGCGAGCTGTCGCTGTTTCCTGCGGTGCGTGAGGCTCAGCGCACGCAGGGCGAGCACGCCTGCATCGCAGCGCCGGGCACCAGTTGCCGCCACCAGCTGCACGATGCGCTGGGCGTGCACGCCAAGCACCCCATCGAGCTTGTTGCGAGTTGGCTCGCGAGCTGAAGAGCACGAGAGATTGCGCTTCGCGCGATGCCCCGCTCATCACGCCTGCACGTCGCTCGCGTCGTCATCCTCGCGCTGCTCGCGCGAGATGCGATAGCTCCCGCTCAGCCAGCCATACAAATCCGCCCCGCGTGCCTGCTCGCTCGCGAAGGGCCACGTCTTCGCAAGTGGCGAGACCCACTTGCCCGTCACGCGGCAGCGCGTCGGGGGCTTGTCGCGCAGCTCGCCAAACGCCTCGCGCCCCTGCCACGCCTCAGGCACCGAGAGCGAAAGGCTGCGGCTGCCCTCGCCCGCGTGAAGCAAGCTCACGACGCACGCCTCGCCCGCGCCGGGCAAACTACCCGCGATTCGGCTCGCCCACTCGACGCACAGAACGCTGTCGCCCTTGGCCCTGCCCCGCTCCATCACCATGTCCCAGCCCAGTGCTTCCAGGTCGTCGCCGCTCGTGATGCGATAGGCATCCACGTGCGTCAGGTGTCCACTCGCAAGCTGCGGCACAGGGCACGAAGCGGGCAGGGCGTAACGATGCATCAGGACGTACGTCGGGCTCGCAACCTGCCCGGGCGGCACGCCCAGCGCCGCGGCGAGTGCCCGCAGCAGCGTCGTCTTGCCAGCACCAAGCTCACCCTCCAGCAGCAGCACATCTCCGGGCATGAGGCACATCGCAAGCCCATGCGCAAACGCCTCGGTTGCCCCTTGCTCGGGCAGCTCCACATGCAGCTCGCTGGGCTCTGGCGTTGGTTGCATGCTCTTCTCCTCAGCGGGGCCTCACGCCAAGCTGCGCCAGCGCGCCGAGCAAAGGCGACAGCTCTGCAGCCGCAAACTGCGCCTGCTGCCCCGCAGCCTGGCCCTGCAGCACCTTCAGCGTCAGCACGCTCTCGCCTTCAACGATAATCGCCGCAACTGCCTTGCTGGCACCCGCCTCTTGCAGCAGCTTGCCCACGTTGCGGGTTGTCTTGTACGTGTGCCTCGCTGCGATCCCAAGCTCGCGTAGCTTCGCCACAAGCTGCTTGCACACGCTCTCCGCTTCGGGCGTGCCATTGGGCAGCACAAACACATCGGGCGTGTGCCCCGCGCGGCGCAGCAGCTCCTCATCGCTGGGCATCAGCCCTTTATCCTGCAGCACGAGCCCCAGCACGACATCGCCCATGCCAAACCCCACCGCAGGCGTCGCGGGCCCACCAAAGAGCTCGATGAGGTTGTCATATCGCCCCCCGCCCGCGATCGCTCGCTCCGCACCGCTCGCCTCAAACACCTCAAACACCATCCCCGTGTAATACGCAAGCCCGCGCACCACGCTCAGGTCAAAGTCCACCCAGTCCAGCACCTGCGCAGCCGCAAGCTCCTTGGCGAGCGGCGCGATCGCCTCCGCGAAGTATGTGATGTCCACGACATGGTCCGTCAGGTTCCCCACCGCGTCGCGCTCATCCACCGTCACGCGCACCACGCCCTGGCGAAAAATCGCCGCCTGCTCGGCAGAGAATCCAAACGCCCCAAGCTCGCGCGAGAAGTCCGCCTCGGGCATCTTGCCCTTGCCATCCAGCAGCTTGAAAAACGCCGCATGCCGGTCCTCGGGCAGCCCGCGCTGCACCAGCCACTGCGCCAGCGCCTTGCGGTGATTCACCTTCACGCGCACGTGCTTGCTCGTGAGGCCCAGGCTGCGCAGCAGGCTCACGCAGGTTGCGATCACCTCCGCGTCCGCAACCTCGCTGGGTCCGCCCCCGACGTCACCCAGCATGTCGACGTTCCACTGCAGAAACTCGCGCAGCCGCCCGCGCTGGGGCCGCTCGGCTCGAAAAAACGGCCCGGTCGTAAACCACTTCGCGGGCTTGGGTAGCGCGTTCGCCTTCGCGGCATACAGCCGCGCCAGCGTGGGCGTGAACTCCGGGCGCAGGGCATATGTGCGCTCGCCCCCGGCCCGCTGAAAGCTGAAGAGCTCGTTCACAATCCCCTCGCCGCTCTTCACGGTGTAAAGGTCCAGGTGCTCAAAGGTCGGTCCGTCCACTTCCTCAAAGCCGTGCAGAAGGCTCGCACGCCGCCATGACTCTTGGATGAAGCGCCGGCGTGCCGCCTCCAGCGGATAGACATCGCGCGTGCCGGGCGGGGCCTGGTGAGCCTGACCCTTGCCCCCGGTGTTCTTGGTGGGGGGAGCGGCCTGCGTGTTCGAGCTTGGCGATTCCTGAGACATGAACCCAGAGTTTAGCGGTTCCTGGGCCTGCCCGCGCGTTCTACGCTTTTCGCGTGCCCTCACTCTCTCAGCTGCAAGCCCTGCTCGCCAAGTCGCCCGACGACCCCTTCCTGCTCTATGGCGTCGCGATCGAGCACGCCAAGCTCGGTGCCGTTAACGACGCCTGTGCGTGGTTCGACAAGTGCCTCGCCGCCGACCCGGCATACTGCTACGCCTACTTCCACAAAGCCAAAGCCCAGCTCGATGCAGGCCGGCTCGAAGCTGGGCTACTCACGCTGCGGGCCGGGCTCGCGGCTGCCCGCAAAGCCAGCGACTTCAAAGCCCAATCCGAGTTGCAAGCCCTGCTCGATGAAGTCGAACCATGACGCGCCGCACCCAAGCCAAGCCCCGCGAGCCCGCGCTGTTTGACGAGCCCGCACCGTGCATCACCGCGCTCGTGCCAGCCGCTGGGTTCGTGCGCGTCAAGGCCGGGCGGCGCACGCTCGCGACGCTCGTGCCGATGGAGGTGCAGACGCTCCAACTCGCCCCAGGCACGCCCTGGACGCCTGCCCTGCACGAGCGAGCCGAGAGCTTCGCAAACGCCCGGGAAGGGCTTGCCCTTTGCCTGCGATGGCTCCGCACCACCGACCGCAGCACGCACGAACTGCGTGCCCGCCTGCTGGCAAAGGGATACTCCGCGCACGATGCCGACGCATCGCTCAGGCTGCTCGCGAGCACCCGCCTGCAAAGCGACGATGCCATGGCCGCACGAACTCAGAACAAACTCGCAACCGCAGGCGCGAGCGATGCGAAGATCTCCCGGTCGCTCGCGAAGAAGGGCCTCGTTTCGCGAGCGACGGACACCAATACCCAGGCAGGTACCCAGGCAGGGGATGCCGCGCGTGCCCTCACGCTCGCTCGCGCAGCCCTCGCCAAACCCGGCACCACCCAATCCAGGGTTCGGCGAGCCCTCGGGGCCTTGGCACGGGCGGAATACGACGAAGAAGTCGCTCGCGAAGCGGTACGCCAAGCTGCTCGGGAGACAGGCCTTGCGCTGCCAGACGAGCACGGCTGATGACGCCAGAGCCGGAATTCTGACAAAATGTCAAGCTAGGGACTTTGGCAGTGGCAAATGCCAACCCCGAAGTCATGTTCTCGGCACTAGTTGTGCGCAACAACGCAAAAGAAGTGCGCAAGTTTCTGGCAAATCGGCAAATCTGATCCATACTGCATGCACGAGGAGCCCAGTGAGACGGGCCGGGTCTGTCGCGGTGTGTGGCCGCCAGACTCGTGCGTGACGACATGACCACAGACACCGCGCAAGCTACGCCGTGGGGGCGTGGTGGTTGTCTCATGGACTTGTTGCTTTCGCGATGGCACAAGAACGTCACTTCCAGAGCTGGCTTCCTGCATGAGCGCCCTGCCCCGTCAACCCGATCCCTCGATGCTCGTGAGCGAGTGGCACGCCGATGTCGCGCAGCTGCTCGACGAGAACCACCTCGCAGCGTGGAGCGACGACGCCGTCCGTCGTACACAGTTCGCAGTCTCGCTCGGACAGTTCCTTGGCGGGCTGCGAGATGCTGAAGTTTGTGTGCTCTACGGCAAGTTCATCACCGACCTCGAGAGCTTCTGTTATCAGCTTGAGCGGTCCATCCCCGGGCCCATGCTGCAGCGCCGCATCGATGGCCCCAGTGGCATCGTGTCGCTGCTGCGCGAGCGGGCACACTTCCGCGGTCGCAGCGCGAGCAAGTTCCGTTTTTACATCTGGCACGACGCCGACGTGCTGCTGCGCGCCGACCACAAGCTGTTTGGTCGCATCTGCGACGCGATGGCGGGCGTGGCAGCCGAGGCGGAGTATGTGAGCGACGATGTGCTGCTCATCCACCGCCTCGTGTGCGTCGGCGGGCCCATCCTCGACATCTACTCGCAAGACCCGCGCGGGCAACTGCGAAGCTGGTATGACGATGGCAAGGGCGAGCCCTTCTGGCAGGTCGTCACGGGCCTGCACAAACCCGAGTTCCTCAGCCTCAGCATCGAGAAGCTGACGGGGCGGCGCTAGCAGCAAAGCCAGCGATAGTCCTAGCTCCGCCTCACGTGTCGGGCTTGGCCGCTCCGGCTCCGGATGGCAGCACGCATATTCTGCGATTGCCTCCATGAACCCTCTGTTCGATCAACGCCGTTATCTCATCCCGTTCCGGTCGCTGCTGCTCCCGCAGATCTTTACCGACACGCTGGTCATCGGCGCGGGCGTTGCTGGGCTGCGGGCTGCGCTCGCGGCGTCGGAGAATGGCGACGTGATCGTGCTCGCCAAGGGCGACTTCAAGCAGAGCAACACCGCCTGGGCCCAGGGAGGCATCGCGGGCGTGTTCGCAGCGCAGGACTCCACGCAAAGCCACGCCGAAGACACGCACGTTGCGGGCGCTGAGCTCTGCGATGCCCGCGCTGTCG
Organism: Planctomycetaceae bacterium; assembly: GCA_027487735.1. Lineage (GTDB taxonomy): Bacteria > Planctomycetota > Phycisphaerae > Phycisphaerales > UBA1924 > BJHL01. The sequence goes on along the minus strand of JAIYDA010000037.1, from coordinate 9,431 downwards.
ACCTGGTGGTGCAAGAGGGCCCACGCCGCATCGAGGAGCTGTTTGGCTGGGGCATGCAGCCCGACCGCGACAGCGCGGGCAACCTGAGCCTCGGTCGCGAGGGCGGGCACGCGGCCAATCGCATCGTGCACGCCAATGGCGATGCAACCGGCGCGGAGATCATGCGGACGCTCGTGGAACGTGTGCAGCAAGCCAAGGCGCAGGGTGCGCCACTGCGCGTGTTTGAACGCTGCTTCGCGCTCGACCTCATCACCGCACCCGTCAATGGATCAGGGGGCGTGGGCGGGCCCGCGCCGGTGATGGGCGCAATCACGCACCACCCGCGCTACGGCTTGCAGATGATCTGGGCGAAGGCCACGATCCTCGCCGCGGGCGGCGCGGGCATGATGTATCGCGAGACGACCAACCCGCCCCTCGCAACCGCCGATGGCGTCGCGATGGCCTACCGCGCGGGCGCCGAACTCGCGGACATGGCCTTCACGCAGTTTCACCCCACGACGCTCTACCTCGCTGGCGCAAGCCGCAGCCTGATTACCGAGGCGATTCGCGGGGCAGGGGCCTACCTGCTCGATGCCCAGGGGCACCGCTTCATGCTCGGGGTGCATCCGCTGGCAGAGCTCGCCCCGCGCGACATCGTGAGCAGGGCCATCGTCCACCAGATCGCTGCTCAGGGAGGCGGAGCCGTGACGCTGGACTGCCGGCACGTGCAGGGCTTTGCGACCAGCTTTCCGGGCATCACCGCGCTGCTCAAGAAGTTCAATCTCGACGCGACCAAGGACCTCGTGCCCGTGCACCCTGCGATGCACTACATGGTGGGCGGCGTGCGCACCGACATGTGCGGACGCACCAACGTCCCCGGGCTCTATGCCGCGGGCGAGGTTGCGTGCAGCGGGCTGCACGGGGCCAATCGCCTCGCGAGCAACAGCCTGCTCGAGGGTCTGGTGTTCGGCGCAATCGCGGGCGCAGCAGCAGGGGAAGTAAAGGGCAACGGCGTTGCGGACCTTGCGTGCGAGCGATCGGCACGGTTTGGCGCGCCAACATCTGCGCTCGCAAAGCACGCCCGCTTTGGCGTTGCCCGCCCGGCCCCGGTGCATGTCGTCAGCGAGATTCCGCCCAGCGAGGCGGGCGAGCTCGACATCGCCGACGTGCGCACCAGCCTGCGCAGCGCGATGTGGAAGAACGTGGGCATCGAGCGCACGGGCACGCGCCTCGCGAGCATGCGCGACATGCTGAACTTCTGGGCAAACTACACGCTCGACCGCGTGTTTGATGATCTGCAAGGGTGGGAGGTGCAGAACATGCTGCTTGCAGCCAGCCTCGTCACGGCAAGCGCCGAGTGGCGAAAGGAAAGTCGCGGCTGCCACGAACGCACCGACTGCCCGGGCAAGCGGAGCGAGTTTGCGGTGCACGATGTGTGGGTGCGCGGGGCCCAGGGACCGCGGGCGGAAGCGGTGGACACGCCAACCGAAAGCAAAGCGACGTGATCCGCCGATACCCTCCGACATGATGCCTCAACGGACGGATCAGGTGCGCGTGCTGGTGCTTGGTGGCGGGCCCGATGGCGAGCGCGAGGTGAGCCTGCGCAGCTCGCAAGGCGTTGCCGACGCGCTGCAAGAAGCAGGCTATCGCGTGCATCGCGAGGTGATTGCCAAGCCCACCTTTGGCGAGCTGCAAACACTCGTGGAGCAAGCAAAGCCCGACGTGATCTTCCCTGTGTTGCACGGCCCCTGGGGCGAGGGCGGCCCGTTGCAAGACATGCTCGATTGCCTGCGCGTGCCCTTTGTGGGCAGCGAGGCGCCCGCAGCCCGCACCGCGATGGACAAGATCGCGACCAAGTTTGTCGCGCATCGCTGCGGCGTGCCCACGCCCGATGCTGCGATGCTGCTGACCAGCGATGAAGCCCCCCCACTGCCCTTGCCGCTGGTGGTAAAACCCGTGCACGAGGGCTCGACGCTGGGCTTTCACCTCTGCCGCACGATGGAGGAGTATCGCGGCGCGGTGCGAGCCGTCGAGGCAGACCGCAGCGCCCATCCGCATCGCGTCTACATGGCAGAGCGCGCGTGCGTGGGCTTTCGCGAGCTGACGGCGGGCGTGCTGGACGGGGCTCCGCTGCCGCTCGTCGAGATTCGCCCCAAGGCGGGCGTGTATGACTACGGCGCGAAGTACACGCCCGGGCAGACCGACTACTTGGTCGCGCCCGCCCTGCCCGCGGGGGCGACACCGATCATCCAGGGCTGGGCAGCGCAGGTCTGCCGAGCCATCGGCGTGCGGCACCTGGCCCGCGTGGACTTTTTGCTCGAGGGGGAGGGGGACGCGTGGCGGGCGTGGATGCTGGAAGTCAATACGCTGCCTGGGTTTACGGGCACTTCGCTGTTTCCGATGGCCGCGAAGCACACCGGGGTGAGCTATCAGGAGCTTGTGGTGCGATTGGTAGGGTTTGCTCTTCGCGACGCAAGAAAGGTCGCATAAATCGCGAGTTGAATGGTTTTATTTCCTTGGCAATGACAGCGAAATCTGGTACACTCTCTACGCGGGGCGTCCGGAGCCCTGCGTTCAGGGTCTCAGTGAGCTCTTGCCATGCCGCAACACGTTCGCTCTTTCGTTCTTCCTCGGTTCCGTGGGTTCACGCTCATTGAGCTGCTCGTCGTGATCGGCGTCATCGCGCTGCTCATCGGCATCTTGCTCCCATCGCTCGCAAAGGCGCGCGAGACGGCGCAGCAGGTGAAAGAGCAGGCGGCGTGCTCAGAGAAGATTGAGTCGTGGGCGAACTACGCGATGGCGTATCAGGATCGCCTGCTGCCCGGGTTTGCGCACTGGAGCTGGGCCCACCCCTCGCCCGGGCGCGTGGACATGATGCCGCCCGACCCCGCCGACCCGCGGCGCGTGCTCGAGGGCGACGTGATCAAGAGCTGGGTGTGGCGGCTCATCGGCTACACCGAGTTCAAGCCTCAGGAAGTGCAGCTTGATCGCGTGACGTATCGCAGCTTTTCGACGCGCGTCAAGACCCCAAGCTCCACCACGAGCTTCACGAACATCTACGACAACCAGCAGTCGTATCAGTATGCCCTCGCCAAGCACCCCACCTTCGGCTTGAACGCTGTCTACGTCGGCGGCAGCCACATGCACGGGGCCTGGCCCACGGGCGATGGCAACGGGCCGGGATCGATGCCGCGCGACCCCAACGGTCGCTTCTACGGACGCTCGTACGTCGAGGGGTATCACGAGGTGCGCACGCCCTCGCGGCTGCTCGTGTTTGCGGGCGCGCGAGACTTTGACGTCTTCCACAGCGATCGCGCCGGGCACGGCTACACCGCGTTCCCCATTCCCAGGCCCTCAGTCGCGAACATCGTGCCCGGGAGCTCGATCATCGAGCCGCCCCGCCCTGCCCCGCGTGGCCGCCTGACTGGCGCCAACACGAACGGCGGACGCACCACAGCTTGGGTCGCGAGCAACCGCTTCAATGCCCGCGCAAACCCAGCGGACTGGGGCTGCGTGAACGCGCGCTGGGGTGGCAAGGCAACCGTGGGACACGTGGATGGGCACGTGAAGGCCCTGAGCATTGAGGAGCTGCGCGACATGACGCGCTGGAGCAACAACGCGGGCCAGCCCGACTGGAACTATCAGCCCGGCAACCAGGTGACGCGCAACCCCTGAGCTTGCGCCTCGCGGCTGACTCTTCGTCTCACGATCCATGTTGAGGCATGCCTCAACCACACGCCCCGCGCTGAGCCAGCGCTGGGCGTTTGCGTTGGTACGTTTGCTTTGGTGCGATGCCCCCGCTCCGCGTGCCGCGCATCACGCGAAGAGGCCATATGCTCGTGCCACTATGACCAGCGACACGCCCACCAGCAACACGCCCGCAACCACGCCCGCCCCCGCTGCGCCCGCAACTGGTGCCGCAGCGAAGCCCATCGTCACCTTCGAAGACTTTGCGAAGCTCGATCTGCGCGTGGCGGTCATTACCAAGGTCGAGGCACACCCAAGTGCCGACCGCCTGTGGAAGCTGCAGCTCGATGATGGCAGCGGCGTGCCCCGGCAGATCTGCGCGGGCATCAAGGAGCACTACGCGGCGGACCAGCTTCTGGGCCAGCGCATCGTGATCGTCGCGAACCTCGCGCCGCGCGTCATTCGCGGCGAAGAAAGCCGCGGCATGCTGCTGGCTGCAAGCAGCGCACCCAAGGACGCGGGGGACACGAACCGGCAGGTGGTCATTCTGTCGCCCCTGACGGCGATTGGGCCTGGGGCGATCGTGTCGTAAAGGCTGTGCCCGAGGCGACATCCGAACGCTCGCATGCCGCTGTCGTTTGCCTGGGGCGTACCTTTGCCGCCACGCGAAAAGGCGGCTATCATCCTCACCCCATGCGTGCAAACGCGTGCGGAAGTTGGTGTTTGGGGCGGTAGCTCAGTTGGTAGAGCGCGTCGTTCGCAATGACGAGGTCGAGAGTTCGAATCTCTTCCGCTCCACTTTGATGATGTGCAAGGAACGCCCGGCAATGCTCCGGGCGTTTGTTGCTTTTGAGGCGCGTTACGCAGCCTTATGCAACTCGTCCTGCTGGATTGCTTTCGTGCCTTCAGCCTTCACGTCATCACCGCAACCTTCTCCACCTCATCAATCGTCGTCACACCATCGCCGATCAGGCGGAAGCCGCTCTGTTGCAGGGTGTTGAACAGCGTTTGCTCCAGCACGCGCTTGATGCCGGCGATGGTGGGCTTGTTGAGGATGACATCGCGCAGATCGTCGTTGACGTCGAGCAGCTCGAAGAGTGCGCGGCGGCCCTTGTAGCCCGTGCGGAGGCAGCGGGCGCAGCCCACAGCGCCGAAGACGATGCTCTTGCCGCCAAGGAACCTGCCCATGCGCGTCGCCTGACCGGGCGTGACCTGCACCTTGGCTTTGCAGTTCTCGCACAGCAGGCGCACGAGGCGCTGCGCGAGGATGACGCTGAGCGAGTTGGCAACGAGGTAAGGCTCGACCTTGAGGTCCAGCAGGCGAAACACCGCGGTGATGCTGTCCTTGCTGTGCACGCTGCTAAACACCAGGTGCCCCGTGAGCGCAGCCTGCATCGCGGTGCGGGCGGTCTCTTCGTCGCGAATCTCGCCCACGAGAATCACGTCGGGGTCTTGGCGCAGCACGCTGCGCAGCAGGGCACCAAAGTGGTTGCCGCGTGCCTCGTCGACGGGAATCTGCGTCACGCCGCTGAGCTGATACTCCACGGGGTCTTCGATGGTCACGACGTTGCGACTCTGGCGGTCCATGCTGCGGAGGGCGTTGTAGAGCGTGGTGGTCTTGCCGCTGCCCGTGGGCCCGCACGTGAGGATGAGCCCGCTCTCTTGCTCGCAGAGCTTGCCTAGGCGCTCGAGCATCGGGTCGCTCAGGCCAAGGTCGGAGAGAGCCTGCGGGCTGCCCGCCGCATCGAGCACGCGCGTCACGAGTTTTTGCCCGTGCATGCTGGGCGTGAAGCTGATGCGATACTCCACGCGCCGATCGGGGAAGACGCAGGAAAAGTGCCCGTCCTGCACGGCGTCCTTGCCCGCCATCTGCATGTGGCATGCGCTCTTGATGACGCCGTATGCGAGCTCGCCCACGCGTGCGGGCAGCTCGATGATCGGGGCCATCTCGCCATCCACGCGCAGGCGCACAAGCGTGTGCGTGCCCTTGGGCTCCCAGTGGATGTCGGTGGCGCGGGCCTTGCTGGCGAGCTGCAAGAGCATGCGCACGCAGTTGGGGCCGTCGGTCATGGTGTCGAATATGTTGGTGGGGCGACCGGTGCTGTCGATGAGGCTGAGCTTGGGCGGGTCCTCCTTGGGAGGAAGCTGCTGCAGCACGCCCGCGAGCTCGAACATCCAGCCCACCTCGTTGCTGCGAGAAAGCGTGATGCTGCGCAGCTCGGGCGTGAGGCCCCGCAGGCCATCGTCGACAGACAGCCCCACCGCCTCGGTATCGACGATGATGCCAGGGCCGTCAAACTCCATGCTCAGGCCCGAGGTCGTGTTGCTTGCCACCGTTGCGTCCATCGAGATCGCATCGGGCTCTGGCGGAGGATCGCGCAGCACGCGAAACTCGGTGCCGCCCACCTTCACCACGTCGTCGTGCCGCAGCGGAGCCTGCTCGACGCGGATGCCATTGAGCTTCGTGCCGTTGCGGCTTCCCAAATCTCGCACCACAAAGCCGCCCTCGGGCAGGCTGCTGCGCTCGATGACGGCGTGGCGACGGCTTGCCTGCTCATCCAGCAGCGGGATGGTGTTTTCTGGCCCGCGCCCGATGGTGACTTGCTTCTCGCCCAGCGTGACGGACTGCACATTGGTGTGGCTTGGGGTGCTGGGCAGGTTGCCCGCCGTCTTGGGGACGACATGCAGCGTCCAGATCACCACGTGTGGCTGCGAGCGGCGAGAGGAATCGGGGGCAGGCATGCAAACAGAGTGTACCGGCGATACCCCGCACGGGTTGCAAACTGCGGGCACAAACGCCCGTGCCCGAGGGCAGCAAGCTATCCTTGCGACCCCGCCCCGAGTGTTCGGACGCTGCGGGGCTGCTCACGCACCGCGCACTGCCCATCGCCCCCAGGAGTTCTGCATGTCGACTGCCGTCATTCTCGCCGCCAAGCGCACGCCCGTGGGCAAGTTCTTTGGGTCGCTCAAGGGCGTACATGCGCCGCTGCTGGGGGCATACGCCGCCCAGAGCATCTTTGCCGAGAACGTCGCGCTCGGGGCGGCTGCCAAGGGCGGGCAGTTTGACGAAGCGATCTTCGGGTGCGTGCTGCAGGCAAGCCTGGGGCAGAACCCCGCGCGCCAAGCCGCGCTCAAGGCGGGCCTGCCCGACACCACGAGCTGCCAAACCGTGAACAAGGTGTGCGGCAGCGGCCTGCAGAGCGTGATGCTGGCAGCCCAGAGCATCAAGGCGGGCGACAACAGCCTCGTGCTCGCGGGCGGCTTTGAGAACATGACGGGCGCGCCGTACTTCGCGAAGGTGCGCGACGGCGCGGGCGGGCCAAAGTATGGCCCCACCAGCTTTGAAGACCACATGCAATACGACGGCCTGCGCTGCGCCTTCGAAGCCTGCCTCATGGGCAACAGCGCCGACTTCATCGCGAGCAAGTATGGCGTCACTCGCGCCGAGCAAGACGCGTGGGCCGTGCGCAGCCACACCAAGGCTGCGGAGGCGACCAAGAACGGCTGGTTCAAGAACGAGATCGCGCCCCTGACGGGTGAACAGTGCTTCGACAAGAAGAGCCCGGGCCTCGCAAGCGACGAGGGCGTGCGAGCCGACAGCAGCATCGAGGGCCTGGCCAAGCTGCGGGCTGCCTTCACGAGCGACGGCACCGTGACGGCGGGCAACGCGAGCCAGATCAGCGATGGCGGCGCGGCAGTGGTGGTGGCGAGCGAAGCGAAGGCGAGCTCGCTGGGCGTAAAACCCATCGCACGGATTCTGGCCTATCACACCAGTGGTGTTGCTCCGAAGGAGATCTTCCGCGCCCCAAGCCTTGCCGTACCCGCAGTCGTGGCGAAGGCGGGCCTCACGATGAACGACATCGACCTGTTTGAACTGAACGAGGCCTTCGCGGCCCAGGTGCTGCAGAACATGAAGGAAGGCAACGTGCCCGCAGACAAGGTCAACATCTGCGGCGGCGCAATCGCCATCGGGCACCCCATCGGCGGCAGTGGCACGCGCTGCCTGGTCACGCTCATCCACCAGCTGCACCGCACGGGCGGCAAGCGGGGCGTGGTTGCCCTCTGCCTGGGTGGCGGCAACGCCGTGGCGATGGTTGTTGAGCGCGTGTAAGCCCAGGCGGCAGCCAGCGAGCAGCCCAACGCAAAGCCCTGCTCGCAAGCGTCGTATCGTGTGCGTATGCGCATCGTGCTGCCCATCGTGTTGTTGCTGCTTGCGCTCGTGGGCGCGGTGGCTGCGGATAGGCCCCAGCCCCGCGCCGACTTTGTCTTCATCAACCGGGGCGATGTCTCAACCCTCGACCCCGCGATCATCTCGTGGCTGCAAGACAACCGCGTGATGCGCATGGTGGGCGAGGGCCTGACGCGCAACGACATCTTTACCGACAACTTCGAGACCAAGCCCGCTGCCTGCGAACGCTGGGAGGTCTCGGAAGATGGGCTGGACTACACGTTCTTCCTTCGTGGCGATGCGAAGTGGAGCAACGGCTCACCCGTCACCTCGCAGCACTTCATCTTCAGCTGGCGGCGCAACATGCTGCCCGACCTCGCGGGCGACTATGCCAAGCTCTACGGCTTCATCGAAGGGGGCGAGGCCTTCATGCAGTGGCGTGCCAAGGCTCTCCACGCCTTTCTGAGAACGCCCACGGCCGACTTTCCCAACGCCGACCGCCAAGCAGCCGCGAGCGCGCTGTGGCAGCAGACGCTCGCAAAGTTTGAGGAGCTCGTCCGCGTGCAGGCGGTGAACGACACGACGCTGCGCGTGCGCCTCGTGCGCCGCACGCCCTACTTCATCGATCTGCTCGCCTTCCCGCCCATGTTCCCGGTCTATCCGCCCAGCGTGCAAGCCTTCGAGAGCATCGACGCTCGCACCGGCATGCTCCGCAGCGGAGCCGCGTGGACAAAGCCCCCCATCGCGGTGCACAACGGGCCCTTCACGCTCACGAGCTGGCGCTTCAAGCGCGACATGCGCTTCGAGAAGAACCCCCACTACTGGAACAAGAACAGCATCGCGATCGACACCGTCAGCATCCCGAGCATGAGCGACGCGAACGCCAGCGTGCTCGCCTTTCGCACGGGCAGCGTCGATTGGGTGAGCGACGTGGTGCCCAGCTATCGCATGCAGATGTATCGCGACAAGCTCGCCTTCTTGCACGAGCATCGCGAGCAGGTCGAGAACCTGCGCGCTCAGGGCATCATCGACGCCATCGAGATTGATCGCAGGCTTCCGAAAGACCCGCGTTCACACATCCAGATGCTGCCCGCCTTCGGCACATACTTCTACAACTTTAACTGCCGCCCAAGGCTGCCCGATGGGCGAGACAACCCGCTCGCGAACCCGCTGCTTCGCCGCGCCTTCGCGATGGCCATCGACAAGCAGGCAATCGCCGACAACATCCGAGGCGTGGGCGAGCCCGCTGCCACCACCATCATCCCCGCGGGCATGATCCCCAACTACACCAGCCCGCAGGGGCTTCCATACGACCCGCAGGCAGCGCGCGAGCTGCTCGCACAGGCGGGCTACCCGCAGGGTCAGGGGCTCATCCCCATCGAGATTCTCTTCAACAAGGACGGCGGGCACGACCTGATCGCACAGGCCGTTGCGAAGGACTGGGAGCGTGAGCTGGGCATCCGCGTCGAGCTCGTGCAGCGCGAGACGAAGGTGTTTCGCGAGAATCTCAAAGGCGGCAACTTCATGGTCAGCCGCGCGAGCTGGTTTGGCGACTACAACGACCCTACAACCTTCCTCAACCTCAGCAAAACGGGCG
>JAIYDA010000150.1 GCA_027487735.1 Planctomycetaceae bacterium | reverse complement strand
CCACGAGCATTCACTGCGTAGCATAGGTGGGAGGCTTTGATGTCCGGGTTCCGGCCCGGAAGTAGCCTTAGGTGAAATACCACCCTGTGTTCGTTTGTGGCCTAACCGCGATTCCCATGAATCTGGGCGCGGAACAGTGCGTGTCGGGCAGTTTGACTGGGGCGGTCTCCTCCCAAAGAGTAACGGAGGAGTACAAAGTTCGGCTCAGCACGGATGGAAACCGTGTGACGAGTACAAGAGCACAAGCCGGATTTACTGCGAGAGCGACGGCTCGAGCAGTCTCGAAAGAGGGTTCTAGTGATCCTGCGATCCCGTGTGGAAGGGTCGTAGCTCAACGGATAAAAGGTAACCCGGGGATAACAGGCTGATCGCGCCCGAGCGTCCATAGCGGCGGCGCGGTTTGGCACCTCGATGTCGGCCCATCACATCCTGGGACTGAAGGCGGCCCCAAGGGTTCGGCTGTTCGCCGATTAAAGTGGTACGCGAGCTGGGTTCAGACCGGCGTGAGCCAGGTCGGTCCCTATCTGTTGTGGGCGTTGCAAACTTGAGTGGAGTCAACATTAGTACGAGAGGATTGTGTTGGACGTACCCCTGGTGATCCAGTTGCACTGCTAAGTGCACAGCTGGGTAGCTACGTACGGCAGGGATAACCGCTGAAAGCATCTAAGCGGGAAGCCCCCCACGAGATGAGGTTTGCATGTCGCAAGACGAGAGACCCCTGGGAGACTACCAGGTTGATAGGCCGCATGTGTACGGGCAGAGATGCCTTTAGCTGAGCGGTACTAACGGTCGAAAGTCAGTCACGTCAACCAGTTGTCGTTGTTCGTCAGCTTTGTTCGCTCGCTCCTCGCGGAGTGTGCCAACGAGCTTTCGCAACGCATCGGTTGGGCGTAACAAACGAGCAGAACGATTCAACCTGTGCTTCTGATGTGTTCACCTTCGGGTGTTGCTATCAGGAGTGCAGACTGACGCTTCTGTGCTAGCTTCGTACGTTTGTCGATGGTTTTATGCCATCGATAGCATCTGTCGGTGTTGGGTGTGTGGTGTTGTGGCGGGCTCTTCATGAGCACCGCAACTTCTTCTGCATGCTCGGCACAGCTTGTTCTTCTAGCCACGAGCCCCGCAAGCTCGTGCTTCCTTCAATCGTCCGGTTGCCCTTTATTGGCACCGGCGGCTGGCAGAAATGCCAATCGTCTGGTTTGTCGGTGAAGTTAGGCATGGTGTCACACCTGTTCCCATCCCGAACACAGCAGTTAAGCCCATGCCGCCGATGATACTGCTCTGCGGGAAAGTAGGTTATCGCCGACTTTTGACCCCTGGTAGGTAAACCTATCAGGGGTCGTTTTATTTTTGGGTCGTTTTTTCTGGGGTCTTTGTGGAGAGTGGGGTTGGGGGAGGCATCCGGGATGCACCATTCGGGATTCGCCATTCGCCATTCGCCATTCGCCATTCGCCATTCGGCATTCGAGCGTTGAGCTCCGACCAATCGAAGCAACTCCACTTAACAAGGTGCGTGGAGGATGGGGTGGGATCGCGTTATGAAACTTGCCGCCGAGCAGTTCGCCAGGCTTCGTGAGACGGTTGTCGTACGGCAACGCGTTGCTTGTGCCTCGCCGAGGAACTCTGTGGACAGCGCACGAGAGGGCACGCTACGTTCACTGCGCACCATGCGCGACGCACAATCGACAACTCCCCTCGATGGCCGTGATGTGCTCGTGGAGGGGCGGGCAACGCTGCTGGGCTGGGTGGTGCTGGTGGGTGGCGGGGGCTTGATGTTTGGCACGATGTGCGTGATTGTGTTTGGCATGGGTCAGCGGATGTGGCCCGTGTGGCTGCTTTGGGGGCTTTCGCTCGCGCTGTTTGTGGTGGCCTGCCTGGATGCGGTGCGGCTGCGCGTTCGTGTCACGCCTGCGCAGATCATCGTGTGCAGGGCGTGGGGCACGCGGGAGATTCCGCTGAGCGACATCACGGGCGTGCGGATCGTGAAGGCGGAGTATGTGGTGCAGGTGGCAAGTGGCTCGTCCGTGTGGATTCCGATGACGGTGAGCTCGCGCGAGGAGATTGCGGAGGCGCTGCGCGGGGCGGTGGTGAAGCGTGTGGTGAGGGGGGCGATGCGCGATGGGCCCAAGTGACTCACCCCCCATTGCTCGGCCACTCTGGCGGAAGTCGGGGTTTTGGATTGCGCTGGTCCTGCTCGCTGGTGTTGGCTATCCGCTGCAACACCTGGTTCGCTACACGGCTTTCCACAACTTTGCTCCCGAGGTTGTGGCCTCGTCCAAAGCCAGCGGCGAGCTCATCATCGAAGCCCTTCGCCAGCACCGCGTGCGTGAAGGCCAATACCCGGCCTCCATCGCTGCGATTCTCGCCACGCTTGCGCCCGAACATCGCGCGCCCGCGGCAGGTGAGCGGAGGTGGAAGTACGTTCGGCGCTCCGACGGCACCTGCCAGCTCTCTTTCAAGGTCCAAGGCCCCAACTATTTCAAGTGGTACGCAGAAAGCGCATCGGACTTTCAGTGGCTGCTCGACCATTGACGGTGCCCGAGCGAGGCGGAGCACGCGGCAGCCGCGGCGGCGCAGGAGCAGGCGATCGAGGCCAGTTTCCCTGGTTCGCGGGCGCTTGTGCGGTCGTTTATCTCGGGCACGCAAGCGGAGTAGTGCTGCGGACTTTGGGGACGCGTCGGGCGTGCGCGAACTTGCATACGAATCTGCATGCCAGACGCTGCGTCTTCAGGTTCTGACGCTGGGATGAACGCCGCCAACGCCGATCGCGTCCTCGTGCGCTTGCTGCGTGAGGCGGCGCTCCCGCTGGGCGTGCGCGTCGAGGCGCTGGGGGAGGGCTGGATTCTGCGGCTGACCTGGCCTGCGAGCGCGGGAAGCTCCGCTCGCACGCCGCGCGTGCGGCATGTGCATGGGTATGCGTTTGACTTGAACCCAGCGGCGACGCACATGATCGCGTGCGACAAGGCGGCGACGGCGGAGGTGCTGGCGAGTGCGGGCGTGGCGTGCGTGCCGCACAGGTTGGTGCTGCATCCGAGCATGAGCAAGTTTGTGCCGATGCGCGAGGGAAGCTGGCGGGCAATGCTGGAGGCGTTTGAGGCGTGGGGGCAGGACGTGGTGGTGAAGGAGAACGACGGCACGGGCGGGCGTGGCGTGTCGCGATGCCGCAGCGTGATTGAGCTAGAGCGTGCGGCGTATGGGCTGTTCATGCGGCATGAGAGCCTGGCGGTGTGTCCGTATGTGCCGATCGCGAGCGAGACGCGGCTGGTGATGCTCGATGGGGCGTGCGTCCTTGCGTATGAGAAGGTGCGGGCAACGGTGGTGGGCGATGGCGTGCGGAGCGTGCTGCGGCTGATGGGAGAGAGTGGGGCCGAGGGTGGGACAGGGACCGGCAGTGGTGGCCTTTCGCAAGCCGCGACGGCGTCGCTGCTCGAAAACCTCGCGGAGGATGAACGCGGGCTGCTGACGCGGGTGCCCGCATTGGGGCAGCGCGTGCCGCTGAACTGGCGGCACAACCTGGGGCAGGGGGCAACCGCTCGGCTCGTGGATGCGAGCGAGGGGGCGATGGGCGAGCACGTGGGGCTGGCCCGTGCGGCGGCGGCGGCGATGAATCTGCGGTTTGGGTCCGTCGATGTCGTGCGCGATGAGGCGGGCAAGCTGCGGATTCTGGAAGTGAACAGCGGGGTGATGATGGAGTTTTTGGCGCGGGCGCTGCCTGAGGGCGAGGCGCTTGCGCGGCGGGTGTATGGGGCGGCATTGCGAGCAATGGGGGAGTGAGGGGAGTGAGTGGGGCTGGCGGCGGAGATATCGCGAGATTCTCGGGCTCTCGCGGCAGGGCGACGCATGTGCCGGGGGTAGCGGGCCGATAGAGTTGTGGTCTGTCGAGCGTGTGTCCGCACCCTTGGGGTGGGGGCGTGCGAATGAACGTGCGAAGAAAGAAAACGCCGCGCGCTGGTATCAGCGCGGGTGGTGCTGGCCACTGATGTGAACGAGGACTGCATGCCCATGTCGCGAAACATCTCTTGCGTGTTTGTCCTTGCGGTCGCGGCTGGGGGGGCGTTTGCGCAGGACTCGACATCCGCCAACAGCGACGGCGGCAATGGGCTGCCGGGCGATGCGCTCTCGCCCTGGACTGCGGGCGTGGGGCAGCGCGCGAGCTACGTGGTGGATTTGTCCGAGGTGCGGTCGAGCTGGGGGACGCGCTTTGGTGCCGCACCGATCGTGAAGGCATCACGCGTGGCGACGACGCGGTTTAACGCTGTGCCCGGGCCCAGCACGATCAGCAGCGATGCGCGGGTGGGGGTCGCTCCGTTTGTGACCAACTACTCGACGTGGAACGTGCCGACGGCGGGCGTTGGGCCTGCCAACGCCACGACCCTGAACACCACGGTGGCGTCGCCCGCGAACGTGACGCGCTTCGCCGCGACGATGCTCGACTTTGACGAGCAGCCTGTGGGCGCGGGTTTGAACTTTGTGAACGTGGTGACGACCGCGCTGGTGGGCTTTGACGCTGGCGCGCCGGACAGGCTGTATGTGTCGCGCATCAACACCGCGGTGAACGCGCCGACGGGGGGGGGGGATCGCAGCCAGTTTGGGCTTGGCAGCGTGGACGCGGACGGCAACGTGCTGCTGCGTGCGGATGGCTTTGGCGCGAGCGGCACGACGAACGTGCTGGCGGGCGACAATCTGATCCGCGTGCGTGCGGCAAGCCGGGGCACGGGGCTGAACCTGATTGACGGTGGGACCGGTGGCGATGTCGCTGCGACCAATCGCGTGGTGAGCAACTCAGCTGCGCTGCTGGCGGTGCCCAGCGCGCTGCCCGCGAGCGAGGGCGCGACGCGTGTGGTGGGTGCGGACTTTGTGGGCAGCTTGCTGGTTGAAGAGAGCGCGGGCGTGGTGCAGCGCAGCACGCACCGCCCGGGCACGAGCGACCATCGTGGCAGCCCCAGCGTGAGCTCTGCGAGCGTGTTTGCGGGCACGAGCGCCACGGGCGCGATGCTGACGCGCGGCAACGGCGGGGGCGGGCTGGTGAATGCCATCAGCGTGTTTGGGCTGGGCAGCGGGGGCGAGATTGGACCGGCGTTTACGCTCGAGCTGCCCGCGGGCGTGCTCGATGCGTGCGACAACTTTGCGTGGCCCATCACCGGAGCCGACTTCCGGCTGTTTGACACGCAGGCGATCTTCCGCGGGGGCGTGGGCCCGGCTGCGGTGGGCAAGGACCTGCAGGGCAGGGGCGTGGTCGCGAGCACGGCGTATGCAGCCGCGAGCCCGGGGAGCGCGAGCCCGATCAACGCGATTGTCGCGGCAACGTTTGACCCGCAGAGCCCGGTGGGCACCGCGCAGTGGCGCACCGTGGCGTGGGTGAACGCGGCGGGCACGGACGGCAAGGACATTCTCGGAGACTTTGGAGCCGATGGCGCGCCGAACACGGGCGACAGCGGCGAGAACGATGGCGCGGTGAACGCGGGGGATGCGCCGATTGGTCGCATCGAGAGCCTTGCGAACGTGCCGGGCGGGCTGCTGGGGCCTTCGCTCTCGGCGCCTGCGCTGGACAGCGCGGGGAACGTGTACTTCGTGGCGAGCGTGGCACTGCGCAAGAGCTCGGGGATGGTGATCAGCGAGAGGCGGACGATCGCGCTGCTGCGGGGCGTGCCCACGCAGGGCGGGTGCTATCAGCTTGAGGTGCTGCTGGAGCAGGGGCAGCTGGTGCAGGGGCGCAACAGCGGGCGGACGTATGCGATCGCGGCGTTGTCGCTCAGCGATGGCGACAGCCTCGCGAGCAGCAGCCTGTGGAGCCAGAGCGTGAGCGGCAGCAGTTGGAACGGCGGCAACACGAGTTCTCTGCCCCAGTCGGCACCGCAGCACCTGGGCGGGCTCGTGCTGAGTGCGCGCGTGCTGTATGACGCGAACAACGACGGGACATTCAGCGACCCCACGGGCGTGGACGGCAACCCGGCGAGCGCCGATGAGGCGTATGGCGTGATGTACTACGTGGGCAACACGCTGCCCATCGCGCCCGGATGCAACGACATCGACTTCAACAACGACGGGCTGTTTCCGGATGACAACGATCTCATCGACTTCCTCGTTGTGCTCGCGGGCGGCACGTGCAGCACGGGCAACTGCGACTCCATCGATTTCAACAACGATGGGCTGTTTCCGGATGACAACGATCTGATCGCGTTCCTGAACAAGCTGGCGGGGCAGGATTGCTGAAGCGAGGTATTCGGCATTAGGCATTAGGGATTAGGGAGTGCGCGGGCGGGATGGGGCGCAGTGCTATGTGCTGCCGCCTGCGGTTTGTGATGCTTGGGACGAATGCCGAATGGCGAATCCCGAATGCCTGGTCACCTACAGCGCACGCTCCACCCGCGTTCTCCCCTCTCACGCATACATCGCCATCCTCAGCTCAAACGCCGCTCCTTGGTCGTTTGCGGGCAGGTCGAGCAGGCGGAGGGTTGCGCCGATTTCTTGCGCGAGTGCGTGCGAGAGGGCAAGGCCCAGGCCCAGGCCCGGGGTTGCGCTGCCTGCGTGGGCGCTGCCGCGCTCGAAGGCCTTGAAGATGCGGTCGCGGTCACTCGCGGGGATTCCCGGGCCAAAGTCTCGCACGCGCGCGACGAGGGTCTGGCCCTCGATGAGCCAGGCGAGCTCGACGCGGGCGTCGGGCCCGTCGCTCGCATATTTGCAGGCGTTATCGATGAGGTTGGTGAGGATGCGGTCGATGTTGTCGAGGTCGGTGCGCAGCGCGGCACGCTCCCACCCTGCGGGCGGGGGCACGATGGTGAGCGCAAGGCCGCTCCGCCGGCAGATGCTCATGAGCGGCGGCTCGATGCGCTCGCGCAGTGCGCCGACGGTGGTGGGGGAGAGCGACCGGCGGGCGCGGCCCAGGCGGGCGTAGTCGAGCACGCTCTCGACGATGCGCGAGAGGCGCAGGCTCTGGGCGTGCAGCGTGCGGGCGTAGTCGCGCTTGGCGTCTTCGTCTTGCACCATGCCGTCGGCGAGCATCTGGCTGTAGAGGCAGAAGCTGGTGAGGGGCGTGCGCAGCTCGTGGGTGACGGCGGTGACGAATCGCCCGCGATTCTCGGCGAGTTTGTCGGCGGCGCGGGCGAGCCACGCGAGCGTGAGCATCGCGGCGAGCACGAGCAGCCAGGTGGCAACGAGGGCGGTGCGCAGGGGCGTCCAGGGTTGCGGGGCGGGGGCCAGGGTGGGCAGCACGAGCTCTGCGGGCACGGTGGCGAGCATGCGTCCCAGCACGTCGTCTGGTATGTCGGTGGGCAAGCCTGCGGAGGTGCCCGCGGGCGAGAGCACGGGGCGCAGCATCGCGCCCGGCGCAGTGTCCTCGACGCTTGCGAGGAGCTGGGCGTGCAGCACGGGCCAATCGAGCCAAAAGCCTTGGCGCACCGTGCCGAAGGGGCCCTCGACGGTGCGCGTGAAGACGAGCTCGGGCAGTGCGGGGGGCGTGCTTGAGTTGCCTGTGCTTGTGCTGCCTGAGGTTGAGCTGCCTGTCGTGGTGGCGGGCTCGCGGAGGATCCACTCGGGCACGAAGCCTTCTTGACGCACCGCGGGCTGGCTGACGACGGTGGGGAGGGCCTGGTCGTTCGCAGCTTCGAGCACAAGGTCGGCGTTGCCTGCTGCGTCGGCGGCGCGCGAGCCCGTGCTGCGCACGGGGGCTTCGGGCTTCACGTTCGCGGCGCGGGCGAGGCTCTGGCGTGCGGCAAAGTCGGCCTGGGCTTGCATGGTGCCTTGGCCGGGCGGCGGGGCTTGGCTTGGCGGTGCGCCCTCGGTGCGGGGTTGGCCATCGGGCGATGCGTTGGGTGCGGGCTCGGGGGCGTTGGGCGCGGCGTTGCCGAGGCGGATCGGATTGCTGGGCGCGTTGTTTGGCGCGTTGTTCGGCGTGCTGTTTGGCGCGCCCGGGGCTTGCGCGCTGGCCTGCACGACGGGCTGCGCGCTGGTGCCTGTGGTGGACGGCGCTTGGGCGGTGGAGCTGCTGGGCGAGCCTGCGGTGGCACGTGTGTCGGCTTGCTCTTTAGTTTGTGTGTTGGATGCGTCGCCAGCAGATGCGATCTGGAATGCGCTGTCGTCTGCGTCCGCGGTCTTCGATGCGGTTTCGTCCTGGCGTTCGCTGAGGCGGCTGCGTCGCGATGCAGCTTGCTGGGCGCGGGCGAGCTCCAGCGCGTCGCTGCGCAGGGCATCTTGGCGGGCGTAGAGGGTTTGTAGTTCGCGCAGCTTGGTCTCGGCGTGCTCGATGGCGTAGGGCGTGGTGAAGCGCAGCTGGGCAAACTCGCGCTGCCTGCCCAGGGGCACCTGGGGTGAGGCGAAGTCGCCACTGGGTGAGATCTGGAAGTGCAGCTTGGTGACGTCGTCGGGCTGCATGAGCAGGAGCGAGGGCACGAGCACGCTGGGGGCGGGCTCTTGCAGTGCGCTTGGGCTTGCCGCGTCGTCGGCTTGCTGCGGGCTCGCGCCGGCGGCGAGCTCCCTGCCTGCGATCTGCGAAGAGAACTGCTCGCTGAGGTTCAAGGCTTGTGTGCGATCGGCGGGATAGAAGGGCAGATATTGCTCGGGGGAGCGTGCGGCTTCGCGCGCGATGATGCTGGTGAGCTGGCTATCCATGCGCCAGAGGCTGCGGCGCAGGCGGTCCATCTGCTCGGCTTGTTGGCGGGCGTGGGTTTGCTCGCGCTCGCCCCGCAGGGCAACGAAGGTGACGACGGCGAGCGTGGTGAGCGCGACGAGGATGACGCAGGCGGCGATGAGCTCGGCTCGCGCGAGGGCACGCGATCGATGGGTGATCGGCTGGCGAAAATGGCGCGGTGTGCGGGGCATGGGTGGAGAAGCCAAACGCGCTGGAGCGTATTCGCACTCGTGCTGCAGGCGGGGCTGCGTGGATGGCGGGGCGCATGCGCCAGGGTCTCAGCCCTCGGGCTTGGGTGGCTGCTCCTCTCCTGCGAGCATGTAGCCCTTGGCGCGAACCGTCTGGATGACTCTGGGTTCCTTGGCGTCGTCGTGCAGCAGCTCGCGCAGGCGGGCGATTGCCATGTCGACGGTGCGGGTGTGCATGCCGCGGGGGTCGAGCCCCCAGACGCTGCGCAGCAGCTCCTCCCGGTGCACGACGCGCCCGCGGTGCATCGCGAGATACTCGAGCACGCTGGCCTCCTTCTCGGACAGTTGCTCGCGCTGCCCGCCCGGGTGGCGCACCTCGCGCCGCGGAAAGTCGACCTCGATGCCCGCGATGGTGAAGCGGGGCACGGGGCTTGGTCTCTCGGCGCTGCGGCGCAGCACGGCCTCGACGCGTGCGAGCAGCTCGCTCGCGCTGAAGGGCTTCACGACGTAGTCGTCGGCTCCGTCGCGCAGGCCCTTCACTTTGTCGGCCTCTTCGCCCTTGGCGGTGAGGATGATGACGGGCAGTGTGGGCCTGGTGCGGCGCACCTCGCGCAGCACGCTCAGGCCATCGAGCTTGGGCATGAGCAGGTCCAGCAAGAGCAGATCGGGCTGCAACTGGAGCGCGAGGCGCAGGCCCGCTTCGCCATCTGGCGCGCTGCTGCTCTCAAAGCCTGCGAAGCGCAGGCAGTCGCAGAGAGCGGTGCGAATTGCGGCGTCGTCCTCGACAACAAGAATCCGACCCTTGGGCATGAAGAGCTCCGAAGAACTGCGCTATGCAGCGGGCGTCGCAACGCGAGTGGTTGCCCGCTTGTATCCGCGTGCGCGGGCGTGCGGTTTCGTGTGATGCTGTCACGAAAGTGTCACAGCGTGAGAAAGTGTGCGGAGGGCGGGGGCAGGCAGCCCGAGCGTGGGGTGGGTATGCTGGGGATAGCCCTAAGTGCGGCGGGTGCGCCGCGTGGGGCCGGTGCAGCGGCGATCGGCAGTACACTGGCGGTTGGCACGCGTAGACGCAAGGAGGCTTCGATGACCATTGGTCCACAGACGGTGTCGGGTTCGCCAGCTTTGACCGGTTCTTCGGCGGGGATGGGTCGCGTCGTCGAGGTGCTTGCGCCGGCGGCAGCGGAGGCGATGGTGAAGCCTGGGTTTGCGTGGCACGAGGTGCTGGGGCGGGCGCGGGCGATTGCGCCCGAGGCCTTTGGCGACGCCGGGATGCTGAACCTGGGCTATGGCGACGCGAGCGGCAAGCCTGCGTGGGGGTGGGCGGGCACGCCTCGAGGCTTCGTGACGCCTTTGGATGGCAGCACCATCTATAGCCTGCCCATGCTCGACCTCGAGACGGCAAACCTGTTGCTGCGTGGGGCGAAGGCGAGCCAGCCCGCGTGGGGCGCGCTGCCGCTCAGCGAGCGCGTGCTGCGCGTGCGGGCGTGCATCGAGCAGATGCAGCAGCACCGCATCGCGCTCGCGAGCCTCCTCATGTGGGAGATCGGCAAGCCCATGCGGCTCGCGCTGGCGGATGTGGATCGCTCCATCTCGGGCGTGGCGTGGTATTGCGAGCATGCGGAAGAGCAGCTGCGCGGGCGCGAGCCCCTCGGGCTCATCTCGAACATCGCGAGCTGGAACTATCCGCTGAGCGTGATGATGCACGCGATGCTGGTGCAGGCGCTCGCGGGCAACAGCGTGATCGGCAAGACGCCCACGGATGGCGGCGGGGCGTGCCTTGCGGTGTGCTGCGCGCTGGCGGCGCGGCAGGGCATCCCCATCAGCCTTGTCAGCGGGTCGGGGGGTGTGCTGAGTGCCGCGCTCGTGCGCGGGGCAGAGGTGGATTGCCTGAGCTTCGTGGGCGGACGCAGCAACGGGCGTGATATCGCGGCGAGCCTCGTGAACCACAACAAGCGCTACATGCTCGAGATGGAGGGGCTCAATGCGTACGGCATCTGGGAGTTTTCCGACTTTGCCGGGCTCTCGGCCCAGATTCGCAAGGGCTTTGAGTATGCCAAGCAGCGGTGCACGGCCTATCCGCGGTTTGTGGTGCAGCGCAAGCTGTTTGCGAGGTTCCTCGACGCGTACTTGCGTGCGGCATCGCAGCTGCGATATGGGCACCCTGCGATGGTGAGGCAGGCGGGTGATGAGCTGCCCGAGTATGACTTTGGTCCCCTCATCAACGCGCAGAAGGCCCGGCACCTGCGCGAGGTCGTGTCGCAGGCCCTCGCGGGGGGCGCGGTGCCGATGTTTGATGGCTCGGCGACGTGCGCTGGGCTCGTGCCCGGTGGCGAGGCGGGCGCGGCCTACTTGGGCCCCACGGCGCTGCTGGATGTGCCGCGGAGCAGCGAGCTCTATCACGCCGAGCCCTTTGGGCCCGTGGATAGCTTCGTGGTGGTGGACACGACTGAGCAGCTCATCGCGGAGATGAATGTGAGCAACGGGTGTTTGGTGTCGAGCCTTGCGTGCGACGACGCGAAGCTGGCGCACAAGCTGAGCCTGGACCTGCGCAGCTTTAAGTTTGGGCACAACACGCTGCGCAGCCGGGGCGACCGCGAGGAGATGTTTGGCGGCATGGGCCAGAGCTGGAAGGGGTGCTTCGTGGGTGGCAGCCTGCTGACGCGCGCGGTGACAACGGGCGCGGACGACGAGACGCTGCCCGGGAACTTTGTGACCCACAGCCGGTTGCCGGGTGGGGCAAGGTGAGGGGCGTGAGGCAACCCTCTTAGGGTTGCGCCGACTGAGCCTGGATGGCAACCCGAATCGCCGCCTCGATCACCATCGCCCCCAGCAGCACAGGCAGGTGCAGGATGCTGCCGAAGAACACGCGGCGTGCGGCGGTGCGCTCGGGCGTGCGCACGAGGCGGAAGGCCTGCGTCATGAACGCGACGGTGCTGACCAGCGCGATGAGCAGATAGGGCCAGCCCAGCAGGTTGGGCAGCGCGAGGCCTGGCAGCAGCGTGGCGGGCAGCAGCGCGAGCGTCCAGAAGGCGACGGTCAGGGCCGTCCAGTGGCCTTTGACATCGACCACGGGCAGCACGGCGTAGCCACCCTTGGCATAGTCCTCACGGTACATCCACGCGATCGCGAGAAAGTGCGGAATCTGCCAGACGAACATGAGCACAAACAGCGACCACCCTGCGGGCTCGAGGAAGGCCTGCGTGCCCGGGCGCGCGGACGCAGCGACCGCACCGATGAGCGGCGGCAGCGCACCGGGAATGCCTCCAACAAACGTCGCGATGGGCGTGGCGGGCTTGAGGGGCGTGTACCACGCGAGGTAGCTCACCAGGCAGAGCAGCGACACGACCATCGCGAAGAAGCCGCAGGCAACCCAAAGCACGAGCAAGCCCGCAACGCCGCACGCAATGCCAAACCACGCGGTGCTCCGCACGCTGGTGCGTCCGCTGGGCAGGGGCCTGGTGCGGGTGCGGTCCATGCGGGCGTCGCGCGTGCGCTCCATCACCTGGTTCAGCGTGTTGGCGCCAGACGACGAGAGCGCCGTGCCCACAAGGCAGCCCACCGCAGCGATGATGAGGTCGCCCTTGCTCAGCCAGGGCCTGCCCAGGGCGGTCATCGCGAAGCCCACGGCACTCGTGAGTGTTACCAGCCGCGTGATGCCGGGCTTGGTGGTCTCGATGAGTGCGGGCACGCCCACGGCGGTGGGGATGGGCTTGCCCCGGCTATCGAGCGTGGGGGGCAGCACATCGCGGACGGGCAGCTTCTCGCCCGAGGCGGGGTCGATGACGCGCACGCCTCGGAATGGATCGCTCGCTGCCGATGCGGGCGGGGCAGAATCGTCGGGATTGATCGAGGGGGCGAGACTCACGGCTGCGAGAGGGTAGGGACGGGCGAGGCGCAACTCGGGCGAGCTCGCCTCGGGATGGGCGGGGGCGTCGTGGTTCAGCACAGAGACATAGAGATCAAGAGCAAGATGAGAAGAGAGAGTGTGTGGAGCGGTGAACTCTTGGCGAGATTGCCTGTGGCGCGAGGCCATCTGCTTGCAACGTTGACCTGTCTCTCTCTCGTCCTTGCTCTCATCTTGCTCTTGATCTCTGTGTCTCGGTGCTGAAACCGAGCAACCGGGCGCGTCCGCCCGCTCGCGTCCACCTCAGCCGCGGGTTTTCATCGTGGCGGGCAACAGCCCAACGAGGATGAGCACGCCGCTGGCGGCGAGGAGCCAGAGGCGGGTGCTGTCGTGGCGGGCGAGGTTGGCGAGGGTGCTGTCGACCATCACACGCTGGGGCAGTTGCAGGGGCGGGGGCTCGAGGGCAGGAAAGATCGTCGCTTCGCCCGCGGAGGTGTCGACGGTGCCTGGGATGGCGGCCCGCGTGGCGGGCACCTGGTTCAGCTGGCTGCCCGCGAGGCTCTCGGCGAGCACGGGGTCGTTGCGCTCCAGGGCGGAGCGATACCCGTTGTAGCGGTCGATGCGCTGCTG
>JAIYDA010000016.1 GCA_027487735.1 Planctomycetaceae bacterium | reverse complement strand
TAGAGGATGCGGGCGACGCGCCGCCCACCTCGCGCCTGCCCGTCGTCGCGGCTGGTCGCGCGAGCCCAAAGCAGTCCGGTGCTGCCGCAAACGCTCAGACCAGCAGGCCAACCAACCCCACGGCAAACCCTGTGGCCAGCCCCCAAGCTGTTGCCCAGACCACCGAGCCCGCAACCCCCAGGCCGCCCGCGACGAGCGCTCCAGAGCCCGCCGCCAACACGAGCACCCCAGCGACCGATGGCCTCGCCCGCGCACTCGCGCAGCTGCGCCAGCAGGTTGCCGGCGCGAAGCGCGAAGGCGCGCAGATCGGCTGAAGCGGTCGGAAAAGCGTGCGCGACGAGCAATCAGCCCATACCGGGCCCCACCCCAAGCGCCCGTCAATGCGCCCCGAGGTACGCCTTGCGCACCTCATCGCTCGACGCAAGCTCCTTCGCGTCGCCCTGCATCACGATGCGACCGACCTCGAGCACATACGCCCGGTGCGCGACCTTCAGGGCCATGTGCGCGTTCTGCTCCACAAGCAGGATCGTCGTCCCCTGCTCGTTGATGTCGCGGATGATGCGGAAGATCGTCTGCACGATCTGCGGAGCCAGGCCCAGGCTGGGCTCATCCAGCAGCAGCAGCTTGGGCCTCGCCAAGAGCGCCCGCGCAATCGCGAGCATCTGCTGCTCGCCCCCGCTCAGCGTCCCCGCCATCTGCTGCAAGCGCTCACGCAGCCTCGGAAACAGGTCCAGCGCCTTCTCGCGGTCGGTCGCGATCGCCGCGTCGTCGCTGCGTAAGTATGCCCCCAGCTCCAGGTTCTCCGCCACGCTCATCTGCGGAAACACGCCCCGACCCTCCGGGCAGTGGCTCAGCCCCAGCTTCACGATCTCATGCGGCGGCTGCTTCGCGATGCTCTTGCCGTCATACACGATCGCCCCCGCCGCCGGCTTCACGAGCCCGCTGATCGCCCGCAGCGTCGTCGTCTTCCCCGCGCCATTGCCACCGATGAGCGTCACGATCTCGCCGCGGTTCACGGTCAGTGAGATGCCGTGGAGCGCGCGAATCGCGCCGTATGACACCGCAAGGTCGGTGACCGCGAGCAGGGGAGCGGGGAGCGGCGAGCGGGGAACGGGCAAGGGTGCGGTTGCGGTCTGCATCATGAGTCTCGCTCTGCTTCCGAAATCAGCTTGCGCTCCAGCGCGACAATCAACCCTTGCACAATCCGACTGCATCGATCACGAAGCTCCAGCACGCCTGCGGGCGACTCGACCCTCAGCACACGCACCGCGAGCTCAATCGATGTTTCGAGCTCACACAACGAACCCCGCGCCAGCCTGCAATGCCTGAGGTACTGAGGCGTCGTGCCCAAGCCCCAGCCCTCCGCGATGTTCATCGGCACCGATGTTGCCGCCCGCTGCACCTGCGACACAAGGCCGTATCGCTCCTCCTTTGGAAAGCTGGGCGTCCAGCGATACACCTGCTCAGCAAGCTCCATCCCCACCTGCCACGCCACCAAATCTCGAAATGACCCAACCGGCTGCACCCCACACCTCCTCCCAAACGGAGCCAAACAGACTCACCCCGCACTCGCCTTCCCCAAGCTTGCCTTGCCCGTTCCCCGCTCCCCGTTCCCCGTTCCCTCCTCCTCCACCACCCCCAAATACGCCTCAATCACCTTCGGATCATCCTGCACAAACCGCGGCGTGCCCGCGCTAATCACCTGCCCGTGGTCCAGCACCGTGATGTGCTCGCAGATGTCCATCACCAGCCCCATGTCGTGCTCGATGAGCAGAATCGCCACCCCAAACCGCTCGCGAATGCTGCGAATCGTGCTCGCGAGGCTCTTCTTCTCGCTGGGGTTCATGCCTGCTGCGGGCTCATCGAGCAGCAGCACCTTGGGTTCGGTCGCCAATGCCCGGCAAATCTCCAGCCGCCGCTGATCGCCATAAGGCAAGCTCTTGGCTTGCTCCGCTGCCAGCCCCTGCAGCCCGAAGATGCCCAGTAGCTCGAGCGCTCGCTCGCGCATCGCCTCCTCCTGGCGCACAAACGCGGGCGTGCGAAACACCGTACGGATCAACCGATGCGTGCCGCGCAGGTGACTCCCCAGCATCACATTGTCCAGCACGCTCAGCTCGCCAAACAGGCGGATGTTCTGAAAGGTCCTACTGAGCCCCGCCAGCGCAATCTCATGCGGGCGCTTGCCCGAGAGCGTGGTGCCCGCGAGCGTCACGCTGCCCGTTTGCGTCTGATAGACGCCTGTCAGCAGGTTGAACGCTGTGGTCTTGCCCGCGCCGTTGGGGCCAATCAGCCCGTGCAGCGCGCCAGTGGGCACACGCAGGCTCAGCCCCTGCACGGCCTTCAGCCCGCCAAAGGTAATGCCGATGTCGCTTGCCTCAAGCAGCGTGGCGGGTGCTGTGCTCATGGCGTGCCTCCGCGAGCCTTTCGCTTCGCACCCCACAAGTCCCACACTTCCTTCACGCCAAACAACCCCTGGGGACGCACGAGCATCATCACGATGAGCAGCACCGCATAGAGCACCAGGCGATACTCCTGCAGGCCTCGCAGCATCTCGGGCAGCAGCACGAGCAGAATCGCCGCGAGCACGCTGCCGCTAATGCTGCCCAGCCCCCCCAGCACCACCATGATGATGATGTCGAAGCTGCGCTGAAAGCCCGCGTCCGTCGGGCTCGGGTTGACGCCCGTGTGGCTAAACAGCGCCCCCGCCACGCCCCCAAACGCCGCCGCCAGCACAAACGCCCGCACCTTGTACTTGGTCAGATCAATCCCCATCGCCCGCGCCGCGATCTCATCCTCGCGGATGCTGAGGAACGCCCGCCCGCTGCTGCTGCGCTTCAGGCGATAGGCCACCACGCACGTGATCGCCACGAAGAGCCAGATCCAGAAGTTGCTCGCATACGCGGGCGTACCAAAGAAGCCCGTGGGGCCATTGAAGCTGAAGAACGCCGCGAAGGGGTTGGCCCGCGCCCCGTCCGCCGTGTCCACCTGCTTGCTCGTCAGCTCCAGCAGCACGCGGATGATCTCGCCAAACCCCAGCGTCACGATCGCGAGGTAGTCTCCGCGCAAGCGCAGGCTGGGCAACCCCACGAGATATCCCGCCCCCGCCGCCGCGCACGCCCCCGCGACAAGCCCGCCCAGCATGAGCATCGTGCCCTGCACGGCAAAGCTGTCGTCGCCCACGCTGCCATGCAGCAGCAGGCTGCCCGTGTACGTCGTGCTCGCGCCGATGTAGCTGCCGATCGCCATGAAGCCCGCATGCCCCATGCTGAACTGCCCGGTGATGCCGTTCACGATGTTCAGGCTGACCGCCGCGATGACAAACACGCCCACGCGCCGCAGCACGTTCACCCAGTAGTCGTCAAACAGCGCGGGCGCGACAAGCTGAACCGCAAACGCCACCGCCACGCACGCAACCCAGGGCAAAAACACCACCGCAGGGCGAAACGCCCGCGACGCCGGAACATCCTTGGTGTGCTGCGCAAGCGTCTTCATACCTTCTCCATCACCGCCTTGCCCAGCAAGCCGTTGGGGCGATAGAGCAGCACGAGGATGAGCACCGCAAACACATACACATCGCGCAGCGGGGCATAGGCCCACGCCCCAAAGAACTCGATCGCCGCGATGAGAAAGCCCCCCAGCACCGCGCCGCGCACGTTGCCGATGCCCCCCACCACCGCCGCCACAAACGCCTTGAGCCCCAGCAGCACCCAGATGCCGTGCGCCGTCTGGTTCAGCCCCGGATACTTCATGGGGTACAAAAACGCCGCGCTCGCCGCGAGCACGCTGCCCAGCACGAACGTGAAGCTGATCACCCGGTTGGTGTTGATGCCCATCAGGCTCGCGGTCTCGACGTTGTGCGACAGCGCCCGCATCGCGCTGCCCATCTTCGTGCGATAGATGAGCACCTGCAAGCCCACCATGAGCGACAGGCTGACGACCACGATGATCACGTCAATCAGGTTGATCGGCACGCGCGGGCCACGCCGCAGCTCATACGTCGCGCCCGACAGCTCCTCGGGCGTGCGCCGGGGCGTCGTGCGCAGCTCGGTGCCCGCGGCATAGGTCCCGCTCTCCACCGCGAGGCTCAAGCTCTCGCGGATGGTGCGTAGCGCGCCATCGCTGCCCGCCTGCATGCGCGTGATCGCAAGGCGATACTGCCTGCCCTCTTCCAGCGTGATTTGCTGGTCGAGCACCACCACCCCGCGGGCCGCGCCCCCCTGGGCCTGGCCCTTGGCGAGCGTGCTCTCATTGAGCACCACCTCGGGCAGCAACGTGGGCATGCGCTTGGGCGTGGCGCCAAAGGGCAGCGTCGCAAGGGGCGAGCCCTGCTCACTCCGCGCAATCGTGGGGCCCGTGATCTGCCCCACGTTCTGGAGCAGCAGCGACACACCAATCGCCGTAATCAGCACGTTCAGCCTCGGGGCCTTGCGCAGCGGGCGATACGCAAATCGCTCGATGCAGTAGCCCACGCCCCCGCACACTACCAACGCCGAGAGGAACACCAGCACCCCCAGCCACCAGGGCGGATTTGCGCTGTCGATGCCCTGCGTCGCTATGAGAAACACAGCGGTGGTGAAGCTGGTCCAGGCTCCGAGCACGAAGACATCGCTGTGGGCGAAGTTGATGAACTTCAGCACGCCATACACCAGCGTGTAACCCAGCGCCACCAGCGCGTACAGGCTCCCGACCGCGATCGTGACTGTCAGAATCTGGAGGAGTTCGTAGCCCATGCGCTCGCGTGTTCTCGCTTGACCTGAGGCACGCAGGATAGCCCCACCTCCTCCACCCGAGCCTCCCGCACCCGCGCCGATCGCGCTTCCGCTACGCTTGCCCCGTGCCACCCGCGACTGTCCCAAACTCCTCCGCACCCGCCCCCGTTGCGGGCGCAGCCGCCCTTGCCGCCATCGCGCGCGACATCAAGCTGTCGCACTCCGTCTTCGCGCTCCCCTTCGCGCTGCTCGCGAGCGTGATGGTGCTGCACGCGCGAAGCCAGGCGGGCCCCATCCCGCCCCTGCGCCTCGCGCTGCTGCTAGGCGTCATCGTCCTCTGCATGGTGAGCGCCCGCACCTTCGCGATGGTCGTCAACCGCGTTGCCGACCGCAAGATCGACGCGGGGCACGTGCGCACCAAAGGACGCGCCTTTGCCGCTGGGCGCGTCGGGCTGCGGGCGGGCGTGGGCACGATGGCTGCCTGCGCCGCGCTGTTTGTGGGGTGCGCTGCGCTGCTAGGGGTGGTGGAAGGCAACTGGCTGCCCGCGCTGCTCGCCCTCCCCGTGCTCGGGCTGCTCGCGCTCTACAGCTTCACCAAGCGGTTTACCGCCCTCTGCCACCTCGTGCTGGGCGTGTGCCTTGCCTGCTCGCCCTTGTGCGCAGCCGTCGCGCTGCACCCGCAATCGCTCCACCCGGGCTCACCAGCCCACCAGCCCGCGCTCTGGCTCCTCAGCGGCTTCGTGCTCTGCTGGGTCGCGGGGTTTGACATTATCTATGCCCTGCAAGACCAGCACTACGACCGCAGCAAGGGCCTGCACAGCATCCCCGCTGCGCTGGGCACCACGCGCAGCGTGTGGGTCAGCAGGGTGCTGCACGCGTTGGCCTTGGGCGCGCTCGTAGGCGTCCTCATGCTCGAGCCGCGCTTCGGATGGTGCTTTGGGGTTGGGCTGGGGCTCGTCGCGGGGCTGCTGCTCTGGGAGCACGCCATCCTCACCAAGCTCGTCCGCACGAACGCCATCGACCCCGCAAGCCCGCCCCCCGCGCTGAACATGGCGTTCTTCACCCTCAATGGCGTCGTGAGCTGCGTCGTGGGCGTGCTGGGCATCGCCGACGTGCTGCTCATGTAAGTCATCTGATTGCCGTCACGTCAGCGTGGCCGCAACGTAAACGTCGCCTGCGGGTCGGCAAAGTTCTCCGCCCGCGCCGAGCCATCGAGCGCGAGCATGTTGCCGCGCTGGGGCTTGCCGTGCCAGCTCGCGTCAAAGGTCCCTTCCAGGTCGCCCGCAGGCCGCGTGGCGTAGTGCCACACCGCATCGCCCGCCAGCAGCACCCGGCTGTGGGTCTGCGTCACCTCGTGCATCGCATAGCCGCGCGGCGCAC
>JAIYDA010000152.1 GCA_027487735.1 Planctomycetaceae bacterium | reverse complement strand
GCGTACTTCTTTAGCCACAAGCTCGCGATCGCGAGCATGCGCGGCGTCGAGGTGTTTGCCGACACGCCCGACGTCGGGGGCCAGCTCTATCGCATGGTCGACGAGCTTCGCCAGCGTGCGAACCTGCCCATGCCACGCGTCTACATCTGCCCCATGCAGGCTCCCAATGCGTTTGCGACGGGGCGCAACCCGAAGAACGCGGCGGTCGCCATCACGGAGGGCGCGCTGCGGATGCTGAACGGGGAAGAGGTGCGGGGTGTGATGGCCCACGAGCTGGCGCACGTGAAGAACCGCGACACGCTCATCTCGTGCGTCGCGGCGATGATCGCAGGGGCCCTGAGCTATTTCGCGCAGTTTGGCTTGATGCTGGGCGGGGGCAATCGCGAGAACAACAACCCCGCGGCGGCGATCGCGGGCTTGGTCGCGGTGCTGCTTGCGCCGATCGCGGCGGCGGTCATCAAGGGCATGATTAGCCGCAGCCGCGAGTTCGTGGCGGATCATGACGCGGCGGTCATCGTGGGCAGGCCCGATGGGCTGATCAGCGCGCTTGCCAAGCTGCACAGCATGAGCCAGCGCGTGCCCATGCCCGCGCACAACCCATCGATGAACAACCTGTTCATCGTCGAGCCCTTCTTCCGCGGCATGGGCAAGCTGTTTGCCAGCCACCCGCCCGTGGAGAAGCGGATCGCTGCACTGCAAGCGATGCGGTGAGCGGCGACGCAAAGAAACCACGAATGAGCCATGAAAAACAACACGCCCACCTTGCGGTGGGCGTGTGCGATTAAACGACGTTCCTGACCTTCAGTTGATCGCAAAGAGCGATCAGCGGAGGTTGCGAACCTGCAGCACCTCAGCCTCGATCACCAGGTCCTGCCCGCTCGGAATCGCGAGGGGCGAAGAGCCCTGCGACATGTTGCCGATCGTGAAGTCCTTGGGGACCTTGATGCTGCGGATGCCGCCCACCTTGGCGCCGGGCAGAGCCATGTTCAGGCCCTGCATATCGCCCGGGATCATGATGAAGGGGTTGCCCGCTTCGGTCTTGGCGACGACCTCGCCCGCGCTGTTCTTGACGGTGAGGCCCAGCACCGCGACGCACGCGTCGCTGACTTCATCGCCCGTGCCCACGCGGACGTCTTCGGTCTGCACGGTGCCCGTGAGCTCGATCACGAACACAAGGTCGGCCTTCGCGGGAATGGTCGGCGGGCGACCGGCTTCGCCATACGCGAGGGCGTAGGGAATCGTGAGGCGGCGAACACCACCCACCTTCATGCCGGGCACGCCATCCTGCCAGCCCTTGATCACGCCCGTGAGCGGGAAGGCGATGGGCTCGCCACGATCGAACGCGCTGTCAAAGATCTTGCCGTCGGCCTTGAGCGTGCCGTGGTAGTAGGCCACAACGAGGCCGCCGGGCTGCGCCTCGGCTCCCTCGCCGAGGGTCAGGTCTTCGATCAGCAGGCCGCTGTCGAGGGTCTTGGTCGAGACGGGCTCGCCCGAGGGCACGGGGCGGGCTGCGGGCTTTGCGGGCTCGATGTTGAGCGTTTTGATTTCCATAGGAACGGCTCCGGCGGCAGCTGCGGCGGCCTTGGCCTCCTCAGCGGCTTTCTCTGCAGTCTTGCGAGCGGCCTCGGCGGCCTGCTTTGCGGCAAGCTCGGCCTCGAGCTTGGCCTGGGCCTCGCGAACAGCCGCGGGCACCTCATCGGCCTGCACGGGCTGCATCGGCTGAGCGGGCTTGTCGTCGAGCGCGAGGGCTCCACCCGCCATCGCAGCGACAAGCGCGGCCGACAGAACGATCTTGCTGGCAAGTCCACACCCGTTTACCCCGTTCATCAAGCGACACATTGCGATTTTCCTTGTGCAAGCACAGATGCCAAATGCCGAGCCCCTCGCAACCGACATCGGTCACGCGCGAGCGGCTCGCTCTCTGCATAGACCGATGATAGCGAATGCGGTTCCGAAAGGCGAAAAGCACCGAACATGCACCAACCGTCTGACGCATTGCTTGGACGCATCGCCCAGACGCATCGCGCAGCTAGACCGGTGCGGCGTTGCTCACGCGCCCGCGCCACTCGCGCTTGCCCCGCAGGTGCAGGAAGTAGCTGTGCCACTGGATGGCAGTCATCATCAGCACGCCAAAGGGGTGCAGAAGAGCACCGAGGATGCTGGTGCGAAACCTTGCAGCGAGCCACAGACGCTGCACCAGTTGCAGCACGCAGCACAGCAGCACAAGGATTGGCACCGCTGCGGTGTTTGCACCCCAGGCATCAAGCCTCTCGGCGCCAGCATTCGTTGGTCCACCCGGAACACGCAGCGTCACGAGCATCGCGACAAGAAGCGCCCACGGCAGCACGTGCCCCACGAGGTGCATCACCGTGAGGAACACGAGCAGCCCGACGCTGCCAAGCCCCTCGAATGCGTTCTTCGCAAAGCCGCGCCATGTGCTCCGCCAGCCGAAGTACATCCGGCAGCTCACGATGTCGGTGCCATCGACGAGCCCGGTCATATGCCCCGCAGCACGCACAGCGCGGGGCATCTTGATGCCATCGTGCATCGTGCTCTTGAAAGCCGCGTGCCCCCCAAAGCTCTGGTACACATCGCTGCGCACAAACAAGAACTGCCCGCACCCCGCGCTGCTGCTCGCGTCCTTGGTCGTGCGCATTCGCACGAAGGGCAGGTAGCTGAGCAGGATGAAGAAGATCATGGGCACCGCGAGGCGCTCGGGGAGCGAGCGCGTGATCTGCCGAGGAAACGCGCTCACGAGCGCGAGCTTCTCGCCGTTGGCGGCACCCTTCTCGCTGGCGTTGATCGCAGCGGAGATCGCGCCGGGCTCAAAGCGCACGTCGGCATCGGTAAACAGCAGCCACTCGCCCTTCGCCGCGAGGGCGCAGCGATAGCACGCGTGCTGCTTGCCGTTCCACCCCTCGGGGAGTGAGATGGTGGGCACGCTGCGCACGCGCACGTCCTTGCGTTGCAAGCCGCCGATGATGGTGGGCGTCGCGTCGGTGCTCTGGTCGTCGTACACCAGCACTTCGAGGTGTTCGTGCGTGCTTGCGAGCAAGCCCTGCACGCAGGCCTCGATGTTGGTTGCCTCGTTGCGAGCAGGGATGCAGACCGAGACCATGGGGCGCTGGCGGGCGGGCAGCGCGATGGGCTGCTGGTCTGCCCGGGGCAACTGCGAGAGGTTCCAGACCGTCATCGCGAGCGCGAGGGCGCTGATGCACGCGGCGACGATCATGAGCACGAGCAACGGGGTCATGGGCCTGTTTTCGCTCCAGTTGGTTTCCCGGGTGCAGCACGCAGCCCGAAAACCCGCTCACTCACCCTCGATGTCGGCGTTGGAAAAGACCTTCTGCACGTCGTCAATCTCCTCAAGGGCTTCGATGAGGCCCTCGACGTCTTTCGCCGCTTCGCCCGAGACCGTCACCAGCGTGTCGGGCACGAGGCTCAGGGTCGCCTCGCTGATGGGGAACTTTGCCTTCTCCAGCGCGTCGCGCACGCTGATGAAGCTTGGCACGTCGGTGAACACCGTCCAGAGCGACTCCTCCTCAGGGTCGATGGCTTCGCTGGGGCCTTGCACGTCGAGGGCGCCCGCGTCGAGGGCTGCCTGCATCACGCGGTCTTCCGTCAGGCCCGTGCCCAGCAGGGTGATAACGCCACGATGCTGGAAGAGATATCCCACGCACCCGCTGTTGCCCAGGCTGCCGTTCCAATCGCTAAAGGCGAGCCGCACGAGCGAGATGGTGCGGGCGCGGTTGTCGGTCAGGGCGTCGACGATGATCGCGATGCCGCCCGGGGCGTAGCCCTCGTATCGCACCGTCTCGTAGGTGCTGGTGTCGCTGCCGCCCACGCCCTTCGCGATTGCGCGCTCCACCGTGTCGCGCGGCATGTTCGCGTAGCGGGCTTCGTCCATGGCATAGCGCAGGGGCAGGTTCGCTGCGGGGTCGCCCCCGCCGTGCTTGGCAGCGACGATGATCGCCTTCGCGATCTTGGTCCACACGCGCCCGCGCTTCTTCTCGACAGCGGCCTTGCGATGCTTGACTTTGCTCCACTTGTTGTGCTTGGCCATGAAGAGCGATTCTTGGCACGCCAACTACTGCTCGACGAAGAGCCGCTCTTCGTCGTCCATCTCGCCCGTGAACCGGGAGCAGACGTCGCGATCGGGGGGCAGCAGGCGGGGGCGGAGGTCGGGCCTTTGGGGTGGCGGGCGATAGCTCGTGGTGGGCTCGATGGACATGGGGCTGAGCGGACTCTGGGCGGGTGGCTGGCCTGCCTTCCAGGCCCTTGCATAGACAAGCCTTGCCTCAGTCTGCCGCACGTGCTCGGCGTAGGTGATTGCGCTGCCCACAAAGGTGTTGCGGTCGGCTTCCTCGAACGCGCGAAACGCCCGCAAGCGCGTGCGGGCCTCGTCGTCGGCGACTTGCCACATCGACTGCGCGAGGTCTTGCCAGTGCGCTGGGCCATGAGCGGGATCGTTGTGCACAGCACCCGCCTGCGAGAGCGCCTCGGCACGCCGCCAATAGGCATCGCCCAGGTGCATCGCCACCTCCGCGCTGATGCGTCCCTCACGCATGCTCAGGCGGTGGGCCCGCTCGAGCCATGCGATCGCCCCGCCCCGGCGTTCGTCGTTGCGAGTGAAGTCCTCGAGCTTGCCTTGCTTGTAGCGCAGCCAGCCCACCGAGTCGGCGATGCTTGCGCTGTCGGGCATCTGCGCGATTGCGAGTTCGAGCAAGCGCTCGGCTTCGCCCAGGTCGCCACCTCGCTCCAAGATGAAGTAGGCAAGGTTGTTCGCGGCCCACGTGTGGTTGGGCACGCGGCGCAGCACCTCGCGATAGATTTTTTCAGCCTCGGCATCGCGCAGGTCGCCGTGCGCGAAGTTGGCGATGACGTACAGCAGCTCGGCGGCATATGCCTGCTGCGTTTGTTCGGCAGGAGGATTGTCGAGCGCGAGTGCATCCACCCACGCGCCCAAGAGCGCGCACGGCGCTTTGTCCAGCCCCTCCGCACCAGCCTGATTGTCGCACAACCCCTGCACGATCGCCATCGTCGCATCAGCCGTAGCCCAACTGCCAAGCCGCACGGTTGCGAGACCGCCCAGCCTCTCCACCGTGTCGGGCGAACGCTTCATCGCTTGCATAACGAGGTCGATGCGAGTTGTTGTGTCGCCCCGCATCCCCAGCCCCTCATCCGCTGCCGCGAGCATCGCCAGGTCGAGCGTCGCCGCTCCCCCTCGCGGCACCCGCATGCAGCGCGTCACAATCTCCGAAGCATCCACCAGCCCGGCGAGCGCGGCGAGTTGCACCGCGACCATGCGCGGGCACGCACCGACTGCCCCGTCCTCGATGGGAGCGTCGTTCGCGGCCGCGTCCATGAGTCGCGCAGCCGCGGCAACGGCCGCATCGCCGCTCCGCACCACGACGCGCGGATCGCACGCCCTCGCAAGCGCGATGGTCGCATCGCGACGCGCGGTGCTGGGGCGCACCGGCGGCACGTTCCCCCGCTTCCGCAGCGCTTGCAGGCCCACGGATGCGAGCCGAAGCCCGTGCCCGGCAACCGCCTCCGCCTCGATGTAGCTGCCCTTCTCGGCAAGCTCCTTCGCACGCACCAGCAAGCTCTCGCGCGACCACTCCGAGGTGATCTGCACGCGGGGCCAGGCGTCGACCATCGGTGCAAAGCGCCGCAGCTGTGCGAATGCTTGCTTGCTCTGCGCGTCGTCCGTTGGCGACAGCGCGAGCTGCGCAAGCCAGTTCACGTGCGCACCGGGGCCCGCAAGCTGGGGCGGAGCGATTGCTTGCCTCGCCGTGTCGTCCTTGGACGACACGAACGCCTTGACCTTGTTTTGCACCTCGCTCCGCACACGCGTCGCACGCTCGTGCGAAGCCGGAAGCAGCGCAGCGAGCCACGCACCATGAGGGGATGCATTGACGTTTGCGCTCGCAAAGGCCTCGGCCATCGCCTCGAAGCGACCCTCAAGCATCAGTGGCTGCAGCACACGAGCCGGGTGCTCCAGGGCGAGCACGTCTGCGAGCGCCGCCTCGAGCTTGTCCAGTTGTTGCGCACTCACGAGTGCCCGCACGCGCAGCTCGTGCAGCACGGCGTCGCGCTGCGGGTCGCCCACGAGGGCGAGCGCCGCGTCGAACTTTCCGAGCGCAACAAGCAGCGCGGCACGCAGCGCCCGTTGCCCTTCCGCTTGTTCCTGCGTCGCCCAGGCTTCGCAGGCAGCCGCACCTGCGGTTGCGATCAGCCCACGCGCAGCTTCGTGCAGCGTGGCGCTGTCTTGGCGAGCGATCTCCGCCAGCACCACCGCGGCCTCGTGCACGTCGCCCGCGCCCTTGGGCGTGCGAGCGAGCATCCCTAGCACGGCACGCACTGCGGGAGCAAACGCCACAGCGCGCACCGCATCGGCATCTCGAAGCCCCGCCATGCCGCTCGTTGTCGAAGAAGTCGCGGCGGAGCCGATCGCTGCGTATCGCATGTCCGCGCGCGACGGCTTGTCGGCGGCGTCGGCAGGCGGAAACGCCGCCAGCACAGCCGACGAAACGCTCGCCACCATAACCTCGCGATACACGGAGAGCGCCCATGCCGCTTCATCGTTGGCTGCGGGGGCCACGGCGCTTGGTGCGACGTTGAGCATGAAAGCAACCCGCTTGCCTTGCCCGGGCACCGATGACTCCGCCAGCTGCGCGAGCTCGACGGCGAGCTTCCACGCGTGCTCAGCTCGCGACGATCGCTGCTCGCGCAGCATCGTGAGCAAGTGCTCTGCTGCAGGCACAAACGAGCCCATCGCCGCGTGTGCCGCGACGACGCGCACGCCCTCGTCCCACGCCTCTTTGCTGCCCGGCGTCGCGGCGGCATACTCCACAGTGGCCATCGCGAGCGCTTGCGCCGCATCGCCCCGCAGCAATGCAAGGTCCGCCCCTTGCGCCGATTGCTGCACGCCGCTCGCGCGAATGCGCGCGATCGTGCGTGCGAGGGGCCCTGCGTACCACACATCGCTCGCCCACGCGTCGCCCTCGCCGAGTTTCCCGATTGCTGCCCGAGCTTGCGCTTCGAGTTCCGCAGCCGCCCCTGTCGCAGGCATGCTGCTCGCAGCGCCGAGCAGCATTGCAAGGTCGTGCGACGCTGCGGCAGCGAGCGCGGGCGATGCGGTTGCAAGCTGTCGCACACGGGCGAGCATCGCGGCTCGCTCGCCAGCCTGCGCAAGCCCCGACTGCGCAGCAAGCCACAGCATGCTCGCCTCGTCGCCCTCGGGCGTGGTGCCCGCACGCACCGCGCGCAGGCACGCGTCAAACGCCGCCCCTTCGCGGCCTGCCCGCAGCGCGGCTTGGGCGAGCATGCGCTCCAAGCCGGCGCGTGGCGCGCGGGCCGCGAGCTCATCGAGCATGCGAAACGCCGCCTGGTCGCTCCCGCTGCCAAGCAGGCGCTCTGCGCGAGCGATCGCGGGCGCGAGTTTCTCGTCCACGACGGGCGCGATGCGCGGCGGCACGACAGCGCCGCCTGCGAGGCCAGCGATCGCATCTCCTACACCAAGGTTGTTGGGAGCCGCATCGGCGAGTGCAGGTGGTGCTTCGGGCAGACTTGCAAGGGCCTCTTCGCCGCACCCGGCGAGCACAAGACGACGCAGCACGCTCGCGGCAGTCTGCGGTGACGGTGCCTCGCCCTTGCCGCCTTGCGCCGCGGCTTGCGGAGCGAGTTGGTTCTCCACCTGCGCGAGCACGCTGGGCACAGCAAGCAGTGCGAAGAAGAGCGACGCGGCGCGAGCACGCGCCGGCACACCATTTCCACCAGAACGCGACCTTGCGATGAAGCGACCACGCATGCAACACCCTCCGCACGCGGCATGCTCGGTCGATCCGCACGACAATCGTGCCAGAGCTGGGCTACGAGCGACCAAAATGTACGCTGCTCATGGCGGACGGGCCCCGCGCCGCGCTCGCCTCAGGCTTTGCGGCGTGGGGCAGGCTTGGCCCGCGGCGCGTCATCGCCCGTTGTGCCTTCGCTCGTGGGCTTGGCCTTCTTTGGCGCATTGCCCGTACTGCGAGGTGTCGCGACGGAGGCTGCGGGCTTGAGCGATGTGGGCTTGCTCGATGCGGCCTTTGCTGGCCCCGCCTTCACTCGCCCCGTCTTCACAGGGGCCGGCTTCTCGCTCGCGGCCCGCGCGGCGGCAGTTGGCACCGCCGCGAGCCTCGGCAACGCAGTGCGTTCCCCAAGCTCGCGAAACAGCCTGTCCAAGTGCCCAAGCCCCAGGCCCGGCTCGAGCTGCTTGGCGACTGTTGCGATGTGCTGCCCGGCCTGATGCTCGCTCCCCTTGGGGCCCACGATCGCCTGCTCGCGCAGCGCGTGCAGCGCGCGATCATCCACCGCGACAAACGCCTGCCCAAAGTGCAGCCCGAGCACGCGCAAGGCGGCAAAGGGTGTCACGCCATCGAGGGCAAGCAGCCCATCGCGCTGTTCCGTTGCCTTCTTTCCGCGCAGCGTCTCGAGTGAGAGTTCGCCCTCGCGCCCAGAGATGTCCGCAAGCATCGCATGGATGCGCAGGGCCCGCTCGTCGCGGTGTTGGCCCGGGCGCTCACCCATCGCGAGCGCGATGTCCTTCGGGCTTGCGACGCGCAGCTCGTTCAGATCGACAAACCAGGCACGCAGGCGCTTCTGGCATGCTTGTGCAGCTGCGAGCGTCGTGTGGTGCATCAGCACCCCAAGCACCAGCTCGTGCACCGAGGCGTCGAACCGGTCGCTGCTCTCGATCGCTGCGTCCCAAGCGAGCGTGCCCCCATCGCGCTCCTTGGCTTCGTGCACAAGGTGCTTCAGGAGGGCATGCAGTTTTTTTGCATCTGCTCCGGCCATGGGTGGTTCGCGGCAGGATAGCCGGTCTGCATGTGCACCAGCGATCGCGCTTATTCCGCCGGGAAGCCTTTGCACTTGGGCATCATCACGCGCAGTACGCGCGCCTTGCCCTCCGCATCTGCCTCCACGATGGTGTTCATGTACGACAGCAACTGGCGGTTGATGGTCTCGAGCCCGGGCTCGGTCAGCTGCGTGTGCGTGGCGCGGCGGAAGATGAGCGCCACGCCCTCTTTCACCTCCGCTGCCCGCTTCTTCAGCTCGTCGGACACGAGCTTCTCGTCCTTGCCGCGCACCTTCAGCACGATGCTGGTGTCCCAGATGTAGGCCCGCCCGCTCTGCATGTTCTGGAACTTCTCTTCGATGAGCGGCACCTCGACGGGCGCGTTCTCGTCGTGCGCGTCGTGCCCTTCCACCTTGACTTCGGCAACGGCGGCCTTCGGGCCCGTGGCCTTGGCGATGAAGAACACCAACGCCGCCTCGGCGATCATGATGCCCGCGACGATGCCCAGCAGCTTGACGGGCAAGCCCTTTTTCTTTGGAGCCTCTCCACCCGACTCTGCGGGTGCGGCTTCCTTCTTCTCGGCTTTCTCGGCTTTCTCGGGCTTTTTGTCGGACATCGGGGCACTCCTCCGTGGCAGGGCCTATCGACCGATGCCGCCCAGCACTTGGGGGGCTTGCGCAAGAATGTGCAGGTCTACCAAGCGTCCGCGCCGCTTATGCGGCAGTGCGCTGAGAAAGCTGCGTGCCCAGCTCGCTTTGCGGACGCTGCGCCGCGCCACCAAGCCCGCCCGGTGCCCGCAACATCGCCTTCGCAAGCGCCGCGATGCCAAACAACCCAGCCGCCGCCACGATGCCCCAGCCCGAGCTTCCCAGCATGCCCCCAGCGCTGGGCAGGAGCGTCATCGCCGACCACGCGCCAAACCCCAGCACAAGCCCGATGCTCCACACCAGCGGCGCAGGCAGCATGCGCCGCAAGGGCCGCTGCGCGATCCGCGCTTTGCGAGCGAGCACGCGCTCTGCCAGCAGCGACAGCCCCACTGCCGCGCCAGCGCACAGCACGCCCACCAGCAGCAGCGACAGCACGAAGGCCAGGCTCGGCCCCATGGCAAGGAAGGGCGACGAGGCAAGGGTGAGCGTGGCCGTCGGAAGGGTGATGCCGGGCATGGGGGTTGTATCGGCTTTGCGGAGGAGCCTCTGAAGCTCGCATCGCCTGCCTGGGGCAACAAACACCGTCATTTCCCTCGATTTGGAATGCCGCTTATGATGCCTTGCACGCCCCCGCGGGGCCCTGCTTCCAGCGTCCGCCTCGCGAGCATGCAAGAGCGCACCCACACGAAGGACACCACTCCATGCCCGCGAATCCGTTCAACAGCCGCAAGACCCTCACGACCAAGTTCGGCTCCTATACGTACTACTCGCTCGACGCCCTAAAGCAGCAGAAGGTGGGCAACCTCGACGCGATGCCCTTCTCCATCAAGGTGCTGCTCGAAGCGATGCTCCGCAACGTCGATGGCTTCATCGTGACCGACGACGACGTGGTGGGCCTTTCCAACTACAACGCGAAGAACCCCGTGAAGGACGAGATTCCCTTCATGCCCGCCCGCGTCGTGCTGCAAGACTTCACGGGCGTGCCCTGCGTCGTCGACCTCGCCGCGATGCGCGACGCGATGAAGGCGATGGGCGGCAGCCCCAGCGCGATCAACCCCCTCGTGCCCTGCGACCTCGTGATCGACCACAGCGTGCAGGTCGACTCCTTTGGCAACAAAGGCGCACTCACCATCAACGCGAGCAAGGAGTTCGAGCGCAACAACGAGCGCTACGAGTTCCTCAAGTGGGGCCAGCAGAGCCTGAGCAACTTCCGCTGCGTGCCCCCCGCCACGGGCATCGTGCACCAGGTGAACCTGGAGTATCTTGCCAAGGGCGTCTGGACCAAGCCCGACGCTGGCGGCACCGCGCCAGTCGCCTACCCAGATAGCTGCGTCGGCACCGACAGCCACACCACCATGGTGAACGGCCTGGGCGTCGTGGGCTGGGGCGTGGGCGGCATCGAGGCCGAGGCCGTGATGCTGGGCCAACCGATCTACATGCTCACGCCCGACGTCATCGGCTTCCGTCTTCGCGGCAAGCTGCCCGAGGGTGCTACGGCCACCGACCTCGTGCTCACCGTCACGCAGATGCTCCGCAAGAAGGGCGTGGTCGACAAGTTCGTCGAGTTCTTTGGCGATGGTCTCGCGGCCCTCAGCGTGCCCGACCGCGCGACCATCAGCAACATGGCGCCGGAGTATGGCGCCACCATCGGCTTCTTCCCCATCGACAGCGTGACGCTCGACTACCTGCGCTTCACGGGCCGCGATGAAGAAACCGTCGCCCTCGTCGAGGCTTACTGCAAGGCCCAAGGCCTCTTCTGGACGCCCGGTACGCCCGAGCCCGTCTGCACCGACGTGCTGGAGCTCGACCTGTCCACCGTGCAGCCCAGCATGGCAGGCCCCAAGCGCCCGCAAGATCGCGTGGAGCTCAAGCACATCAAGGCCGAGTTCCTCAAGAGCCTGGGCGCACCCCTGGGCAACACGAGCTTTGGTCTGCCTGCCGACAAGATCTTCAACGCCGTGGGCACCGTGAAGCACACCGAGGCCTCGGCCCAGGCAGGCTCGCCCAACATCGGCACCACCAGCAAGCTCACGCACGGAGCGGTGGTCATCGCCGCCATCACAAGCTGCACGAACACGAGCAACCCCGATGTGCTCATCGCTGCGGGGCTGGTGGCTCGCAAGGCCCGAGCCCTGGGCCTCACGCGCAAGCCCTGGGTCAAGACCAGCCTCGCGCCGGGCAGCCGCGTCGTGACCGACTACCTTGACAAGGGAGGCCTGACCGACGACCTCGAGAGCTGCGGCTTCCACACCGTGGGTTACGGCTGCACCACCTGCATCGGCAACAGCGGCCCGCTGCCCGAGGAGATCGAAGCCGCCATCAAGGAGGGTGACCTTGTGGTCGCCAGCGTGCTGAGCGGAAACCGCAACTTCGAGGGGCGCGTGCACCAGAGCGTGAAGGCGAACTACCTCGCCAGCCCACCCCTCTGCGTCGCCTACGCCATCGCGGGCAGCGTCGCGATCGACCTCGCGACCGAACCTCTGGGCACCAGCAAAGACGGCAAGCCCGTCTTCCTGAAGGACATCTGGCCCACCAACGCCGAGATTCAGACGCTCAAGGCCAAGTGCATCGAGCCCGGGCAGTTCCGCACGCAGTACGGCAAAGTCTTTGTTGCAAACGAGACGTGGAACAAGGTGCCCGTCTCCAAGAGCGATCAATACGCCTGGAACGACAAGAGCACATACATCCAAAACCCGCCCTACTTCCAGGGCATGAGTGCTGCGCCCGACACCAGCAAGATCGGCGCAATCCGCGGGGCCCGCTGCCTCGTGCACGTGGGCGACAGCATCACCACCGACCACATCTCCCCCGCGGGCGACATCGCCGCTGCCAGCCCCGCAGGAGACTACCTCAAGAGCCTGGGCGTGCCCAAGCACGACTTCAACAGCTACGGCAGCCGCCGCGGCAACGACCGCGTGATGACCCGCGGCACCTTCGCCAACATCCGCGTGAAGAACAAGCTCGCTCTCGAAGGCGACAAGATCAAGGAAGGGTGGTACACCACCGACTTCAGCAAGGCGGGCGGCGGCAAGCTCAGCACCATCTTCGACGCGTCGCGCAACTACAAGCAGGATGGCACGCCCCTCGTCGTGCTGGGCGGCAAGGACTATGGCATGGGCAGCAGCCGCGACTGGGCCGCCAAGGGCACGCTGCTGCTGGGAGTGAAGGCCGTTATCACCGAGAGCTTCGAGCGCATCCACCGCAGCAACCTCGTGGGCATGGGCGTGCTGCCGCTGAACTTCAAGGACGGGCAAACCGCTCAGTCCCTAGGCCTCTGCGGCAGCGACATCTTCGACATCCACCTCGTTGCCAGCGCCGATGGCCTCGTGACGCCCCGCTGCGACGTGAAGGTGACCGCCACCATCACGCAAGGGGAACGCAAAGGCCAGAAGGTCGAGTTCACGACCCTCTGCCGCATCGACACGCCTGTCGAAGCCGAGTACTACAAGAACGGCGGCGTGCTGCACACCGTGCTCCGCCGCCTGCTGCAAGAGAGCAAGAAGGGCTCCGCCGTGACCGCAGGCGTGTAATCGGTGGCACAGGCGCCTTTGCCTGTCACGACCCACCACTCCCGCTCTCACCCTCAGCATGCACCCAGCGTCCGCCCCTCCGGCGGGCGCTTTTCTTTGCATCCGCAGCGCCCTCGCGCCGAGCACACGCGAATCATCTCTCGTGCACGAGCTCTCCTGCCATCGCCATCACCCCATCATCGCGCACGCACGCACGTGCGCCGCACTCGCCGCCTTGCTCGGTGCCTCACTCGCAGGCTGTGCTTCGAGCTCTCCACTGCCGACAGCACCAACACCGCTCAACGCCAGCGACGCTGCTCTCCCCGCCCTCCCCCTCACTGCCCTCGGCTTTGCGCAGGCAGAGAGCTCGCTCTGGCAGCAGCAAACCACGCCTCGCAGCCGCACGCTTCGCATCGAGCGCCGCACCACCACGCGCCCGCTCGACACGTCCATCACTACCGAGCTCGCACACGCCAACGTCACGATCAATCCCGAAGCTTCCGAGGCTGCCAGCTCCGACGCAATCGCGAATGCCACCTTCGCCCCCCACCAGCGCATCGAGCAGGTGCTGCTCGCCGATGGCTCGCTCGCGCTGCGCGAGCTCTTCAATGCCGAGGAGGGCACCACTGCAACCTTCGACCCCCCACTGCTCTGGATGCCAGCGTCGCTCACGCCCGCGTGGTCCGGTCGCTCGCGCGTCAAGCTCTCGGGCGGCATGCTCGCACGAGGCGAGGGCGACGCCGAGACCGCCGGCACCGCCACGCTCGTGCAAGGCGACGTGTCGCAGGAGCTGCACATCCAGATCGCACTGCGCATGCGCGTGGGCAACGTGCAGATCGATCGCCAGAACACCGTGCGGCTCACGCCCGCCCACAACGCATGGGTCCGCACGCGCGAAGAACGCTCGCTCGCGGTGCGAGCGCTGGGCCTTCGCGTGCGGAGCGAGCAGAGCGTGTGGGAGCCCGTCGCGGACGGGGGCAAATGAAGGAAGACGTACACGCAGGGGGGCGGGGTTGTGCGTGTTCCTTCATTTGCAAGTCGCGAGCCCATTAGCTCACCAAGTTACCGCGAAGCTGGCGGGAAGGCAGACGCAGAGCATCAGCAGCGGTGCAGCGGCGAGCACGATCACCCACGAGCTTGCTCGCTTGTGCTTGGCGAGGGGCTTGGACCAGCGGAGCATGGCGAGCAGGCCTGCGAAGTAGACCGCGAACACGCAGACTGCGACGAGGGCTTCGTCGGCGAGTCTGCCTGTGAGGATCGCGTGTCGGCCTGCGAGCACGGCGGGGACGACCGACAGCACGCTACCCGCTGCGAAGATGACGACCAGCAGGTGGTGCCGCTGGTCGGCTGTGAAGCCGTGCAGTTGCTCCTCGCGCCGTGATGGGCGCGGCGTGCCGCACTCGGGGCATGTGAGGACGTCGAGCGATGCGAGGGAGTAGCCGCAGACGCACTGGGTGGCGAGCAGGTCGCGCGGGCGCAGCGGCGCGTCGGCCGACGCGGTGTCTCGCAGCTCAGTCATCACAACCTCTTGAGCGCATCCACCAACGCATCAATGTGCTGCGTGCTGTGCGCCGCAGAAATCTGGCAGCGCAGCCGCGCGTGCCCCTCGGGCACCACCGGATAGCCAAACCCGATCACAAACACCCCGAGCTCCAGCAGCCGCTTGCTCATCGCAATCGCCTTCGCCGTGTCGTGCACGATGATGGGGCAGATCGCCGTGGGGCTGGGCAGCACGTCAAAGCCCGCAGCCTTCAGCTTTGTGCGGGCATACTGCACGTTGTCCTTGAGCTTCTGCACTCGACCAGGCTCGCGCAGCATGATCTCAATCGCGGTGTTCGCGCTCGCCGCGATCGTGACGGGCAGGGCGTTGCTAAACAGCGTCGGTCGCCCGCGCTGCACCAGCAGGTCGATCGCCTGCTGGCTGCCCGCGACAAACCCGCCCGCGCCGCCCCCCAGCGCCTTGCCCAGCGTGCCCGTAAACAGGTCCACGCGACCGCGCTCGCTCCCGCCCTCCACCATCCCCCAGTGCTCGTGCGTGCCGCGACCAAGCCTGCCCATCACGCCGTGCCCGTGGCTGTCGTCCACCACCAGCATCGCGTCAAACTCATCGCACATCCGGCGCATCGCGGGCAAATCGGCGATGCTCCCCTCCATGCTAAACACGCCATCGGTGACGACCCAGATCTGTCCCGTCACGTCCTTGTTCGCACGCGCCGCTTGCAGCGCAGCCCGCAGGCTCTTCTCCCCCTCCAGCACGTTGTTGCGATACACCGCCTTGTGCACGCCCTTCTTAATGGTCGTCGCAAGGCGGATGCTGTCGATGATGCACGCGTGGTTCAGCTCGTCGGAGATGATGATGTCGCCGGGCTCGCAGAACGTCGGAAACACTGCCTCGTTCGCCGTCCACGCGCTCACAAAGCTGTAGCTCGCCTGCGTGCCCATCAGCCTCGCGATCGTCGCTTCCAGCGTCCAGTGAGGGCCAAACGTGCCGCAGATGAACCGCACGCTCGCGGTGCCCGCGCCGTAGTCCTTCAGCGCCCGCACGCCGCTCTCGATCACCTCGGGGTGGTTGGCAAGGCCCAGGTAGTTGTTGCTGCAAAAGCACAACACCTTGCGGGGCTTGCCACCCACGACCATCGACACTTCCGCGTCCAT
This sequence comes from Planctomycetaceae bacterium, assembly GCA_027487735.1. Taxonomy (GTDB): domain Bacteria; phylum Planctomycetota; class Phycisphaerae; order Phycisphaerales; family UBA1924; genus BJHL01. Next base: position 2,503 of record JAIYDA010000152.1, on the reverse strand, counting down.
CGGTCCCTCGATGGTCTGGAGCTGCTTCCAAAGACCATCGCCGCGAAGCTGTGAGAAAAGCACGTCCGTACGAGAGGCAAAGATGCTCATGAGCCGAAAGCGTAGCGAGCCCGCCTCCGCGAGCCCAGTTGCGCAAGCAACGGGCGCAGGTCAACCGACCCAAGCCCCGCACGCCCCTCGCGCAAACCTCCCACGCCACTCACATCATGATCTTCAGCGCACTCTGCTCCGCCACCCGCATCGCATCGCGCACCATCTTCCCATCGGGCGCACCGCCCTGAGCGTTGTCATCCTTGCCGCCGCCCTTGCCGCCCATCGCCGCCGCAGCATCCCGCAGCCACGCGCCGGCCTTCAGGCCCTTGGCAATCGCCCCTTCGGGCACGCTCGCGTGCATCATCGCCTTGCCAGCTTCGTCTACCGCAAACAGCATCACCGCGGCGCGGGGCAGCGTCTCGCGCACCGTCTTCACCGCGGCTTGCAACGCAGCCCGATCGTCCCCCGCCTCCACCTGCGCCACCACCACGTTGCTGCTGCTCGCCACCGCGCTCTGCGCGATGTTCTTCGCCTGCTGCAGCACGCGCTGCGTCACCTGCTGGCTCAGTTGCTTGCTCAGCAGCTTCAGCTGCTCTTGCAGCTCGCCCACCTGCTCGCGCAGCACGTGCTTGCGGCTGCTGGGCATCACCACGCCATCCAGCTGCAGCAGCAGCTCCGCCACCAAAGGCTGAAGCTGCTCCGCAGGCACCGTCTTCGCGTGTGCAATCCGCTCCGCGAGCGCGTGCCCCGCGGCGTGCGCGGCCTTTGCCTCGGTGCCCGTGAGCGCCGTGATGCGCCGCACGCCCTTCGCAACGCCCTCCTCGCTCAACAGCGCAAAGTCCTCGATCTCGCGCGTGCCCGTCACGTGCGTGCCGCCGCAGAGCTCGATGCTGTATCGCCTCCACTCGCCGCTCGCTGGGCTCGCGACCAGGTCCTCCACGGGCACGCCAATCGCCACGACCCGCACGGGGTCGGGATATGCCTCGCCAAACACCGCACGCAGGCTCGCAATCGCCTTCGCCTTGTCGAGCGAGACGGGCTCTGCGTGCACGATGTAGTTGCTCGCGATCTGCGACTGCACGAGCTGCTCGATGCGGGCAATCTGCCCGGGCTCCACGGGCTGGTTGTGCGAGAAGTCAAACCGCAAGCGCTCATGGCTCACCATGCTGCCCTTCTGGTTCACGTCGTCGCCCAGCACCTCGCGAAGAGCCCAGTTGGCAAGGTGCGTCGCGGTGTGGTTGCGCTGCGTCGCCGCGCGCTTGCCGCTCGCGACCTTGCACTGCACCGTGTCGCCCACGCGCAGCGCACCCTTCTGCACGCGCCCGATGTGCAGCACATAGCCGCCAAACACCTGCGTGCTCTCGACCTCAAACTCGCCGCTGTGGCTTGCGCTCGCGCTCAGCACGCTCAGCTCGCCGCTGTCGCCCTCCTGCCCGCCCATGGTCGCATAGAAGTTGGTCTTGTCGAGGACGATGCCCACGAGCTTCTTCACGTTGCCCATGTGGAGGTTGGTGTGGTCGTCGAAGTTGTGACCATTCCAGATCGCCTTCACGTGCGCGCGGATGTGCTTGCCATCAAACTTGCTGCTGTCGTCGGTCGCATTCACGTGCATGTGCTTGAGGCGCGCCACCTGCTCGCCTGTCAGCGTGAGACCCTTGGTTTCCTCCACCTTGCCGCCCGTGCGCGAGAGCTCCTTCGCCTTCTCTTCTTCCACCTTGTACGCCGCCTCGTCCACGCTCAGACCGCGCTCTTGGGCCATCAGCACCGTGAGGTCCAGCGGGAACCCGAACGTGTCATAGAGCTTGAACGCGTCGCTCCCCGAGATCTGCCGCGCAGGCGTCGCGAGGGCCGCGGTCGCAACCTCATCAAACAGCTTGATGCCACGGTCCAGCGTGCGCCCAAAGCTCTCCTCTTCCTCCCGCAGAATCGCCTGCACCTTCTCGGGGTTTTTGCGAAGCTCCGGGAAGGCCTCCCCAAAGTGCTGCACCACCGTGGGCACAAGGTCGCTAAAGAACCCCGTCTTCGCCCCAAGCATCTGCCGCCCATAGCGCACCGCACGCCGCAGGATGCGACGCAGCACATACCCCCGGCCCACATTGCTGGGCAGCGCGCCATCCGTCACCGCAAACGTCAGCGTGCGGATGTGATCGGCAATCACGCGGTAAGCAGTATCGACGTTGTCCTTGTCTTTCTCCCCCAGCTTGCCCTCGTAGCCGCGAGCCCCCGTGAGCTGCTCGATCTTGTGAAAGATCGGTGCGAACACGTCAGTGTCGTAGTTACTGCGCACGTTCTGCAGGATGCTCGTGATGCGCTCCAGCCCCATCCCCGTGTCCACGTGCTTTGCGGGCAGTGGGCGCAGGCTGCGATCCGCCTCGCGATTGAACTGGATGAACACGTTGTTCCAGATCTCAATCACGTCCGGGTCGCTCTGGTTCACCATCGCTCGCGCGTTGCGCCCGCCGATGCGGTC
>JAIYDA010000151.1 GCA_027487735.1 Planctomycetaceae bacterium | reverse complement strand
CTGCTGTGCGAGCTTGCGTGAGCTCCTCGGAGGGAGGGGGGTGGGGGCCGGGGCGCGCGCGCGCCGTGGGGAGGAGAGTGGCGAAGTGGCGGAGTGGCGGGGTGGCGAAGTGGGAGGAAACGTGGGGAAATTGGGTTTCTTTGGGGGGAGGGCGGTGCGCGGAAGATTGTTTTTGGGCCACGGCGCGCGGGGGGATTTTGGGGCCGCGGTGTGCGCTTTTTGGGGGAGAGCGGGAGGGAAGGGGAGAAGCGTGAAGTGACAAAGTGGGAAAGGGCGGAAGGGGGGCGGGAGCGAAAAGCGGGGCGCGGGTTGACTCTGGGGGGAGGGGGTGCAAGGCTTATCTATGGCGGACCAAGCAACAGTTCGTGACCAGGGCGGGACGGCTTCGGCGATGGCATCTGTCCCTGCTGGGCAGACACCTGGCAGCCGCGGGGGCGTGAACCCATTTGACAAGATCGTGGCGGATGGCATCACGTTTGACGACGTGCTGCTGATTCCGCGTCGCAGCGGGGTGATGCCTGCGGAGGCGGACACGAGCACGCGGCTGACGGAGCGCATCAAGCTGCATATTCCGCTGCTGAGTGCGCCGATGGACACGGTGACGGAGAGCTTGCTGGCGATTGCGCTCGCGCAGGAGGGTGGGCTTGGGATCATTCATAAGAACCTGGGCGTTGAGAGTCAGGCGCGCGAGGTGGCGAAGGTGAAGCGGAGCGCGAACGGGGTGATTAGCGACCCGATCACGCTCGGACCCAGCGACACGGTGCAGCGGGCGAAGGAGCTGATGCGGCTGCACAACGTGAGCGGGTTTGCGGTGACGGAGGATGGGACAGAGAACCTGCGGGGCAAGGGCAGGGTGCTGGGGATCATCACGCGGCGCGATCTGAAGTTTGTGGAGGATGCGAGCAAGCTCGTGCGGGATGTGATGACGCGGGAGAACCTGATCACGGCTCCGGCGAGCACGACGCTGGATCAGGCGGAGGTGATCCTCAACAAGCACAAGGTGGAGAAGCTGCTGCTGGTGGATAGCGAGCGGCGGCTGGCTGGGCTCATCACGATGCGTGATGTGGAGCGGTTTACGCAGTTTCCGAAGGCATGCCGGGATGGGAAGGGGCGGCTGCTGTGCGGGGCTGCGGTGGGCGTGGACCACTACGAGCGTGCGGAGGCGCTGGTGGCGGCGGATGTGGATGTGATTGTGGTGGATACGGCGCACGGGCACAGTGAGAATGTGCTGCGGACGGTGAAGAACCTGCGGCAGAGCGCGTTTGTGAAGAACAGCGACGTGCAACTGATTGCTGGCAACATCGCGACGGGCGAGGCGGCGACGGACCTGGTGCGGGCGGGGGCGGATGCGGTGAAGGTGGGCATCGGGCCCGGGAGCATCTGCACGACGCGCGTGGTGACGGGCGTGGGCGTGCCGCAGATCACGGCGATCATGAACGCGGTGGCGGGCTTGGCGGCGTATGGCAGCCGGGCGCCGGTGATTGCTGATGGTGGGGTGCGGCACAGCGGGGACATTCCGAAGGCGCTGGCGGCGGGGGCGAGCTGCGTGATGATGGGGAGCATGTTTGCGGGGCTGGATGAGAGCCCGGGGGAGGCGGTGATTCATCAGGGGCGGCGGTATAAGAGCTATCGCGGGATGGGGAGCGAGGGGGCGATGAGCGCGGGGAGTGCGGACAGGTATCGCCAGGCGGAGAAGCTGGGGAGCGATGGCAAGGCGACGCAGAAGTTTGTGCCAGAGGGTGTGGAGGGCCTTGTGGCGTATCGGGGCAACTTGGCGGAAGTGGTGTATCAGATGGTGGGCGGGCTGCGGAGCAGCATGGGGTATGTGGGGTGCAAGACGATTGACGAGTTGCAGCGGGATGCACGGTTTGTGAAGGTGACGCCTGCGACGGTGGTGGAGAACCATCCGCATGACATCCTGATCACGAAGGAGAGCAGTAACTACACGCCTGGGGTGAAGTAGAGAGAGGGGCATTCGGGATTCGGGATTCGGCATTCGTTGAAGCGGGCGGGGGTTGCCGATAAGGGCGGTATGGAACAGCTTGCGGTGAGTGTGGTGATACCGACGCGGGGGCGTGCGCAGCGGCTGGCGACGTGCTTGCAGCGGCTGGCGCGGCAGAGCCTTGCGGGGCAGCGGTATGAGGTGTTGGTGGGGTTTGATGGGCCTGACGACGTGGGGCCTGCGGTGGCATCTGCGGCGTGGACGGCGGCGGGGGGTGAGCGCGGGCAGTTGCAGATTGCGGTCTGTCCGCGGGGTGGGCTGGCGGCGGTGCGGAATGCGCTGCTGCCGTTTGTGCGGGGGAAGCTGCTGCTGAGCTTGAACGATGACCTGCTTGCGGAACCGCAGCTTTTGCAGCGGCATGTGGAGGGGCACGAGCGGCTGAGCGGATATGCGAGCGCGGTGGTGGTGGGCGACTCACCTTGGGTGGTGCGAGAGAGGCGGAGCGTGTTTGAGGCGATGCTCGAGGGGACGAGCATGGTGTTCTTTTATCATCGGATGCGCGGGGAGGATGGGGCGCCGGACAAGGACGTGGACCGCGACTGGGGCTTTCGGCATGCGTGGGGGCTGAACATGAGCATGCCCATGGATGCGGTGCGGCGGGTTGGGGGCTTTACGCAGTATCCGTCGTGGTATGGGTATGAGGACAACGAGATTGCGTTCAAGATGCGCGAGCGACTGGGGGCGTGCCCGGTGGTGTTTGTACCCGGGGCGCGGGGGTGGCATGACCATGCGATGACGCCGCGCGAGTATGTGGCGCGCGAGTACAAGCTGGGGTATGCGGCGCTGGGGTTTGCGCGGACGAGCGGGGCGTGCAGCCTTGCGATGTTTCGGCGGGACATTTTGAGCGAGGAGGAGCAGGCAAAGTGCGTGCGGATTGCGAGCGAGGGCGCGGAGGGGGCGCGGGCGCTGATGGAGTGGTTTGAGGGGCTTGCGCAGACGCCTGCGACGATGGAGAACAGCGATGCTACGCAGTTGGCGCGGGCGTATGACCGGCATTTGCCGCTGAAGCGGTGGGCGTGGAACGCGGGGCTGCGGGATGCGCTGGAGGATGCGAGCGAGGGGCGCGGGGGCGGGGATGTGGGGAGTGAGCGGTTGTGGGGCGGGGCGGTGGGTGCGGTGAGTGACAGGTGACAGGTGACAGGTGACAGGTGACAGGGGACAGGGGACAGGTGACAGGGGAGCGGTGACAGGGGAACTGGCACAGAGGGGGGAGCGAGAAGAAGGCTCGCTGAGTTGCCGGGGTGGGGGGCGGGGGTTATAGTTGCGGCCCGAGGCGAAGCAGCTTTGGGAACCAATCTTTTGGGGATTGGTGTAACGGTAGCACGAGTGACTCTGACTCACTTAGTCTAGGTTCAAATCCTAGATCCCCAATTACGAGCTGCGAAGAGCGGCGACACGACGAAGAGGGCCCTGCATGCGAGTGCGGGGCCCTTGGTGTTTTTGGGTTGCGGGCTGGTTGTTGATGTCGGGTGACGCGTGAGCGGGCGAGCGATCGCGAGACAAGAGCAAACCGGTCCAGCTTGTCTGGACTCTGCGAAATCTCAGCGCAGGCTTGTTGAAGCGTGAACACCTAGGGCGAGGACTTCGGCGAAGATGTGGGCGAAGGCAAGACCTGCGCTGCGGAGTTGCGGCGGGCCTGGCTTGGTGAGCTTTCGCGCGTGCGCGCGATGAGGAGTTTGATCATGCGTCGAGCGACGTCGATCGGGGCGATTGTGGCGGTGTGCGGGGTGTGTGCGTTGGCACCTTTGGCGATGGGGCAGAGCGCGTTTCGTGTGCTGCCTTATCAGCAGCAGCCCACGACGAGCGGCATGCAACTGACGTGGTTCACGAGCAGCGACACGCCCGGCACGCTCGTGGTGAGCGGCGGTGGCCTCGCGAGCCCGCTGACGTTTACGAGCACGCCTGTGCTCGTGCCTGTGCTGGACTATCAGATCAACGCCGAGCTGACGGCCGGCGGTGCGTTCCCGTTCTCGACGACGGCGATCTTCTCAGCTCCGGGCGTGCCTGCTCGCAACTGGAAGCACGTGGTGACGCTGAGCGGCTTGGCGGCGGGGACGGAGTATTCGTACACCGTGACGCAGGGCGAGAGCACGTATAGCAACACGTTCCAGACGGCTCCGGCGGCGAACACCACCGAGCCCATTCGCTTTGCGGTGATGAGCGACAGCGAGACGCTCGTGAGCGGGCGGACGCGCTTCCGCGAGTGGAGCCGCACGACGCCCAACCTGCCGGGCAGCACGGGCCGCCCCACGGGCACGGGTCGCGGACGCGATCAGTATCTCGTGACCGAGACGCTGGGCTATCGCGAGAACATCAAGCAGATCGAGCTGCGCGATCCGGACATGCTGATCATGCCGGGCGATCTCATCGAGGGCACTGGGGCTGAGCAGCAGCGTCGCTGGGATGAGTTCTGGCGGCACAACGCGGGCGAGTATGACGATCTCCTCAGCGGTCGCCCGATCGTTGCTGCCATCGGCAATAACTGCATTTTCAATGGCGTTGGCGCTGGCGAGGGTGGCAACGGTGGGCCCAACACGAACCAGCTGATTAGCTATGCGCGGCAGCAGTGGAGCGCGTACTTTGATTGGCCCAGCAATGGTGGCACGCCGGCGTATCAGGACCTGTACTACAGCACCGATTACGGCCCGGTGACGATCATCACGCTGTGCAGCGTGAAGGCGACGGAAGAGGCCAACAGCCGGGTTGCGCCGCCCGTTGGGCAGGGCCTGAACGTGAACTTCCCGAGCAATCGCGACACGAACCGTGCGTGGTTTAGCACGCCTTATGCGCCGGCGGACATCCCGGACTTTAACGTGGGCACCGAGCAGTGGAACTGGGCCGTGCAGGCGCTGGCGGATGCGCGGCAGCGTGGGCAGATCATCTTCGTGCAGTGGCACCACACGCCGTTCTCTCGCGGCGTGCACGGCAGCAGCGTGACGAGCACGCAGAGCGGCGAGGCGATGCGGATTTATGCGCCGCTGGTGGATCAGTATCGCGTGGCGGGCGTGTTCTGCGGGCACAGCGAAGTGGCGGAGATGAGCTACTTTGACTTGGACAACGACGGCTACGGCGTGCACCTGTGGGACGTGGGCTTTGCGGGCGACGGGCTGCGCGGCGTGGAGGATGCGCCGGGCCTCACCAACAGCGCGATCACGGCGTGGCGGAACAACCCGCTGAACCCGCAGGGGACGGGCTTCCAGATGAACCCGTATGCGGTGTGGACGGCGGACCAGAGCGAGCCTGAGCTGTGGAATGGCAACCAGCTGCTGCGCGGCGGCAAGCACTACGGCTTCTTGGAGGTCGATGTGATTCCGCTGGGCGGTGGGCAGTTCCGCGTGGAAGTGGACAACTTCCACAACTTCCCGCTCAACAACGGCGATGCGAACTTCACGGTGACGGGCTTTGAGCTGCGGAAGTACAGCAATCGCGTGGTGCTCGAGGGCCCGGCGAATGACCTGCGTCCGGCGCAGTGCGACACGATCGACTTCAATGGCGATGGGCTCTTCCCGGATGATGCCGATCTCATCGACTACCTCACGGTGCTTGCGGGCGGCACGTGCAGCACGGTGCTGTGCAGCGACATCGACTACAACAACGACGGGCTCTTCCCGGATGATCGCGACCTGATCGCGTTCTTGACGGTGCTGGCCGGCGGGTCGTGCGAGTGAGTCTGAAGGGCTGACGCAAAGCCCTTGACAGGAGAGAGGCTCTATCTTCCCAGTGCCCGCGCAATGGCCGCAAGCCGTTTCGCGGGCATTGTCGTTTGAAGGCCAAACCCAAACATGCTTTGGGACGTACAGTTTTGAAGCATTGAGACTGCGATAGCGGAAGGATTGAACCATGCACGCGTCACGTCGAGGCTTCACCATCATTGATCTGCTCACAGTGCTCGGTGTGGTTGTCACTCTGCTTTTTGTTTTCTTGGTGCTGGCGCCTGCGCTTTCAAAGCCACGCGGAGGAAACACACGCCACATCCGCGACAACACTCACATCCGCGGCATCCACCAAGGCATGGTGCTCTTCGCGCAGAACAACAAGGACCGCTACCCGATCCCGAGTGAGCTTGACAAGGGGCATACGACGCTCAGCAGCGCTTCCGCCAAGGACGATCCGGGGAGCGTGCTGTCGATACTCATCTACGCAGGCTTCTTTCCGCCCGAACTCACTGTCAGCCCCGCGGAGCAGTCGGAGCTGGTTCGTGTTGACGACGACTACAACCTCACCGTGCCTGCACTGCCCGGCGCGACTTCTGCCGCAGTGGGCAGCACAAACCAAGCTCTTTGGGACCCCGCGTTCCGTGGCTCCAGCGCGGAGCACGTGACGCAAGGCGGCACCAAGGCAGTGGGCACGCTCGCGATGGAGAGCAACGTGACGGGAAACAACAGCTACGCGATGATGCCGTTCTTTGGGGCGCGGCGAGCGAAGTGGAGCAACACGTTCAGCGCGAACGAAGCGGTCTTGGGCAATCGAGGCCCTTCGTACGAAGTCGTCGGTGCGCAAGCGAGCGCGAGCTATCGCTTGCTCAACACGGGCAAGGTCGACACGCGTGCGGGCTTTACGGACACTGTCGGCAAGGGCACAAGCTCGATCAGCCTGCTGATTCACGGCAAGCGAGACACGTGGGAAGGCAACGTGGCCTTCAACGACAACCACGTTGATTTCTTGACGGAGGCTGACCCGAAGTCGCTTCTGTTTACGTTCTCAGGCCTCACGCCGCCCAGCAGCGCACGCCGCCGCGAGAACATCTTTGTGGCTGAGGATGACGCGACCCTCACGCCCCTGCCCACGCAGATCGGCCGAGTGACGATTGAGGACACGACGGCGAACAACCCATTCGCTGGCCTCAACAACTGGCTGAGGACCTGGACGGTGTCGGGCGTGGGCGACGACGCAACGACGACGGAGGTGACGATCGTTGCTGATTGAGGCGGGTTGCCACTGTGAAGCGTTCAACCGTCAAGCGTCCCAGGTGAGATTCGAACCCACGACCTGCCGCTTAGAAGGCGGCTGCTCTATCCAACTGAGCTACCGGGACGACGCGGAGATGGTAGTGCGGCGTGGGGCGAGAGCGTCGGGGAGGAGCGAAGTGAGGGGCCTTACTGCGCGGTGGCGGGCGGGATGCTGTAGATGTTGTCGCTGCGGTTGTCGTCGTCGTCGCAAGGCGAGGGCGTGTTGAGGCCTGCGAGGCCATCTTCACCCAGGGAGTAGAAGTAGGGCTGATTGGCGACGCAGCGGCCGCCGTCGCTATCGGCGGGGGTGACGACGGCACAGTTGGCTGCGGGGTTGCGCTCGGTGAGGTTGTTGCGGCGGTAGGAGGCGAAGGCGTGGGTTGCGGGTGGGCTGAGGACGAGGAAGTCTTCGGCTTCGCGGAACTCGGTCGGTGTGGGCGTTGTCGTGCCGCGGGGGCCCGTGACGATGCCATCGGCGAATGGGAGCACGAGGCGGATGGGGCGATCCCACGCGTCGAAGACGGTGGGGAGTGCGGGCTGGGGGCCGCCGCCTGAGCCGGCGCCGTCGATGTCGATGCTGCGGAGATACTTCGCGGGAATCTTCGCGAGGATCTCTTGGCAGCGGGGCACCTTGCTCGCCTCGCGAATGAAGTAGCCGATGGTGTTGATCGGAATGTCGCCTGCGCCGACGCCATCGACGAGCAGGACGCGCTGGTTGGGCGTGGTCTCGGTGAGGGCGGCTTGGCGCGGGAAGGTTGCGTCTTCGCTTGCGATGTACGCGGCCATGGCCTGGTCGAGCAGTTGGAGGGTGTTGAGGGTTGCGTTGCGCTTGGCGCTCTGCGCGACGCCACGTCCCACGACGACGACGAGCCCGATGAGCACGGCGATGATGCCGAGCACGATGAGGAGCTCGGCGAGCGTGAAGGCGCGGCGCGTGGAGCGGGTGGGCTGGTGTGGCGTGAGCATGAGATACCTCGCGGGCGGACAAACGGGCCTGGCACCTGTCTTTACGGACGAGAGGCCGGGGAGTTGCAAGCGTAGGGGTTTGGGGCCTGGTGTTGGAGGGTGGGCGGGGGGTGCTGGGACATGAAAAAAAGTGGCACAGGCTGGGGCCTGTGCCACGGTGGTTGTTGGGATGAAGAGTTCTTGCGACAAAGAGTTCTTGCGACTACAGGCCTGGGCCTGTGATGCCGCCGCCGAGGGAGACGTTGATGTTGGAGGGGCGGGGTTGGGGCTGTTGGGGGGGCTGTTGGGTCGGGGGCAGAGGACGTGGCGCGGGGGCTGCGCCGCCCAGCACCGCGCCGGGGGGCGGGGTGCGGGGCGTGCCGAGCTGGACGCTGAAGATGCGCTCGACGATCTGCTCGCGCACGGTGTCCATCACGGTGCTGAACATCTGCGAGGCCTCGCGCTTGAACTCGATGCGCGGGTCGTTCTGGCTGAAGCTGCGGAAGCCGATGGTCTCGCGCAGCTGCTCGACGGCGTGCAGGTGGTCCTTCCAGGCGACGTCCATCACGTCGAGGATGACTCGCTGCTCGACGTAGAGCAGCTCGGGCCTGCGCAGGGTTTCGACGCGGGCGCGGATGAGGCGGTCGCGTTCGTCGGGCTTCATGAACTTCATGCTGTCGGGCAGGGCGGCGCCGAACTTGGTCTTGAAGAACTCGGTCAGCTCCTCGTCGGTCTTGCAGGCGAGAGCGTCCTTGATTTCCTGCTGCATGCGGTTCTCGGCGTGATACTTCGCGCTCGCCTCGCGCAGGGCTGTGCCCGCAGCCTGCGGGCTGCTGGTGCGGAACAGGTCGCTCGACCAGCCCATCGCGAAGCGCGAGTTGGCCCAGGCGAGGAAGTTGGCAGCGGCGGCGCGGGGGTCCTGGCGGCTTTGGCCCTGGAAGTTGGCGAGGCCAAACTCCACGGGCACGTCGACCTCGCGCTTGTCGTACCACTCCTTGACCTTGGTCATCACGAGCTGCGACACGGGGTGGTCGCGGATGAGGGTCTTCTCGGCGGTGCCGCGGACGACGGGGACGCTGCTGGCAACCTTGCCCTTGCCCTCGACTGCGGTCTTTGCGACCTTGGCGATCTCGTCGGGGGCGACCTCGAAGCGCAGGCTGCGCTTGACCCACTCGCTCATGTCGCGAGCGCCCAGGTTTGGGTCGGCAAGCTCTTTGAGTGCGGAGAGGTCGGCGGCGCGGATGACGTCCTCGGTGCGTTCCACCAGCATCGAGCGGACGCGCGTGCGTTCTTCGACGCTGCCGCTGCTGATGCTGCTGGGGTCGATCTCGACGCCGAAGCGGTTGCGGGCCCAGTTGACGAGGCCTGCGACGTCGAGGTCGACGGCGGCTTCGCTCTGCGCGTCGGGCAGATACTCGCCCAGGGTGAGCTCGATGGCCTGGCGCGCGTCGTACATCGCTTCGGCGCGGATCTCGCGCTCGATCTCGTCGAGCTCGCGACCGCGGAGGCGGCTGACGTCGATGCTGCACTCGAGCTTCTGATTGGCGAACTCGGCCATGCGCTCGTAGCTGTAGTCGGCGTCGAGATACTTCGACACGGCCTTGTCGACGTTCGTGCGGATGAACTCCATGACGAGGCCGCGGACGTCGTTGCCTTCGAGCACGCGCTGGCGCGTGCCGTAGAAGAACTGGCGCTGGTGCTCCATGACTTCGTCATACTCGAGGATCTGCTTGCGATACTGGAAGTATCGCTCCTCGACCTTGCGCTGGTTGTTCTCGATGAGCTTGCTGAGCATGGGGTGCTCGATGGCGTCGCCCTCCTTCATGCCCAGGCGGCTGAGCACCTTTTGGGTGCCGTCCATCGAGAACATGCGCATGAGGTCGTCTTCGAGGCTGATGAAGTAGCGGCTGCTGCCACGGTCGCCCTGGCGGCCGCTGCGGCCGCGGAGCTGGTTGTCGATGCGGCGGCTTTCGTGGCGCTCGGTGCCTACGACGTGCAGGCCTCCCATCTCTTCGACGCTCTCATACCAGCGCAGGTTGTGGAGCTGGAAGCGGCCTGAGCGGTCGAGCTCCTCGCGCAGCTCGGCGGCGGTGGCGCGATCGAGGGACTTGCGGTCGAGATAGGTGACGCGGGCGGCCCAGGCCCGCAGGAGCTGGAGCTCAAGCTCTGCGAAGGGGATCGACTCGACGTCGCGCTTGTTCACGCCATCGAGCTCGCGGTGGGCGATCTTGCGATAGACCAGCTCGCGGAGCTGCTCGTTGCTCATGTCGGTCTTGAGCGTGGCGGGCGCGAGGTTTCGGCGCAGCAGATAGTCGAGCTGCTGCTCGCGCGAGACCTTGCCCAGCTTGATGTCGGTGCCGCGACCGGCCATGTTTGTGGCGATCATGACGGCGCCGAGCTGGCCCGCGTCCTCGACGATGTGGGCCTCGCGCTCGTGCTGCTTGGCGTTGAGCACTTCGTGGGGAATCTGGTGCGTCTGGGTGAGGAGCTTGCTGAGGGTCTCGCTCTTCTCGACGCTGGTGGTGCCCACGAGGACGGGGCGACCAACGTCGGAGAAGGCTTTGATCTCGTCGACGATGGCCTTCCACTTGTCCTTCTGGTTGATGTAGACCACGTCGTCGAAGTCGCGCCGGCGGACCTGCTTGTTGGTCGGGATGGCGACGACGTCGAGGTTGTAGATGTCGTGGAACTCTTGCGCTTCGGTGTCGGCGGTGCCCGTCATGCCCGCGAGGCGCTTGTACATCTTGAAGAAGTTCTGGATCGTGATCGTGGCGACGGTCTGCGTCTCGGCCTTGATGGGGACGCGCTCTTTGCACTCGATGGCCTGGTGGAGCCCGTCGCTCCACTGGCGGCCGATCATGGCGCGACCGGTGTTCTGGTCGACGATGACGACGCTGGGGGTGGGCCTGCCTGTGCGCTGGTCGGGCAGCTCGCGGACGATGTAGTCCTTGTCGAGCTCGTAGACAGTGTGGGCGCGGAGGCTCTGCTCCAGCAGGTGGGGCAGGTCGATGTTCTCGTCGACGTAGAAGGAGCCGACGCCCGCGACGCGCTGGGCCTCGCTGATGCCGTCGTGCGTGACGTGGCACTGCTTGCGGTCGAGCTTGACTTCGAAGTATTGCGTGTGCTTGTCACGAGCTGCCTTAAGCGTGGGCAGCTGGGCGCGGGCCTCCTTGAGCTGCGCTTCGAGGGCGGGGACCTGCGTCTTGTCGCGGGTCTGGCGGATGTCGCCTTCGAGGCCCTTGGCGCGGAGGGTGGTGTCTTCGAGCTTTTTGTCGGCGTCGAACCAGGGCTTGTTCTTCATGACGAGGTGGCGGGCGAGCTTGTCTGCCATCTCGTAGCGGGGCTGCTCGGGGTGGGCCTCGCCACTGATGATGAGCGGGGTGCGGGCCTCGTCGATGAGGATGCTGTCGACTTCGTCCACGATCGCGAAGTCGCGGCTTCGCTGCACCTGCTCGCCCGCGGTGCGCTTCATGTTGTCGCGGAGATAGTCGAACCCGAACTCGGCGGTGGTGCCGTAGACCACGTCGCACATGTACATGCCGCGCTTGATGTCCTCGCTCTGCATGTGCTGGGGGTGGATGGCGCCGACGGTGAGGCCCAGGGCGTGGAAGTATGGGGCGGTCCAGTCGCGGTCGCGCTGCACGAGGTAGTCGTTCACGGTGACGACGTGGACGCGCATGCGCTCGATGGCGGCGCGATAGCAGGCGAGGGGCGCGACGATGGTCTTGCCTTCGCCCGTCTTCATCTCGCTGATCTTGCCCTGGCAGAGCACCATGCCGCCGATGAGCTGGACGTCGAAGGGGCGGGCGCGGTAGGGCGGGCGGCTCTCTGGGAAGGCCTTGCGGACCTCTTCGTAGAAGGCGGGGGGAATCTCGACGTATCGCCAGGCTGGGATGAAGTCGGAGTGTCCGAGCCATTCGTCCTTTTCATCGAGCACGGCTGCGGGCACCTGACCCTCGAGCTTGTCGCGGTCGATGGTGCGCGGGATGATGACGGGGAGGGCGGAGATGTTGGTCTGGATTTCGCGATACATCGCCTGGCCTTCGGGGCTCAGCAGGCTGATGTCGAAGTTTCGCTCTGGGTTGAAGACGTTGCGGATGCCGACAGCGCGGTCCATCGCCTCGCGCGCGACGGCGAAGGCCTCGCCCATCACTTCGTCGGCCTTTGCGCCCTGGTCGACCTTGGTGCGCAGGTCTTTGAACTTGGCTCGCAGCGCGGCGTCGGTCAGGACGCGCATCTGGGGCTCGAGGGCGTTGATCTCGCTGGCGCGCTGGTTGTAGCGCTTGACGAAACGCTCGTTGCGCGTGCCGATGAGGCGGTTGATGATCGGACCGAGAATCGGAATGTCGTTCTTACCCATGGGAGGAATCTACCTGAAAGGGGAGACCGCACAGAAGCTCGCGCGGGGCGCGGCGTGCGGTGAAAAGAGAGCGGCTTGCGTGTGGAAGGCGTGAGACGCGCGGAGGGCGCGCGGAGGATGCGGGGAGGGGGCTGGTGGAGCCGCGTGGGCGTGCTGAATGGGCGGAGCGGGAAGCAATCCCTGACACGCACCGTGCACGCAACACCTGCAGAGAGCAACGGTGCGGAACGCGCGGAGAAAACCAGCTCTTCAGCACGCTGGCGGCGGGAGCGAGCAGACCCAGGCCCATCGCAGCAGGTGGGCGGGCGAAACAAGGTCGCGGGAACCGACGGCAACCCGCGGCGCGACCGCGACTGAAACGCCCGGTGCTTGCCAGGCGTGCTGGGCTTCCAGCGTGGCATCGCCAGCAACCGCCTGAGGCAGCGGGGCGACTTGGCTGGAGCGGGCCCGCTGGCCCTGAAGCGAATCCGCCGCGAGGGCGAATGCGACCTGAGGCCAGAGCAGTGCAACGAGGGCGAGCACCCCCACTCTTGCTACCGACGCACGCACGCGCGCGACCGCCGAAGCGGGGGCGTGGGAATCGGATGGCTGGGTGGGCTGAGGCACGGTGCGATGATATGTCAGGCAGGCCGCCCGCGGGGGCGAGCGAGAAGCAAGGGAAATGATCGGGTGTTGGCAGCCCGTGCGGTGATGTTCTGCGGACAATTTGCAGGAATGGACGATTCTTTTTGCGTGGCACCTGTCGGTTGCTGGCTTCGCTGCGCGGATGGGTGCTAGGGTCGGAGCTGCATGGATGCGTCTGACCAAAATCGACCTTCGCAAGGAGTGCAAGGCATGCCCGCAATGCGCGTCGCGCTACCGACAACCCGCGATTCACTGACCCACAAGTTCTCGATTGGGTCGCACGAAGGATATCTCACGATTGGGCTGTATGCCGATGGCAGGCCCGGCGAGATCTTCATCAAGATGAGCAAGGAAGGCTCGACGATGAACGGGATGTGCCAGGCGTTTTGCAGGGCGTTTAGCCTGGCGATTCAGCACGGGCTGACGGTGGAAGAGGCCGTGAAGCGGTTCAAGGGCATGCGGTTTGAGCCCATGGGCTACACGAATAACCCGGACATCATGGAAGCCAGCAGCGTGGTCGACTATGTCGCCCGATATCTGGAGCTGCATTTTTCGCATGTGCGGTAGAGGCGCGGGCTCAATGGAGCTCAGGCCTTTTCTCGTACTCGTAAGCCAAGGCCGAAGTGCCACTCAGGCGCAAGCCCGGAATAGCCGATAACGAAGTCGTGGGTGAACACCCCCCAGCCTCCCATCGCGGCCTTGCTGCGGTGGCGTTTGTTATCGCGTGCCTTGCGCTCGCGGTGGTGGTGTTGTGCTTTGCGGTCGCTGCGCGGGGCATCGGCCAGCAGCTTGCGACGCGAAGCTGGGTGCCCACTCCGGCGATCGTGACGGGCACGACGCCGTTTCGTGCGTCGGGGTTGCTGGTTGCGCGCCCTATGACGTATGAGTATCGCGTGGGCGGGGTGTTGCAGAAGGGTGATCGCTACTGCTATGGCGTGGGGTTGCTGGCAAGCCGGCGTGGGGAACGCAATCGGCTTGTGTGGACGCCCGGCACGCGCATCACGGCGTTTGTCGATCCGCAGAATCCGTCGCGGGCGGTGCTTGACAACACGCTGCACGGGTATCACCTGCTGCCTTTACCTGCGGCGTTGCCTTTCTTGCTTCTGGGCGTGTCGTGCACCATCGCTGGTGTGCGCTGGCTGCAACGCAAGCAGCACCGCGTCGCGGGCGGCCTGCTGCTGTCGGACAGTGGTCGCGAGGCTCGCATCGAGCTGCGGCCTGTGTTTCCGAAGTGGGGCGTTGCGTCTGGAGGCTTTGCCGCGTGGGTGCTGGTGATGGCTCTGCTGGTGTATGGGTTTGATCTTGATCCGCCTGTGTGGGCTGTGGGCGTGGGGTGTGTCATGATCGTGGCAGGTGGGCTTGCGCGGTATTTGTGGCTCGTTGCGGTGCGAAGGCGGGGGGAGGGCGCGCTCATTGTCGATCGCTCGGCACGCGAGATGCGCCTGCCCTTAGAGCTTGCGGAGTTTTATGGCAGGCCTGCGATCCGATTCGATGACATCGAGGCGATCGAGGCGCACGATGCCTCGGCACTGGGTGATGACCTGAAGCTCGGGCGATACGTCGTGAAGATTCGCCCGCATGGGTGCAACCACATTCGCAGCCTGAGCGTGCGCCGGACGGACAATCAGGTGGAGGCACAGGACCTCGCAACGTGGTTGCGCAAGCAGGCACTTGGGGCGTAGAGGCGCTCTCTTCACGCAGGGGGATTGGCGGCAGCGAGTTCCACCGACACAGCGTGCACGATGCCTCGCAACGCTCATTGCTTTGCGGGCGCGGATGGAGTTTGCCCGGTCGCAGCTGCACCGCGCACGCGGCGCATGACCACGCGCTCAAACCAGATCGTTGTGAAGGGCGGAAACGCGGCGGCGAGCCCGAGCAGCGTGAGGCGCGGGCCCAGCCGCAGGTGCCGCGAGACGTCGAGCACGCAGAGGCAGTAGAGGACGAACAACGCGCCGTGGATCGGGCCCATGATCTTGACGCCGATGTCGTTGTGCACCACGACGTATTTGAAAAGCATGCCCACGAGCAGCCCCGCCCACGACCACGCCTCGGCGATGGCCGCAACGCGAAACCGCCCCACTGCCGAGTGCATCCATGTCGTCCGCATGCGTGAACATACGCGAAGCGAGGCATGAGTTCTGCGGACAAGTTGCGTCGGTTTGATGCCCGAACGGGCCTGCAAGAAAACACAGGGCCACGCGGAGCGCGAGCCCTGTGCTGGTTGGGTTTCACTTGAGTGCGGAGAGCGGAGCACCGAAGTTGATGTGCAGCGGCGCATCACCAATCACGAGTGCAGGCACAGACTTGACGCCCCGCTTTTCTGCCTCGGCGACCCGGTTCTTTGCGGTGCCAAGGTGCACGACCTCGACTTCAAACCTTGCCGGATCGATGGCCCGTGCAAGCTGCTGCTCGGCCTCGACGCACACCGGACACCCTGCGTGATAGAACGTTGCTTTCGTCTTCATGGTTTTCTCCATGCACTCGCACGCGGCCTATTCCGCGGGCGTGCATGACTGAAATGCGCGTGCGGTCGCGTGGTTGCTCGGGCACCTTTCGGTAACTCAGCCACCGAGTGGTGCCTCTTGCATGACGTCCTCGACAAACTTTTTCTTTGCACACGCGCGAGTTTTTCTCGCGCTCTCCCGCTTTGTGCCCAGACGCAATCCAACCATTTGGCATGCCCACCGAGAAGCCCGACCCGCAACGCATCGAGTTCCACGCGAGCCCAACGGTCGGTGAGATGCTCGAGTCGATCGTGGGCTGTAAGTGGAGCTTGCATGTGCTGGGGTGCATTCGATCCGGCGTGAGTCGGCCCGGCGCGATCGAGAGGAAGGCGCCCGGACTTTCTGCCAAGGTCCTCAACGAGCGGCTCGCGAAGCTGCAACGCTTCGGCATCATCGATCGCACTGTCTTTGCCGAGTCGCCCCCACGCGTTGAGTATCGGCTCACGCCCTTTGGGAGCAGGTTTGTCGGCCTGATCGACGCTGTGGAGTCGTTGCAACGGGAACTCACAGCGGGCGGAGAGAAGGCAGCCGACAGCGACTGAGCGCCGCACGGCAGATCTGGCAGGGAGCGACATAAGTTGTGGCGCCCACAATACATACCGGGCCGGCCCTGCTTCGCTCCACGCACTAGCCAACTCCCACGACCTCGGCTATACTCCTCCCCAAGGCATTCAAAGCCCGACTTTGAACGCCCCCGCCACGCGGCACGAGCGACAAACCGCCCGTTCGCGTGCACCCGAGCGGGCGCATAGCTCAGTTGGCTAGAGCGCGGCTGTCACATAGCCGAGGTCACTGGTTCGAGTCCAGTTGCGCCCATTACTCCTCGCACCCCGCGTCATGCACGCGGGGTGTTGTGCGTTTTGGGTGGCGGCAGTTGGAGGGCGGTAGTTGGTGGGCGGTGCTGGGAGTGGGTTGCCTGCCAGGGACACGACAACGCACGCAAACGCTGCGACCGCGCCAGCGCGCGGCGCTCTGCCGCGCGACAAACCTCCATCAGGCCTGCCCCCCACTGCTCTTACACCTCCACACCCTTGAGCGTGCCTCCGGCGGCCTTTGCCGCCTGCTTCATCGTGGCGAACGCGGCTTGCAGTCGCGTCTCGTTGTTCGTGCCGGGGAGCGTGACGCTGATCGTCCAGTTTGCGTCTTCTGGTGCGCGCGAGACGTTCTCAAAGCCCGCTTTCTTCAGGGCTGCGGTGCAGGCTTTCACGTCCTTGGCGATGAGGCAGAAGTTGTACTCGATCTTCGCGCCTTGCTTGAGGCCAAGGTCGGAGTGATGCCGCAGTCGCCAGCAGGCGTCGTCGAGCGACATGGCCTTGGGCGGTCCGTAGAGCATCTCGAACTCTTCCATGTCCATCGAGCTCATTGAGCTGTACGTCGCGTTGTGCTTGGCTGCGAGCGCGAGCAGTGCTCGGACGCGGCGCTTGAGGCCGACTGCGGTGGGCTTGCCGCGCGAGAAAGCCGTGACCATGGGTGGGCCCTCGACGGTCTTCCACTTGCCTTTGCCTTTGGCTTTGCCCTTGCCCGCCGGTGGCTCTTCGAAGGTTGACTCCATCACGACGTCCTGCACTGTCGTGAGGTATCGAGCCTTGGTGAGCGCCTTCGCGAGCGCGTGCATGCCTCGCACGTCCTTCGTGCGCAGCGTGAACTCCCACACGTGCACGGCGGTCATGTCCTTGTGCAAGTTGGTGCGCATGTGATTGAGGTGCCAATCGACATACGCGATCGGGTCGTCTGGAGGCGGGGTGTGCATAGCCCGAGCGTAGGTGGTGTTGGTCGCACACTCGACGATGCGATCGCGCGCGTGCGCTGCTGGCTCCGTGTTGCACCTGCTCCAGTTCAGTGCTTGGTCGACGCATCGCGCGGCAGCTCGTGCTGCATCACCTGCTTGGGTTTGCGATTGGAGAAGTAGACACCCCAGTGCTTCTCGACTTCGTTGGGCTCGGTGCCGCCCTTCCACTTCTCGTCGAAGGCTTGGAACCAGAAGTATGGAATCTTGTGCGTGCGGGCGTAGTCGCGCCAGGTGCGGAAGAATGTTTCCTGCGGGCCTTCGCCCCACTTGCCGACGATGCCCTCGGCCTGATAGCCGTTCATGCCGCGGTCTGTCGCCCAGCCCAGCTCGGTGATGACGAACTGCATGTTTGGGTGCTTTGCCTGCACCTCGGCCAGCTTGGTGCGCGACCAAACGATCGCGTCCTCGAGCTGTTGCTTGTTCCACATTGCGTAGATGTGCACCGCAGCAAAGTCGAGCTCTTTCGCGATCGTGACGCTCTCGGGCGTGAGCCAGAACTCGTAGCTGTCGCAGGTGGTGACGGGGTGCGGCACGCCCGCCTTCACTGCGCGGATGTGCTTGATGAGCACGTCGGATGCGGTGCGATAGGTCGACCAGAAGACCTGCGTCTCGTTGCCCACGCCGATCGCGGCGATGTGCTTGGGATACTTGTTTGCGAGGCGAATCGCGCCCGCGACCTGCTCGTTGTTCAGGCGGATGTTCTCGTCGAGCACGCGCACGAGCTTGCCGTCTTTGTCAAACTCGGCTTCGGGCGCGATCCAGACGCCCATGAACAGCTTGAGGGGCAGCTTCTCGCGCTCGATGGCTTGGAGGAAGTGCTCGGTGGCGTCGCCCACGCCGTACATGCGGACAAAGCGCCAGGACTTCGCCATAATGCGGGCGTCCTCGGCGATATTTTCGGCCGTTGGCTGGTCTGGGGTGCCTGGGCCTTGCCCGTCCCGGTGTGGGCCGTAGCAGATGGCATCGCCCGCCCAGGCACCATCAAACATGGGGTCAAAGGCTTGGCGGACGCCGCTGGCGGTCGCTTGCGAGCCATCACGACCTGCGGATGGCGATGACGTGGCACACCCAGAAGCGAGGGCGAGCATGCCAAGGGAAAGCGCGGAAACGAGGGCGAGGCGGGCGGAGAGATTGGCCATGCGGGCAGCATAACGGAAGAAACAAGGAATGCAACTGTTTCATCTGGGAGGGCGATGCCGGGGTGTGAATTGTTATTGGGACGAGAAGAATTCTGAAAATAGGGGTTGCGGCACAAAGAAAATCGGGTATCTTGCCTGAAACTGTTTCACACGGGGCTGTTCAGCCCGTGTCAAGAAAGGTTCTTATGGCTTCTGTCCGAGCACTCGCTCGCCAGCTCAGTGTTTCACCAGCGACGGTGTCGCGGGTGATCAACAACCACCCCGATGTGGATGAGGCGACGCGTCAACGGGTGCTGGAGGCGATCAACGAAGCCGGATACTTCCCTCCTACTGGCAGGCTGCAAACCAACGTGCTCGCTCTCGCCTATCCGGATGACCCAGTCAAGACCGAATACGGCTCGTTCGAACCCGCGCTGCTGGCGGGCATCATGCGTGGGCTGGATGAGCACCAGTTTGACCTGAAGCTCGTGAGCATCCGCCGCGATAAGTCGCCCGATGAGACGTTCACGCAGTTCTTTCTGCGCAAGGGCGTGCGGGGCGTGGTGCTGCGTGTGTTCCGGCACAATCGCAACATCATCACGCGGATCGCGGCTGAGGGTGTGCCCTGCGTGGTCGTCGCCGAAGAGTTCAGCGAGCCCAACATCTCGAGCATTCGTGCGGATTCGTATAGCAGCAGCCGGCGTGCGATGGAGCACCTGCTGAGCTTGGGTCACAAGCGGGTCGCGCTCGCGATCCACCATATTGCTGATAGCGACCATCTGGATCGTCGGCGGGCGTATGACGATGCCCTTGCGTCGGCGGGGCTGCTGATTGACCCGATGCTCATCTTTGAAGTGTCGGCAGGCTTTGCGGCTGGAGAGCAGGTTGTCGACTCGCTGCTCTCGATGCAAGCCAAGCACCGCCCGACCTCAGTGTTTGCGACCAACCCGATGACTGCCCTGGGCGTGATGCGCCGCGCGCAGGAGCGTGGGCTGTCGATCCCGCGCGACCTCTCGCTGGTGGGGATGGACGACAGCGACACGCGGTTGCACACCTGGCCTCGCATGACGGCGGTTTGTCAGGATGCAGGACAGCTTGGGTATGAGGCAGCGTCGTGGCTGGTTGGGCGCATCGCTTCGGGCGCGAAGCAAGGGCCCGCGCTGCGGCGGATGCTGCGGACAACGTTTGAAGTGAATGGCACGACGGGTGCGGCGCGGGCGTGGGCGGCGCAGCGCGATGAATGAGTGAGACGGAGCAGGAAGGACGCGGGGCGTGTTTGGCGAAGGGGGCGGGGAGGTGGCGGGGAGAGCACGCAGGACAAGCCTGGGGAATGCAGCCTTGCGAGAGATTGCGCGAGCGGGCGAGAAATGAAGGCCAGAGTTTTTTCGAACGAAGTGATCGGAATCATGGGCAACACCGCAATGAACATTGCCTCGACAACAGCCGCTTCTCGTTTCGCCGCGTGCTCGCGGGTGGCGATTGCTGATGACCGGAGAGCAGGCCCCATCGCCCCGCTCTTCTTGTGATAGACCCCGAACTCTTTCCGCTCGCGAAAGCGACGGGAGGAGATTTGTCTGGAACGTCTCTTGCTTTGGCTCACGCGTGAAGGAACCTCGCATGATCGCATCCCGTCTGCTTGCTTGCCTTGGCCATGGCATCACGCGCCGAACGTGTGCTGCCGCTGCGGGCATCGCTGTGTGCACGAGTGCGGGGCTTGCGCTCGCCCAGCAGGCGGCGTGGCAGCAGGTGTGGAGCGACGAGTTTAGCGGAACCACGCTCAACGCCGCGAACTGGACTCCTGTGACTGGCCCGTGGCCTTACAACGACGAGCGACAGTTTTACAGCCCCAGCGCGATCAGCGTCTCCAACGGCAGGGGCATCATCACGTCGACGAACGTTCCGCAAGGCGGCAGGCTCTACACGTCGGGCCGCATGGATACGAACGGCAAGCAGTCATTTCTGTATGGCAAGTTTGAGATGCGGGCCCGCCTGCCTCGTACGCAGGGCATGTGGCCCGCATTCTGGCTTTTGCCCATCTCCAATGCCTGGCCCCCCGAGATCGACATCATGGAGATGCTCGGGCACGAGCCCAACAAGGTGTATGTGAGCAACCACTGGGGCACCGTGGAGACGCACACGTACTTCACGTCGCCCTTCACGCTGCCCACGCTCAACCCCAACTTCTCCAGCAACTTCAACGTCTTCGCCTGCGAGTGGTGGCCCGATCGCGTCGACTTCTTTGTGAATGGCCAGCCCGTCGCGACGCACTACTCCCGAGTGCCGCAGGAACTGATGTACGTCATCGTGAACACCGCCGTCGGCGGATTCTGGCCCGGCTATCCCAACGCGTCGACGATCTTTCCGCAGCGGTTTGAGATCGACTGGATTCGCGTGTCGCAGGTGCCGGGCGAGATGGTGAAGAACACGGGCATGGAATGGCCCGGCCCGGCTGGCAGCAACCAGCGCCTGTGGCACTGGCAGCACTGGGGCAATGCCTTCTACAACGAAGATCTCCGCCGCAATGGCGTGGGCGCCGCCAAGATGTACGGCAACTTCAACACGCCCAACAACACCTCGGGCTTCTGGCAGAGTGTGCCGGTGCAGCCCGGGCAAGTGGTCACGCTCAACACGTTTGCGCAGACGCCCTCGTGGGACCGCATGGGTCCGGGCAACACGGCTCGCGTCTCGATCGAGTTTCGCTCGGCGACCAATGCTGTGCTGAGCACGGCGCAGACAACTGCGCTGACGAACACCAGCACGCCCGACGCGTGGCTGCCCGTGAACGTGGAAGGCACCGCGCCCGCGAACACCGCGACTGCCCGCGTGGTGATGACGTTTACGCAGGGCTCTCAGCTCGCGGCGGGCGCAGCATGGTTTGACGACATGCGCGTCACCATCGACAGTGCGCCGTGCGACAGCATCGACTTCAACGGCGACGGGCTGTTTCCTGACGACACTGACCTCATCGCGTTCCTCCAGGTGCTCAGCGGCGGGGCGTGCCCGACGCAGACCTGCGGCGACATCGACTTCAACAACGACGGCTTGTTTCCTGACGACAGCGATCTGCTGTCGTTCTTGCGTGTGCTTGCTGGTGCTGAGTGCAACTGACCTTGTGTGATCGACGTGTGATTGGCCTGTGATTGGCCTGTGCATCGCGAGCGCGACGCGCGGGCAAAGCGAAGAGCAACTGAGTATTCCTTATGGCGAATGTCCGCCTGACCAACCTCTGCAAGCGATTCGCGAACGGCGCACCCGTGCTCGATGGCGTGAACATCGAGGTGCCCGATGGCGCGTTCTGCGTGCTGCTGGGCCCCTCGGGGTGTGGCAAGTCGACGCTGCTGCGCATCGTGGCAGGGCTGGACGATGCCACGAGCGGGGATGTCTTCATCGGTGCCCAGCGCGCCAACGAGCAGAGCCCGAAGGACCGCAACATCGCGATGGTGTTCCAGAGCTACGCGCTCTATCCGCACCTCAGCGTGCTCGACAACATCGCCTTCCCGCTCGAGGCTCGGGGCGTTTCGCGCAAGGAGCGTCGCGCGAGGGCAGCGAAGGTGGCTGAGAGCGTGCAGCTCGGCGCGCTGCTCGAGCGCAAGCCCGCGCAGCTCTCGGGCGGGCAGCGCCAGCGCGTGGCACTCGCGCGGGCCATCATCCGCGAGCCTGCCGTGTTCTTGTTTGATGAGCCCCTGTCGAACCTCGACGCGGCGATGCGGCATGCGATGCGCGTCGAGCTTCGCGCGCTGCACCAGCGGCTGGGCGTCACGAGCTTGTACGTGACGCACGACCAGGAAGAAGCGCTCGCGCTCGCCGATCGCATCGTGGTGCTGAGCGGCGGACGTGTGCAGCAGATCGGCACGCCCCACGAGGTATATCACGCCCCTGCGAATCGCTTCGTCGCGAGCTTTGTGGGCACGCCCGCGATGAACTTTGTCCGCTGCACGGTGCGGGCCCACGCGAGCGGCGCCAGCCTCGCGTTCGAGGGTGGCGTGCTGCAAGTGCCCGAGTCGTGGGCCGCGTCGCTCGCGCCGCACGACGCCGCCACTTGCTGGCTGGGCGTACGCCCAACCGCCCACCGGCTCGCGAGCGAGCTGCACGACGTCTCGCTGAGCGCCACGCTCGCGATGCGAGTTGCAAGCACCGAGATGCAGGGCGACTACACCGACCTGCACGGCACAGGCCCGGGGGGCATGCCCTGGACCGCTCGCATTCGATCGGCGCACCCAGTCGCTGCGGGCGGGCTCGTCTCGCTCGCGATCGACTTCCGCGCATGCCACGTGTTTGCAGATGGTGCTGGCGATGCACAGTCCGCGCCGCGCCTTTGCGGCGGTGCCAGCACGCCAGCCCTCGCCCAGTCGCCTTCTTTCGCACCCCAGTCTTTCGCACCCCCGACCTTCGCCCCGGCGACAAGCGCGCCGGCAAGCACCATGGAGCCCTCACGATGAACGCAATGCACCAACTGGTTCAACAGTGCCGAACGACGCAATGGCATCAACCCGCACACTCGCGGCGTGGCTTCACGCTCATTGAGCTGCTGGTGGTCATCGGCATCATCGCCCTGCTCATCGGCATTCTGCTGCCTTCGCTCAGCAAGGCCCGTGAGTCCGGTCGCGACGTGAAGTGCAAGAGCAACATGCGGGGCCTCGCGCAGGCCCTGAGCGCGTACACGAACGACTACAAGGGTCAGTTCCCCACGAACATGTTCGACGCGCCAGAGCGCGACACGGGCAAGTTCAGCATGATGTGGCACGACGTCGCACGCATCGGGCAGTACCTCCCCACCATCGACGACGCGAACATCGTCGAGACCAACACCCGCAGCCAGACCGTGGGCGGCGGCATCATGATCTGCCCGAACCATCCTGAGGGTGGACGGTCCTACGCCATGAACTACTGGGCCTCGTCGGCAGACCAGTGGAACACCACGTCGGGCCCCGTGCGGGGCTTTAAGCCTGGGTTCACCAACACGGGCCTCGCGAACCCCGCGTGGCAAGGGCGGGCCTTCGATGCCACCGTCGCGTTCGCCGACAAGATGATGCTCATGACCGAGGCCTGGGGCCTGTTCTCGAGCGACCAGAGCGGCCCGGGCCAAGTGAACGAGTCCAAGCGCAAGTGGTACGCGGTTGCCGATACGGGCAAGTGGGGCTTTCCGAGCACGCGTTTCAATGGCGGGCTGGGCATGAGCGCGACGTCGACGATCTTCCCGGGCGACTGGATCGGCAACGCGCCCGAGCTTCGTGCCGCGACCAACCCCTCGCAGCTCAATCGCTACATCCCGTGGTATCGCCACCCGCGCAACCGCGACGACACCCTGTCCAAGCAGGGCGGCGCGAACTTCGCGTTTGTCGATGGTCACGTTGCTGGCCTCAAGCTCTCCGATGTCGTCGAGGTGCAGGGCAACCAAAGCCGCACCACGCTCCGCGCACTCTGGTCGACGCGCGACACCGAGCTGACGGGCCTGTATTGACGCACAGGCGAAGTCACGACGGGCCCGCAGCGTGGTTCTCTCCACTGGCGTGCTCGTCGTGATTGGTGCATGAAAGATGGTCGTTTCTCGTGGCACAAAGAGCTTCCAACGCCGCATCATCCTCGCGTCTGCCCTGGGCAGGCCCGGGGGTGATTGCGCTGCTGGCGCTCGCGAGCGTGCTGCTGGCCTTTGCCTCGCGACCTCGCCCCACCGAGGCACGCAGCATGTGGACCTTCGCTCGCATGCACGCGGAGCTCTATGCCCCTGCGGTGGAGCGATGGAACGCGAAGCAGCCAACCGCCGCAACGCGCATTGATCTCTCGCTGCTGGGCGTGCTCGCCGTCGAGCAGCGCATGATGTCGGCGTTCCTGTCTGGCCTTCCGAGCGCCGACCTCATCGAGGCGGAGCGGCGCATCGCCGCCCGCGCGTTTGCCGGGCCCATCGAGGCCGTGGGCTTTCTCGACCTGACCGACCGCATCGAGCGTGACGGCCTGCGCGACAAGATCAACCCCTCGAGCTTCACGCCGTGGAGCAAGAGCGGGCGTGTCTTCGGGTTGCCGCACGATGTGCACCCGATGATGCTCGCCTATCGCGCCGACATCGTCGAGGCTGCGGGCATCGACGTCTCAACGATCAAGACGTGGGACGACTTCGTCCGCGTTCTCTCGCCTTTGCTGAAGAACCCTGACGGCTCACGCCGCGATGATCGCATGCTGCTGAACCTGTGGGAGACGCAGATCGACATGATCGAGGCCCTCACGCTGCAAGCCGGCGGCGGCGCGATCGACTCCAAAGGCCTGCCCATGCTGGAGCATGAGGCCAACGCCCGCGCCATCTCGCACATCGCGCTCTGGACGCGCGGCGCCTCGCCCATCGCTGCTGAGGTTGCCTACTTCGATGGCACGGGCCACAAGCTGATGCGTGACGGCTTCGTCATCGCCACCTTCGCGCCCGATTGGATGTGCAACTTCTGGCGCAAAGAGGTGCCTCAGCTTGCTGGCAAGCTCAAGCTCATGCCCTTGCCCGCGTGGGATGTTGGCGGAGCCCGCACCAGCGTGTGGGGCGGCACGATGCTGGGCATCCCGCGCACGGCGAAAGACCCCGACGCGCTGTGGGAGTTTGCCAAGCACCTTTACCTCTCGCGTGAGCTTGCCCAAGAGCTGTACGTGAAGGGCGACATCATCACCCCCGTGCGCGAGCTTTGGGACGACCCGGTGTTTGATGCACCCGACCCGTTCTTTGGTGGCCAGCGCAAGGGCCGGATGTATATCGAGCTCGCGCCGCAAGTGCCCGAGCGATTCAGCTCGCCCTTCGGCGCGCTCGCCCTCGCCCGCTTGCAGAGCGCCACGAGCGAGGTCTGCGCCGCAGCACGCGAGATGCAGGCCACGAGCATCGAGCCCCTGCTGCCCATCGCTCGTGAGGCTCTTCGCCGTGCCCAGGCCGACACGATGCGGCACGTCCGCCGCAACCGTTTCTTTGCCGAGCTGAGCGAGCAAAGTGCGCCAGCCGGGGGTGCACCATGATGGCACCTTCCGCATCTCGCACGGCAGCCCACACCGCCTCGCGCGATCGCGCGGCGTGGCTGCTTCTCGCGCCCTTCCTGGCGCTCGTTGTCGTGTTCACGCTCTGGCCCCTGGCTGGTGCGGTGCTGCTCGCGGGTCAACAGACCTTCGGCCCGGGCACGTCGCGCTTTGTGGGCCTCGCGAACTTCCGGGGCGTGCTCGCTGATCCGCTCTTCTGGCAGGCTTTGCAGAACACGATCGTCTTCACGCTGGGCAGCGTGCTCATCCAGCTTCCTATCGCCCTCGCGCTGGCGATGCTGCTCAACCAGCCCGGGCTCAAGGGCCGGTCCTTCTTTCGCCTCGTGCTCTTCTCGCCCGTGATGGTGGGCGTGGTCTACGTGGGCATGATCTTTTTCGTGCTGCTGCAAAAGCGCACAGGCCTCATCAACCAGCTGCTTGCGATGCTGCTGCCATCGTGGGACATCAACTTTGCTTGGCTCGAGCACTGGATCATGCTCGCGATGATCCTCGCGAGCCTCTGGCAATACACGGGCTTCAACATGGTCTACTTCCTTGCCGCGCTGCAATCGGTGCCGAGTGAGTTGCAAGAGGCCGCACGCATCGACGGCGCGAGCTGGTGGAAGCGATTCCGGCACGTCACGCTCCCTGCGATCATCCCCGTGGGCTCCTTCGTCGTACTGCTCTCCATCATCGGCAGCTTCCAGATCTTTGAGCTGCCTTTCATCCTGCTGCAAGGCAACGCGGGCGTGGACAACAAGGGCCTCACGATCGTGGGCTACCTCTATCAGACAGGCTTCCAATCGGGCGACCTGGGCTACGCCAGCGCGTTGGGCTGGGTCATCGCGCTCGTGCTGGGCGTGTGCGCCCTCGCGCAGCGCGTGCTCTCCGCACGAGCCGAGGCGGCACGCAGCACGAGCGCTCCGCGCAAGGCACCTGCCCCCGCCCTCGCCCCTGCCCTCGCCCGCCAGCCCAGCGGAGGCAACCCATGAGCTCCCGCGCTCGCAAGCTCCCGCTCCTCGCAAGCTACGCGGTGGTCATCCCCGCGTCGATCCTCGTTGCCGCGCCGCTGGTGTGGCTGCTGGTTGCTTCGCTCAAGACGAGTGAGGACTTCTTTGGCTCGGTCTTCCTCCCCGCGGGCGATGGCTTTCTGGGCGTCGCGTGGGATCGGCTGACGCTCGACAACTTCCGCTCCCTTCTTGCCCGCGCGGGCTTCGTAAGGGCGCTGCTCAGCAGCATGCTGCTCGCGTCCGTCACGGCAACCCTTGCCACGCTGGTGTGTGCCGCAGCGGGCTATGCCCTTGCTCGCCTCGCCTTCCGCGGCAAGCAAGCGATCACGTGGCTCGTGCTGGGGTGTATGGTGGTGCCCGCCCCACTGCTGCTCGCGCCGGGCTTCCTCGTGCTCTTTCAGCTCTCGCTGCTCGACACCTTCGCGGGCCTCATCCTTCCGGCGCTCGCTCCCGCCTTTGGCGTCTATCTCTTCCGTCAGGCCACCATCGGCAGCGTGCCCAAGGAGCTTCTCGAAGCAGCTCGCATCGACGGCATGGGCGAGGTCCGCATCTTCTGGCGCGTCGCGCTCCCGCTGCTGCGCCCCATGGTCGCGGCCTTCATGCTCATCACCTTCCTGGGCATGTGGAACAACTTCATCCAGCCCCAGGTTGTGCTGCAGAGCGCGCACAAGCTGCCCCTTGCCGTCATGATCTCGCAGCTCAAGGACGCTTACTCCCAAGACTACGGCCTGATGATGGCCGGAACCATCGCTTCCATCCTGCCCGTGGCGCTGCTGTTTTTGTTCATGCAGCGAGACTTCGTCGCGGGCCTGACCAGCGGAGCCGTCAAAGGCTGACCATCATGATCTACGAGCTCAAAGGACCCACCATGCCCACACCATCCACCCGACCCCGATCCGTCCAGTTCGCACCAGACTTTGCCTGGGGCGTTGCCACTTCCAGCTATCAGATCGAGGGCGGCAGCTCGCCCGACCTGCGCGGCGAGTCCGTTTGGGACAGCTTCTGCCGCAAGCCCGGAGCTGTGTTTGAGAACCACCACGGCGGCGTCGCGTGCGACCACTACAACCGCTACGCCGAAGATGTCCGCATCCTCAAGGCGATGGGCGTGAAGAACTATCGCCTCTCCATCATGTGGCCCCGCGTGATGAAGGAGGGCACGGGCCAGGTGAACGCCGCGGGCCTCGCCTTCTACGACCGCCTCATCGACTGCCTGCTCGAGCACGGCATCACGCCTTGGGTCACGCTCTTCCACTGGGAGTATCCGCTTGCGCTCTACAACCGCGGCGGCTGGCTGAACCGCGACAGCGCCGAGTGGTTCGGGCAGTATGCCACTGCCGTCGTCGAGCGACTCTCTGATCGCGTGACCAACTGGATGACGATCAACGAGCCGCAGGTCTTCTTGCAGCTTGGCCATGCCGATGGCAAGCACGCGCCGGGCGTGCAGCTGCCGCTTCGCGAGACGCTGCTGGCAAGCCACAACGCACTCCGCGCCCACGGGCGAGGCGTGCAGGCGATTCGCGCCGCAGCCAAGCGCCCTGCCACGGTGGGCTGGGCCCCCGTCGGGCACGTGAGCTACCCCATCGACAACGACCCAGCCAACGTCGATGCCGCTCGCGCCGCGACCTTCGCGATCACGCAGAAGCAGCTCTGGAACAACACCTGGTTTGCCGACCCCGTGTGCCTCGGGTGCTATCCAGAGGACGGCCTGCGGCTCTATGGCAGCGAGGTGCCCAGCCACCCCGTGGCAGACATGGACCTCATCAACCAGAAGCTCGACTTCTACGGCGTGAACATCTACTCCGGCGCGTGCGTGCAGGCCGCGCCGGCGGGTTCTGCCACGCCCTGGCAGAGCGTCGCTGCGCCGCAGGGCCACGGTCGCAACACGATGGACTGGCTGCTCGCGCCCGACGCGCTCCGCTATGGCCCGCGATTCCTGTGGGAGCGCTATCGCCTGCCCATCATCATCACCGAGAACGGCACGTGCAGCACCGACTGGGTCGACCTCGACGGGCGCATGCTCGACCTGCAGCGCATCGACTACACCCGCCGCTACCTCCTCGCGCTCGCCGACGCCGTCGATGATGGCACCAACGTCAAGGGCTACTTCCACTGGAGCTTCCTCGACAACTTCGAGTGGGCCGAGGGGTATAAGCAGCGCTTCGGCATGGTGCACGTGAACTACGCCACGCAGCGCCGCACCCCCAAGCTCTCCGCATGGTGGTATCGCCGCGTGATGCAGAGCCGAGGGGCCTCCCTCACCGAGCCCGTGCTGCTCGATGCCAACGCCTACGCACCCCAACAGGAGCACGCTGATGTTGTCCGCTGATTGACCCTGGCCACCACGCCTTGCACGTTGCAAGGCGATTGAATCTGTTTGCCCCGACTCGTCCGCAGCTCGCGAGCGTCAGGCCTCTTTTGTTGGAGCTGAGAGAAGAGAACGGTGCACCCCTGCGCCGCTATTTGGAGAGATGACCATGCGTTCGATGACTCTTGCACTGCTCACGATTGCCGCCGCTGGCTCTGCCGCGTCGGCCGTCACCGTCACCCCGGGCAACTCGACTGCCCCGTGGCTTGGCTTTATGAACGTGTTCAACCTTGGCGGGGGCTTCGAGTTCCCCAGCGGTTGGGGCGTTGCCGACCTGCGCACGACCTTTAACGATGCTGCCCCCAGCCTCACGATGCTGCCCAACACCATCGGCGACCCAAACCCCTACTGGTACACCCCCAGCGGTGGCCCCGGCGCCGCGGGCAACAAGATCATGGAGGCCAACCTGTTCATCCAGGAGACGAACAACCCAGCCTTCAGCGGCCAGACCGTGACCTTCACGGGCTTCATCACTGCCAACACCCTCACGAGCGCCCACCAGGCGTCCATCTTCATCCGCGACTTCGCCCCTGACTTCTCCAGCTTCACCCAGACGATCGTCCCCGTCACCGGCACCGGGGCGTTCAGCATCAGCCTCGCGACCCTTCCGGGTGCGGGCCGTAACGTGCAGTACGGCTTCCAGCTCAAGGGTGTGAACGTCTGGACGACGGACACCGCTCCCTTCGGCAGCATCACCTACTCCTCCGTGCCCACGCCCGGCGCGCTGGCGCTCGTTGGTCTCGGTGGCCTCGTCGCGAGCCGTCGCCGCCGCGCCTGAGTTTGGTTGATGGGTTGAGCGTGTGACTTCGTGATTCCGCCAAGTGCGGCCAGTCGCGGAGTCACACGCCATCTTGCTCTCCCTTTGCACAGCCGGCAGTCGATGCTTCACCCCACTGGTGCAGCCGAGACTGCCGGTTTTTCGTTTCTACCGGCCCTTTCTGCTCTTCCTTTCTGCCTCGTTTCTGTTCTCCCTCTTTTCTGCTCTATGCAGCGAGCCACGACGCTGGCCATCATGAGTGTTCGATCACGCCGCTTTGCTGCGCCACGTTGTTCCACGGTGACCACCGGCATCTTTCATCACCCGCACCGCATGTCCGCGCTACCCGCCAGCGCCACACACCGTCACCGCCAACTCCTCGCACTCGGGGCTGGCCAGCGACCACACGCGCGAACCCGTGCTCACGCCGCCAGCTTCGAACGCGCCGCGAGCGCTTGGTCACACCGCAAGCTGTGATCGCATCGCGAGCTTCGATCGCAGCGTTGCCCAGTCTTGGTTCCCCATGCCGGAATGGGAGCGCCTGGATTCTCGATTGCAGGCAGCCACGGTCGTGGTCGCCGATCTTGGACAGACGCTGCCATACCTCGTCGATGGCGCATGGCCGCACTTGCACAGCTCAACTGACGAGAGCAGCAGTCACAACCAGCATGCTGCGAGATCCAACACCGCAGACAATGCAAAAACAACAGCACGCCGCGAAGAATCGCGGTGTGCTGTGACGCTTGCAGTGGAGACTAAGTCAGAACGCTGGCATGCCAGCGCAATTGCGGTCCAAGCAGGTGCTCAAGAAATCAGCCGGGGCTGATTAGCGGCGACGACGAGCCATCGCCAGACCACCCACGCCCATGAGGGCGAGCGCGCCGGGGGTCGGAACGACGTTGAAGCCGATCAGGAGCTTGTAGGTGAAGTTCTCACCGTGGCCGACGCCCGCGCCGGGAGCCGGGGGGTTGCTGCCGTTGAAGCCGTCGGGGATGCTGTTGACCGCGCCGCCGTCGTCCCAGCCCGAGAGGGCGAGGTAGTAGTTGCCGGGGGCGAGGTTCAGGGCGAGCAGCGAGCTCATGCCGCCCGAGCCACCGCCCGGGTTGCCATCGTCGTTGTAGCCGAGGATCGTCGTGCCATCGGCAGCGACGAGCCAGATTTCGCTATCAGCGAAACCGTTGTCGAGCGAGAACACGCTGGTCGCCATGACCGACGTGCCGCCGACGGTGAATGCGAACCAGTCGACATCGCCAGCGATGCCAACGCCGCCACCCGTGATCGTGCCATCGACGAGCACAGACCCACCGGGGAAGTTGTACGTGCCGACGAAGTTGGCGAGGGCGGGCGAGTTGTTCGCCTCAGTCTCGACGATCAGGTTGGCCTGAGCCGCACCTGCCACCAACGCGAGCGCCGCAGCGCCCAAAACAAAGCTCTTCATGTGTCTCTCTCCAAATGCAATGCGTCACGCGCCTCTCCAAAGGCACGCGTCGCCAGAACTATACCCAAAAACGAGCGACACTGCAAGAGGGAATGCCTGTTGAAAGGCACATCTTGTCGAGATTCTCACACTCGTGACGCCATTTGTGACCGATAACTATGGCTGGTGGCAACGTTCTGGACGTTGCCACCAGCCGAAGACTCAGTTTCACAGGTGCCATGGCTTCGCGGTGCTTAGCGGCGACGCCGCGCAGCCATCATGCCGCCGATGCCAAACAACGCGATCGCGCCGGGGGTGGGCACAATGTTGAAGCCCACCAGCAGCTTGTACGTAAAGTTCTCGCCGTGACCTTCGGCCCCGGGGCCCGGCATACCGCCGCCGTTAAAGCCGTCGGGCAGGTTGTTGGGGATGCCGCCGTCGTTGAACCCCGAAAGTGCCAAGTAGTAGTTCCCTGGGGCAAGGTTCAAGCGAATGAGGGAGCTCATGCCACCGGAGCCGCCACCGGGGTTGCCATCGTCGTTGTACGCAAGGATCGTGGTGCCATTGCCTGCCACGAGCCACAGCTCGCTATCGGCGCGGTTGTTGTCGAGCGAGAACACGCTCGTGACGACCGTGGCGGTGCCACCAACCGTGAAGCGGAACCAGTCGACGTCGCCAGCGATCCCGAGGCCGCCGGGGGTGATCGTGCCATCCACGAGCACCGAACCACCGGGCACGCCGAAGCTGCCGATGTTGTTCGCGGTCGCGGCGGTGTTGTTCGACTCGGTCTCGACAATGAGACTGGCGTGGGCAAAGCCCGCGCAGGCCGCGATCGCGGCAGCGCTCAGAACGAAGCTCTTCATGATTTTCCTCTCAACTCTCGGTGAAACTCTGCCAGCAGCCGTGCTGCCAGCCTCAAGCCTGCACTGCATCGAAACGGCACGACGCAGCCCCGGCACGCGTGCAACGTGCGGGCGACGAGAGTCTACCGGAAGACGCTGACAACCGCAAGCGAAACAGGCAGAAAACCAGCAAGATACCGCCTGATTGCGGTTTCTCGGGCGTTCGCAAGAGCGCATTGGGACGCTGCACGCGAATGTCGGACTTCCGCGTGGCTTATGCCGCCTCGTTCTGCCCCAGCCCGCTCATCGGGCGCGTGCCCGCCACGCCATCGCGCGTGACAAAGAAGAAGTCGGGCGCGATTGGGTAAGGCAGTCGCTTGAAGTCTTGCTCTACGCGATCGCGCAAACGTGCAACAAACTCCGCAGGCCCGCGGCTGAAGGCGATGAACATGTCGCGAGCAGGAATCGCTGCGAAGAAGTCGCCACCAAGCTGGTGCGCCAGGCGCTCGTGCAGGCCCCCCAGCAGGAGGCGGGCAGCGTCGTAGCCATCGTGCTGGCCCAAGATCGCGGCCTTGCCACCCTCGCGGCTCTCGACCACCTGCACCTCAAGCTGTGGCACGTATCGCTCCAGGTTCTGCCGGGCGATCTCGTCCACCTCGTCGATGCTCACGCGCCAGCGGACGAGCTGCTCCATCGTGACCGACACCGTCATGTGGGGCAGATCGATCACGAACACGATCACGGTGTCGTTCACGTAGGGCACGTGCGCCACCTGCTCGCGGGCGAGGTGATTGAAGATGCTCTCGGGCTGGATGCGGGGCATGAGCCGGGGCTTGGCAAAGTCAAAGCTCATCGAGCCCAGTTGCACCGACTCGCCCGCGAACAGCTGCTCCAGATAGTGCTCCACGATCTCCGCGCCACGGTTGGGCTCGTGGTTCACCATGCGGAAGAGGTTTTCGAGGTCAAGCCGCCGACCGTTCACGAGCAGCTCGCGCGTGCCCACGAGGTCGATCTGGCTGTCGGGCTGCAGGCGACGGAGCATGTCAGCAACGGTTTGCGCGAACTCCTGAGGCTCGTTGGGCATGTACGACATCGCGACAAACTCCGCAGCAGCTGCCGGAAAAGCACGATGCACCACCCGCCCGCGGCGAACGCCTGCCAGCGTGCGTGTGGGGGTGCTCTTTCGACAACCTGTCCGACCTTCATCGGAGGATCAGGAAGGGTGGAAAAGCTGCGGGGGCAGTTTCGCGATCCTCGCAAGTGTCAAGCTGCGGGGTTGTGCGGGTGCTGGGGACTGCGTACGGTGGGTCGGCGCAGATTTGGCGCACCCCCGCTTGGGAAGGATTCCTGAGCGAGGACGTGGGCCAGGTTGGTCGCTATAATCGCCCCCGGCCCCAATGCGGGACCGACCGTGGCTACGGATAGCATCCACGAACGGAGAATACCAGTGACCGAACAGGAAATTGAAGCAAAAGTGATCGAGATCGTGGCCCAGCACATGGGGCAGGACAAGGCCAAGATCAACAAGGGCAGCCGCTTTCAGGAGGACCTGAACGCGGACAGCCTCGATCAGGTGGAACTGGTGATGGAACTCGAAGACGCCTTCGATACCGACATCCCCGACGAAGAGGCCGAGAAGATCAAGACCGTGGGCGACGCCGTGAACTTCATTCAGAAGCACCACAGCGCGAAGTAAGCGGTTGCCTCGCCGTCTGTGACGGCGTTTGGACGTGACCTGCGACAAGGACCTGAAGCACGAAGGGCCCGCGCGAGTCGTGGGCCCTTTTTCGCCTCCCTTCTTCGCTCGAAGTGCCGAAAGACACGCCAAGTACCACTATTGCCCCAGGGCCAAGAGGACCTTCGACCATGCAACGACAGGACGGACCGCGCATCGTCATCACCGGCATGGGTGCCCTCACCAACCTTGGGCACTCTGCCGATGCCACGTGGGAGGGCATGCGCACGGGTCGCACGGGCATCTCACCGATCGAGGGCGCAGAGTTTGAGGCCTACTCGGGCAAGTGGGATGTGACCATCGCCGGTCAGGTCAAAGGTTGGGACCCAACGGTGGTGATGGAAGGGCGCGAGAGCAAGCGCATCGACCGCTTTACGCAGCTTGGTGTCGGAGCCGCGGCAGAAGCCGTGAAGCACAGCGGGATCGACTTTGCCCGCGAAGATGCGGAGCGGTGCGGGGTGGTCTTTGGCGCGGGCATTGGCGGCATTCGCACGATTGAAGAGGGCGTGATGTCGCTCGTGGAGCGTGGGCCCGGACGGATCAATCCGTTCACGGTGCCCCGCCTCATGCCGAATGCTGCGACGGGCACCATTAGCATCAAGTGGGGCCTCAAGGGCCCGGCAAGCTGCCACGCCACGGCGTGCGCCAGCAGCGGGCACGCGATTGCCGATGCGGTGAACTATCTGCGGCGTGGCTTGGCGGATGTCATGATCGCGGGCGGGGCTGAGGCAGCCTGCACCCCGTTGTGCATCGGCGCATTCATGGTGATGAAGGCCCTGAGCACCCGTAACAGCGAGCCCGCTCGGGCCAGCAGGCCCTTTGACAAAGATCGTGACGGCTTTGTGCTCGCCGAGGGCGCGGCGGCGTTTGTGTTTGAGACCGAAGAGCACGCGAAGAAGCGCGGCGCGACAATCTATGCCGAGTTGCTCGGCGCGGGCAATAGCTGCGATGCGTATCACATCACCGCGCCCGACGAAGCGGGTGGCGGGGCGCTGCGCAGCATGAAGATGGCCCTCGCCGATGCACGCCTGAACACGGCGGACATTGACTACATCAATGCTCACGGCACCAGCACGCCCCTGGGCGATAAGGCTGAGGTCGCGGCGACGATGAAGCTGTTTGGCGACCACGCCCGCAAGAGCCTCGGCGGTCGCTTGCTCATGAGCAGCACGAAGAGCATGCACGGGCACGCCCTGGGGGCGAGCGGCGCGGTGGAGATGATCGCGTGCATCCATGCGGTGCGCGATGGCATCATCGCCCCCACCATCAACCTCGACAACCCCGACGATGGCATGGACCTGGACCTGGTGCCGCACGTGGCGCGGGAACGCAAGACCAAGTACGCGATGAACAACACTTTCGGGTTTGGCGGGCACAATGTGACGCTGATCGTCGGGCGATACGAGTAATCGCTGCGGGTCATCATGGCTGGTACTGTTTACGGACCTTGTCAACAGCGAGCAGGCCTGAGGGCCAACTCGAGGCCCGGATGCCCTTGTTAGGGCATGTCTTGTTGCGCAAAAAATAACAAAATTACCATAAAAAGTGTGGACAGACTGGCATTTTCCAGTATGCTGAAACGGTTCCCGGAAGTGTTTCACCCCTGTTTCACAAGGATGCTGCCCATGAACCGTATTTCCGTTGCATTGTTTGCAGGTCTGCTCGCTGGCTCGGCTGCTTCGGCGGCAGACTTGACCGTCCCGAACTCGGCTGGTCTGCCCGGCGCGCCGTGGCTGGGCTTCATGAACGTGTCCGAACTCAGCGGCACCTATGTGTTCGGCAGCCCCTGGGGCGTGCCCGACCTCCGCTGTATCTTTGATGACACGGCACAAACGCTGACGATGACGCCCAACTCGATCAACGATCCGAACCCCTTCTGGTACACGCCCGCGGGCGGTCCGGGCTCGACGGGCAACAAGCGCATGGATGCCGTGGTGTATTCGCAGCAAACCAGCACCTTGGGCGGCCAACTCGTGACGTTCAGCGGCACGGTGATCTCGAACACGCTGACGAGCGCCCACACCGCGAACATCTTCATCCGCGACTTCGCTCCCGACTTCTCGAGCTTCAACGAGGTTGCGGTTCCTGCAACGCCCGGTCCATTCAGCCTGACGGTTGGCACCGATCCGACCCCCGGTCGTCACGTGCAGATCGGCGTGCAGATGGTTGGTCCCTGCGTGTGGATTACTGATCTGGCCCAGGCTGGGCAGGTGGTCATCGCGACCACCAGCGGCGCGCCCGAGTGCAACAGCATCGACTTCAACGGCGATGGCCTGTTCCCCGATGACTCGGACCTGCTGGACTTCCTGTCGGTGCTCGCGGGCGGAGCCTGCAGCACGAACCAGTGCGACGGCATCGACTTCAACAACGACGGTCTGTTCCCCGATGACTCGGATCTGATCGCGTTCCTGCGCGTGCTCGCTGGCGG
>JAIYDA010000159.1 GCA_027487735.1 Planctomycetaceae bacterium | reverse complement strand
TTGGGGGTGGATGGGAGGCGACAAGAAAAAAGGTCTGGGCCACGGTGTGCGCGCGGGGTTTGGTGCCACGGCGCGCGGGGTAGCCCGGTTTTCCAAACCGGGGTCGGGGCGGGGGCACGAGGGGTGGGGGAGGGGCGTGCGGCGCGCGGGGGGGAGTTTGGGGGAGTACGGGGGCGGCGTCCCAGTGCTTGCGCAGTTGGGCTCGCGGGGGGGGCGTGGGGGTATGCGGGGAGGGGCGCGGAGGGGCGCGAGGGGCTGTTTGGATCGGCGCTGGAGTGCCCCTCGGGGCGTTGCCCCGAACCCGGGTCGGAGACCCGGGGTACCCAGCGCGGGCTAGGGGCAGGGGGCGCCGGCGAGGACGCGGAGGTAGGTGATGAGGTCGTCGTCGCTGGGGAAGAGGGAGTCGTTGTTGAAGTCGATGTCGTTGCAGGTGGGGGTGCTGCAGGGGCCGCCTGCGAGGACGGAGAGGAAGTCGATGAGGTCTTGGTCGGTGGGGAAGAGGGAGTCGTTATTGAAGTCGATGGAGTCGCAGGGGGTGGGGATGCGGAGGGTGTAGGCGGTGAGGTCGGAGCCATCGGGGAGGTAGAGCGTGCCGGCGATGGTGGAGCCATCGTCGGAGATGGCGTTGGCGGAGACGAACTCGATGGCGGGGTCGATGGCGAGTGCGGTGGCAAGCTCGCGGATGGAGCGCAGGCCTGTGCCTTGCCGCCAGAGCCAGGGGCCGTTGGTGAGGCAGGTGTCGGAGCCGACGATTGCGGAGCCATCGGCGCTGGCGGCGGTGGCGGTGGCGCTGCCTATGCCGAGCTGCGCGCAGGAGATGAGTTCTTGATAGCCGCTTGCGGTGAGGCGGAATGCGGCACCGGAGCCATTGGCGTAGGGTGCGCCGCCCACGATGGTGGAAG
This sequence comes from Planctomycetaceae bacterium, assembly GCA_027487735.1. Lineage (GTDB taxonomy): Bacteria > Planctomycetota > Phycisphaerae > Phycisphaerales > UBA1924 > BJHL01. The sequence continues at coordinate 1,887 of JAIYDA010000159.1, read as the reverse complement.
CGTCGGCGGAGATGGCGACGGGGACAAGGGAGGATGGGCCTGTGGGCGAACTGGGGCCTGGGCATGAGCCGCCGAAGGCGAGGGCGCAGAGGGGGATTGTCCCTGCGGCAGGGGCGAAGGTGTAGCCTGCGAAGTCGGTGAGTTGGCCGAGGACGGTGGAGCCTGTGGCGGAGAGAGCGATGGCATCGCGCGAGCCTGGGATGAGGAGGGTGCTGGGGCTGGTGAAGCCTGCGATGGCGTCGACGCGTGCGCCGGCTTGGGCGGGGAAGGGGAGCGTGAGGGCGGCGAAGGTGCCATCGGCGGAGAGGGCGCTGGCGTTTGAGCCTGGGGGGCAGTTTGGGATTGGGGATGCCGCGCCAGTGGCGACGGAAAAGAGGGTGGGGGTGCTGGGGAAGGCGACGTTGGCGAGGAGGGTGGAGCCGTTGGCGGAGAGGGCAACGGGGAAGAGAAAGGGCGAGGACGCGGGGCCAGTGAACTGGTTGCGGAGCGAGCCTGATGCGGACCAGACAACGGCGCGGGCGCTGAAGGAGGTGCCTGGGTTGACGATGGTGGCGACGACGGTGGAGGCGTCGGCGGAGACGAGGGCTGCGGTGGCGCGGCCGCCCACGGGCGAGGGGAAGAGAGTGAGCTGGGCGAGGGCTGGGGCTGGGCTCAGGGCTGGGCTCAGGGCTGGGGCGGAGAGCAGGAGGAGGGCGAGGGAGGCGGCGCGGGCGTGGGGCTGATGGGACTGATTGGGCTGATAGGGCAAGGGGGAATGCTCCTCCGAAAGTGGCTGCGGGCGGGGGTGGGCGTGGGCCGGCAGCAGGGAGGATCGGGCGAGGAGCGCAAGAAGGGCGAGAAATGGGGCGTGGATTGGTTGTGCGGACGTGGAAGCGGATGAAGAAGAGTGTGTGATGGAGGCTGCGCGGGGTCGAAGGCGAGCCGATAATTGGTCGATGGTGGGGGGAGCGGAAGCGTGTGAGCGCAAGGGCGGCGGAAGGGTGCGGGCGCAGACTCGCAAGGAGCGAAGCATGAAGGGCGTTATCTTGGCTGGTGGGTTGGGTTCGCGGCTGCGGCCTTTGACGCTGGTGACGAACAAGCACTTGCTGCCTGTGTATGACCGCCCGATGATCTATTACCCGATTCAGTGCATGCTGAATGCGGGGATCGATGAGATCATGGTGGTGACGGGGGGCGAGCACGCGGGGGATTTTTTGAAGCTGCTGAAGAACGGCAAGCACCTTGGGGTGCGCGAGCTGCGGTATGGGTATCAGGAAGGGGAGGGCGGGATCGCGGATGCGCTGAAGCTGGCGGAGGACTTTGCGGATGGCGGGAAGATCTGCGTGATTCTGGGGGACAACATCATCGAGGGGAACATCAAGAAGGCGGCGGCGGACTTCTTCACGCAGAAGAGCGGGGCGAAGATTATCTTGAAGGAAGTGCCCGATCCGCAGCGGTTTGGGGTCGTGGAGTTTGATAGCAACCAGCGGATCAAGACGCTGATTGAGAAGCCCAAGAACCCGCCCAGCAACATGGCGGTGACGGGGATTTACTTCTATGACGGGGACTGCTTCAAGGTGTGCCAGAGCCTCAAGCCCAGCGGGCGGGGTGAGCTGGAGATCACGGATGTGAACAACTACTACCTGCGGCGCGGCGACCTGACGCACGAGACGCTGGATGGGTGGTGGACGGATGCGGGGACGTTTGAAAGCCTGCACCGGGCGAGCAAGTTTGTGGCAGAGAGCGGTGCGAACCACATGGATTTGGCGGGCGCGCGGCCTGGGTTGTTTGGGGGTGGGGTGCGGGGGTGAGCGATGTTGGTGGCAGTCGGCGGAACGGGCGAAGAAAGGCGGCGAGCAAGCGACCATGAAAACACTATCTCCGAAAGCCTGGACCAACACCGACCTC
>JAIYDA010000068.1 GCA_027487735.1 Planctomycetaceae bacterium | reverse complement strand
ACGTATGTCTTCAAGGTGATGAGCAAGCGTTACGACGCGGCGATCCTCGATCGCCAGTGTGTGCAGGGGCGCATGGGGCAGATGGCAATCCTGCTGCACGCGATGCTCTGCACGCTCGCGAAGCTTGATCGCGATCTGCGCCTGCACGCGGGTAACGGCGCGGGCGACCTTGAGTTCCAGCGAGACAAGGCCGCGGCGATGCACTTCTTCGACCTTGCCGAGCTCGAGATCGAGGAGCTGCGCACGCAGCTCTATCAGAACGCCGACGACACGATGCTCGCTGCTGCGAGTGCTGCGATGAAGCTGAGCGACAGCCAGACGCCCGAGCAGTTCATCATTCCGGAGAAGACGCCCACGGGCATGCGCGGACAAGGCCGCAAGCCCAAGCAGGACGGCATCAAGCAGTTCCCGGGCGAAGCCTATCAGGGCACGCGGAGCGACTGGCATGCGCGAACCTGGGAGAAGGCGAGCACCGGGGCCTAAGGCCTTCGGAGCGACACCGATGCAGACCGAGCCGCACACGCTGCAGTGCTTCGAGGTGTGGGGCGGCAACGACGCGGTCGACCGCGCGGTGAGCGTGCCTGGTCTCGACGCGTGGGTGCTGAGCAAGCCCCACGCGGGCGATGCGCTGGGGGGCGACATTCATTACCTCTCCAGCTGCGCCACTGGGCGCATCGGCCGCGTGCTGCTCGCGGATGTGAGCGGGCACGGGCTGCGCGTGAGCGAGATTGCCATCCGCCTCCGCGAGCTGATGAGGCGGTACATCAACTTTGTCGACCACACCAGGCTCGTGCGCACACTGAACGAGGAGTTTGCCGCCATCGCCACGCCCGGCATGTTTGCGACCGCGGCGGTCATCACGTGGTGGGCACCCGCGGGCGAGCTGGACATCACGAGCGCAGGGCACCCGCCCGCGCTCATCTATCGCCATGCGGCTGGCACGTGGAGCACGCTGGAGATGCCCGAGGCGGCACCGCTCATGCCACACGAAGCGAGCGAACTGCACGACGCCCCGCTGGGCGTGCTGAGCACGACGCAGTATCAACGCATGCAGGTGCAGCTCGCGCCCGGAGACATGGTGCTGCTGTATAGCGACGCCTTGATTGAGGCGACGCGGCCGGCAGCAGCCCCCACCACCGCTCGCGATGAGCTGGGGATAGCGGGCTTGCTTGCGGCGGCGAACGCTGAGGCACAGTCGCCTCCCGGCGAGTTTGTGGCGAGGCTGTTTGCACGCGTGCACGGGGCGTGCCAAGTGGATGATGACGTGACGCTGCTGCTCTTGCGTCGCAGCGAAACCACGGTCGAGAAGTCGGGCCCTGCGCAAGGCCTGCTCGCGTCCTTCCGGATCGCGCGCGAAGCGCTCCGCGATTGGACTCGAGGGAAGGCCGCGGCGCTGCCTGAGGCACGCACGGACAACATCCTTGGAGCATGGGTGGATCGCCTGAATCGCAGGAAGTAGCGGGTCTGGCGGCAAGGCAGACTCGCCTGCCTCACGACGTCGAGAGCTTGACGAGTCGGGCGTGCTGCAGCACCAGCGTCTTCACGCCAACATCCTGAAACTCGATGACGACGCGGGCATTGAGCCCGGGCGACGCGCTCTTCACGGTGCCCACGCCAAACTGCGCGTGCCGCACGCGGTCTCCGGCTCGAAAGCTCGCGCCGCCCGGGCCCATCGCGCTCGCGGGCTTGCTCGCGCTGCCGGTGGGCGGGCTCCAGCCGCTGTCGCCTCGCACCGCGATGCGAGGCGGCATGTCATGCTCCGAGTCTCCTGCATCGTCGTCCCAACCATCACCGATCATGCCGCCCGATTGATCGCTCACGAGCAGCTGGGCGCTGTCCATCTCTGCGAGGAATCTGCTGGGGATTGTGCGCTCGGGGATGCCGCGCATGGTACGGAGCTTTGCGCTCGTCATGAGCAGCCTTCGCATCGCGCGCGTGATGCCCACGAAGCAGAGGCGGCGTTCCTCTTCCATCTCTGCGTCGCTCATGCTCGTGATCGCGCGCGAGTGCGGCAGCAGGCTCTCTTCCATGCCCACGATCGCGACGCACGGAAACTCCAGGCCCTTCGCGGCGTGGAGCGTCATGAGCGTGACCGAGCCTGTGGTGGGGTCGACGCTGTCGGCATCGGCGACGAGCGAGACGCTTTCGAGGTAGGCCCGCAGCAAGGGCAGCAGCGAAAGCTGCTCGGGGGCTTGCTGCACCTCGCTCGCGCCCAGCACGGCATCGGAGCTCGGGTCATACTCCAGCTCAAACTGCCTCGCGCTGCTGATGAGTTCGGCGAGGTTGTCCAGCCGCTGCGCGTCGCTGTCGCTCTGCGACTTTGCCGCCTGATCGCGATACATCTTCTCCAGCCCGCTCTCCTTCACCACGCGATCGACGAGCTCTGCGAGTGAGCCGCGAGCCTCGCTGCCGAGGAAGGCCCCCGCGCTCACCCACCCCGCGTGCATCGCGACGAAGGCGTTGATGCTGTTAAGCGCCCTGCCCGTGAGGCCCAGCTTCGCGGCCTCTGTCGCAAAGTCGCCGCTCGCGAAGAGCTTCATCACCGCAAGCACCGGTACGCCCCGGGAACGGGCAAGGTCCTCGAGCTTCTCGACCGTCGCATCGCTGATGCCGCGGCTGGGCGTGTTGACGATTCGCAGGAGCGAGACATCGTCGCTGGCGTTGGCCACTACCCGCAGGTAGGAGAGCGCGTTGCGGATCTCCTCGCGATCATAAAACGCCGTGCCGCGAGCGATGGTGTAGGGCACGCCCGCGGCGCGGAAGGCCTCTTCCATCACGCGCGAGAGCGCGTTGGTGCGATAGAAAACCGCCATGTCCTTCCACGCGATGGGTTTGCCTTCGAGGCCCGTCTCGCGCGCGTGCCGCAACCAATCGACCACCAGCGCCGCCTCGTGGCGCTCGTCGCGGCAGAGCACCGCCTCCGCGCGCTCGCCTCCGGCCTTGCTCGTGAAGAGGTCTTTGTGCTTGCGGCGCTTGTTGTGGCGAATCAGCGAGTCGGCGAGGCGGAGGATCGGCGCGGTGCTGCGGAAGTTCTCGCCCAGCGTGATGACGGCGCACCCCGGGTAGCTCTGCTCAAAGTCGAGGATGTTGCTGATGTCTGCCCCGCGCCAGCCGTAGATTGCCTGGTCGGGATCGCCCACGACGCAGATGTTGGGCCGCCGCCCGCCAGCTGGCGTCTGGCTTGCATCGCCCTGCGCGCCTCGAATGCGCTCGCGTACGCCCACCGCTCCGCCCGCGATCATGCTCGCGATGGTGAACTGCGCTTGGTTGGTGTCTTGATACTCATCAACGAGGATGTATTGATAGCGGCTGCGCACCTCGTCGCGCACTTCGGCGTTGTCGCGCAGCAGCTTCGCGGTCCGCAGCAGCAGGTCGTCAAAGTCCACGGCGTTGGCGGCCTGCAGGCCCTTCTCGTACGCCGCGTAGATGCGGGCGATGTGCCTGCCCGAAAAGTCCATCGCCTGCTGCGCATACGCGCTCGCGTCCATCAGCTGGTTCTTGGCGTTGCTGATGGCTCCAAGCACGCTGCGGGGCGGGAAGTTGCTCGTGCTCAGTTGCAGCGCCTCGATCGCCTTCTTCACGAGCGTTGCCTGGTCGCCACTGTCGTAGATCGTGTAATCGGCCTTCAGGCCCGCTTGCTCGGCATATCGCCTCAGCAGGCGGGCACAGAGCGCGTGAAACGTCGTGACCGTGAGCCCACGCGTGTGCCCACCCTCGCCCAGCAGCGAGTGCACACGCTCGCGCATCTCTCCCGCTGCCTTGTTGGTGAACGTGAGCGCGAGGATCGACCACGCGGGCACGCCCAGCGAAACCAAATACGCAATCCGGCGCGTGATGACACGCGTCTTGCCGCTGCCCGCTGCCGCGAGCACGAGCAAGGGCCCCTCGGTGTGCAGCACCGCTTGCTTCTGCGGGGGCGTGAGGTCTTTGGTCAGGTCGTCCATCGCGGTGGCGGGGTCGAGCGCGGGGGCAGGGCTTGGTGTGTGCGCCGACGCGCGACGCGCGCCCGCCGAAGCGGGTGCAGCCTCCGCGCTCGGTGCGTCGGTTGCTGCGCTGTTGCGCAGCCAGCTCACGCCCGCATCAAACTCGTCAGCGCCGCTGGCTTCCGGCACGCTGGGCTCGCCCTCAAAGGGTTGCCGCCCGCGGCGCGTTGACCCACCTTGCCCATCCTTGGGCAGCCATGACGGAAACATGTCGGCATCCATTGCACGCAGGGTAGTGGCTCTCTCGTGAGGGTGCGGCAGCTGGTCCGCACGCTGTCGAGAGCGAGGTCTTTGCGAGGATCCGCGCTCGCGGGCTGCCCCGTCTACCCTCGCCCATGAGCCGCCTCGACGTGACGAAAACCTACAAGCTGTTTCTGGGTGGGGCCTTCCCGCGCAGTGAGTCTGGACGAAGCTGGGCCATTCACAACAAGTCCGGAGAGGTGCACGCGCACCTCTGCCTTGCCAGCCGTAAAGACCTGCGCGACGCCGTCGAGATCGCTCGCGCCGCCCAGCCCAAGTGGGCAGGTGCCACCGCCTTCAACCGCGGGCAAGTGCTCTATCGCCTTGCCGAGATGATGCAAGGCAAGCGGCAAGAGCTGGAAGCTGCGTTGAGCGATGTGGGCGTGGTGGCAGCCAGCAAGCAGCCCAAGCCAACGAAGCCCGCCAAAGCCACCGGCAAGTCCTCGCTCGCGAAGCTCACGCCCGAGCGCGAGGTCTCGCTCGCCATCGACCGCGTGGTGCACTATGCCGGCTGGTGCGACAAGTACTCGCAGTTGCTGGGTTGCCACAACCCCGTCGCGGGTCACTTCTACAACTTCACGGTGCCGGAGGCAACGGGCGTAGTCGTGGTGGTGTGTCCTGATGCTGCGCCGCTGCTGGGGCTGCTGAGCCTGCTGCTGCCCGCACTCGTGCCGGGCAACGCGGCGATCGTGCTGCCCAGCGAGAGCAACCCGGTTGCGTCGATGGTGCTCGCCGAGGCCCTCGCAACGAGCGACTTGCCTGCGGGCACCGCGAACATCCTCACTGGCAAGCGTGCCGAGCTGCTGCCTTTCGTCACCTCGCACCGCGACATCGACGCCGTGCTCGCGAGCGTGCCCGCGCCCGATGCCGCCCTGCTGCGCGAGGGCAGCGCCGAGAACCTCAAGCGCGTCTGCATCGTGCACGATTCGCTGCTGCCCGATGGCAACTGGGCCAGCGACGCCGCCCAGGGCCTGGCGTGGATCAAGCCCTGCTGCGAGCTGAAGACCATCTGGCATCCCGCGCTCGCCTGAGCCGGGCGGCCCCCCGCACCGCACGAACAGATCACGCGCACCCCTCCCACTGCGCTCGCATCGCTTCCACGCGCTGCGCGATCGTCTGGCTGCTCAGCTTGCTCGCCTCGCGCTCCACCACGAGCGGAAACGCGAGGGGAGTAAGGCGGGCGGGCCGAACGATCCGCAGCGTCGCCTCGCGCAGCCGCTGAAACGTGCGGTCAAGCCGCGATGCTTCAAAGTGCCTGTCCAGCACCTCCCGCCTTGCCTGATGAAGCAGGAGGTTCTGGGGTTCAAAGTCGCTGAGCACATCGAAGATCAGCCCGCTGCTCGCCTGCACCTGCTTGCCCGTGCGTCGCGCACCGGGATAGTTCTGCAGCACCAAGCCCGCGACGCGTGCCACATCGCGGAACGCAAGCCTCGCGAGCTGCGTCATGCTCACGCTCGCTGCGACGTCCTCCAGCAGCCCATCCTTCGCCAGCAGCTCTCGCCACACGCCCGCATCGCACGCCAGCTTCGCGATCTGCGCATCGCCCGTCAGCAGCTCGCACCCATAGTCATTCACCGCGAACGAAAAGGTGCAGGGCCTCAGCCTCGCAAATCGCAGAGCGAGCAGCGCGCCCAGCCCCGCGTGCACGAGGCGCCCCTCAAACGGAAACACAAAGATGTGGTGCCCCTCGCGCGAGGTGGTCTGCTCGACCAGCAGCTCGTGGGCCTTGGGCACGATGCTGCTGGCAAGCTGGGCCCCAATGAGCCCACGCGCCGCCTCGAGCTCTGTCTCATGCCCCGCAAGGCCTCGTGCATCCGCCTCGCTGCCAGTCGCATACGCCGCTGCCAGCTCCAGCGCCTCGCGCATCGCCCCGCTCAGCGACTCGCTAATGGGCAGCCTCGTGCCAGCCCAGATGGGCGTCGTGCCGACGGTGCCCGTCGCGCTGCGCACCAGCACCGTCAGGTCGCGCACGCCCACAAAGCTCAGCACCTTGCCCGCAAACACAAACCGCGTTCCCTCGCGCAGCCCCGTCACAAAGTTCTCGTCGATCGTGCCGATGCGACGACCCGTGGTGTAGGCAATCTCCAGCGTCGCATCGCCCGTGATGGTGCCCACGTTCAGCTTGTGCAGGTGCGCGATGCGTGCCGAGGCACCGCGATACACGCCCGACTCATCCTTCGCGATGCGGCGAAACTCCGGGTATCGCTTCAGGCACCCGCCCTCTTCCGCCATCGCCATCGCCCACGCAAACTCCTCGTCGCTCAGCTTCGCATAACTGTGAGCCGTCCGCACCTCGCTCAGCAGCGCCTCTGGCACAAACCCGCCCCCCAGCGCGCACGTCACGATGTGCTGCACCAGCACATCCACGGGCCTTGCATACGGATATCGCGCCTCCAGCTCTCCACGCATCCACGCGCTGCGCGAGGCGACGATCTCCAGCAGCTCGAGCCCGTGCGTGGGCACGCACCGCACGATGCTCGTGCCGCCCATGCTGTGGTTCGCACGCCCCGCGCGCTGCACCACGCGCGAGATGCCCTTGGGGCTGCCAATCCGCAACACCTTGCGCAAGGGCGAAAAGTCCACGCCAAGGTCGAGGCTGCTGGTGGCAACCACAATCCGCAGCGAGCCATCCTTCAGCCCCGCCTCCACCGCCTCGCGGTCGGCGCGATCGATGCTGCCATGATGCAGCGCGAGCATGCCCTTCCACTCGGGCTTCGCAAACGCGATCGCATGAAACCACCGCTCCGCCTGCGAGCGCGTGTTGGTAAACACCAGCGTGGGTTCGCGCGGGTCCAGCTCATCGAGCACCGCGGGCAGCATGCTCAGGCCCAGGTGCCCCGCCCACGGCAAGTCCTTTGGCTGCTTGGGCAGCACCGTCTCGATGCGCACCGTCCTGCTGATGCTCGCCCGCACCACGCGACCGGCACCCGCGTCGCCTGCGCTGCGAACGCCTCGCAGCACCGCGAGTGCTTCATCGGCGTTGGGCAGCGTGGCAGACAGCCCCCACGTGCGAATCGGCGGCGCAAACCGCCGCAGGCGTGCGAGCGCGAGCTCGGTCGCGCTCCCTCGTTTGCTCGTAAGTAGTTCGTGCCATTCATCCACCACCACGCAGCGCAGCGGCGCGAGCAGCGATTGCGCATCGGGCCTTGTCAGCAGCAGGCAGAGCGACTCGGGCGTCGTGAGCAGCACGTGAGGCAGTCGCTCGCGCTGCTTGGCACGCACGCTCGCTTTCGTGTCCCCCGTGCGGCTTTCCACCAGCACGGGTAGCCCAGTGGCTTCGAGGGGCGCAAGGATCGCCTTTTCGATGTCTCGCGTCACGGCACGCAGGGGCGTGATGTAGAGCAAGAATGGCCCGGGCAGCGCCTCGAGCACCACTTTCGTCGCACGGGCTCGCTGCTTCGCATCGCGCGTCGCGTCCGCCGTGTGCCCGTGTTTGGCAAGCTCGTCGGCGAGGTGCATCAGGGGCCCGAGCACCGCGGCATACGTCTTGCCCGCCCCCGTGGGCACCTGCACAAGCCCATCCTCGCCCCGCGCATAGGCATCCCAGGCTTCACGCTGAAAGCCCCAGGGCTGCCAGCCCTTGCCCAGCATCCAGCCCTCCATCAGCTCGCGCCCGCTCTGGGCAGGCGGCCTCGGGGTTGCTGCGTCTGGGTGTTTGCGGGCCTTCAGCTTGCCTGCCACGCGTGGTGCCTCCGTGCAACGCAATCATCCCCGTCGCTCGCTCCGCGAGGCATCGACTCGCGCGCCGCGTACGAACCCATGCCGCATGCTCATCGCGACCGTCTCCACACTGCTCGCTGCGGCGCACTTCTCGACCGCTCCTGCCTCGCCCAAAGGCCCGCTCTCCGGCCTCGTGCGCGAGCTCGCGGACCTTCTTCCTGCACTGCACATCGTACACACCGCCTCCTCCGCGCTCATGCTGGGCGTGGTACTGGTGGCGCAGGCGGTCATGTATCCGGGCTTTGCTTTCAAGGACCCAACCCGATTTCGCGAGGCGATGCAGCACCACCAGCGCAGCATCGGGTTCATCGTCGCGCCGGGCATGCTCATCGAGGGCGCGACTGCGTCGCTGCTGCTGGTGCTCGCGCTGAGCATGCCTCAGGCTTCCGCGATTGCCGCGCCGCTCGCGATCGCCAACGCTTTGCTGCTCGCCTCGTGCTGGGTGCTCACGTTTGCCATCATCGTGCCCATGCACATGCGCCTTACGACGAATGAACAGGCTCCCGCGGAGCGCGCTGCTCTCATCACCCGCCTTGTCCGCATCCACTGGTTCCGCACCGCAGCGTGGAGCGTGCACGCCCTGCTCGCGTGCGTGATGGCGCTGCTCGCACTTCGGAGCGCGACATGAGCACCCGCAAACCAAGCAAACCAACCAAAGCGCCAACTGCCGCGCGCGCCATCGTCATCCTGGGCGATCAGCTCGACCACGCCAGCCCCGCGCTGAAGGATGCCGATGCGTCGCGCGACGTCATCGTGATGATGGAAGTGCGTGAGGAGAGCACGCACGTGCCCAGCCATCGGGCCCGCACCGTGCTGTTTCTGTCTGCGATGCGGCACCATGCCCACAGGCTGCGCGAGCAGGGCTTCACCGTCATCTACATCGCACTCGACGACCCCGCGAACACCCACAGCTTCTCCACCGAGCTGCCCAGGCTGTTCACAACGCACCCCGCCCTTCACGCGTGCGAGCGCATCACGCTCGTGCAGCCGGGCGAGCATCGCGTGCTGGCAATCGCCCTCAGCTGGCAGCACGCCACTGGCAAACCCGTGGACATCCTGCCCGATACGCACTTTCTCACCACGCACGAGCAGTTTGCGGCCTGGGCGAAGGGTCGCAAAGAGCTCACGATGGAGTTCTTCTATCGCGAGCAGCGCAAACGCCTGAACGTACTGATGGAACCGGACGGCAAGTCGCCCCTCTCCGGCACGTGGAACTACGACCACGACAACCGCCAGAGCTTCGGCAAGGCGGGCCCCAAGCCCCGCCCACCCAAGCCGCGGCGGTTCGAGCCCGATGCCATCACGCTCGACGCCATCGCCTGCGTGCGTCGCTGCCTGCCCGAGCTTCCGGGGAGCGACGAGGCGTTGCAAGCCTTCGCCTATCCCGTCACGCGAAGCGATGCGCTGCTCGCGTTGCAAGACTTTGTGTCCAAACGTCTCGCGCTGTTTGGCCCGCTTGAGGATGCGATGTGGACCGACGAGCCCACCGTCTATCACAGCGTGCTCAGCAGCGCGATCAACCTCAAGCTGCTGCACCCGCTCGAGTGCGCGCAGGCCGCGATCGAGGCCTTTGAGAAGGGCAAAGCCCCGCTGCAATCCGTCGAGGCCTTTGTGCGCCAGCTCATTGGCTGGCGCGAGTTCATCCGAGGCGTGTACTGGCTTGAGGGTCCGGGCTACGCGCAGCGCAACTACCTCGATCAGCACGCCTCGCTCCCCGCGTTCTATTGGTCTGGCGAGACCGACATGACCTGCCTGCGCGAGTGCGTGGGGCAGGTGGTGCAGAGTGCCTACGGGCATCACATCCAGCGCCTCATGATAGTCGGCAACTTTGCCCTCACCGCGGGCGTGCACCCGCGCAGCATCAGCGACTGGTTTCTGGGCATGTATGTCGATGCGGTGGACTGGGCAACGCTGCCCAACACGCTGGGCATGGCGATGCACGCCGATGGCATTCGCGAGGGGCCCGGCGCGAAGAAGCCCGTGGTGGGCACCAAGCCCTACTGCAGCAGCGGGCAATACATCAGCAAGATGAGCAACTACTGCTCGCAGTGCGCCTTCGACCCTGGCAACCGAGGCGACGACCCAAAGACACGCGACAAGGCCTGCCCATTCAGCGTCTTCTACTGGGATTTTTTGCATCGCAACCGCGCACTGTTCGCCAAGAACCAGCGCATGACCACGATCTTGCCAAACCTCGATCGGTTCGGACCCGAGAAGCTGGCACAGATCACGATCAGTGCGCAGCGATTGCGCGAGAAGTACGGCATTCAGTCCAGCGTTGCAGGCAATTCCGTGCCTTCAGCCCCCGCGACGCAGCGCAAGGACCGATGATCAACATATGGACATTTCCGCAGCATCGCTCAGTGCCATCTCGCAGGCCCAGACCAAGAACAAGGTCGATGTCGCCGTGGCGAAGAAAACCCTCGATGCGCAGAAGCAGACGGGAGCTGCCGTGGTCGCCATGATCGCGCAGGCTGCCGACCAGAGCAAATCGCAAGCCACCTCGGGTCGCCTTGATCTGCTGGCGTAAGAGAGCTTCGCGAAAGACGTCGCGCGTCGCAAACGTGAGTAGATTCAAGCGAGCTGCAGACCGCGCTCAATCTTCGGAGCTGCTGTTGTCGTTCAGCGCGTTGTGGCTCACCATGCCATCAAACAGGTGCCAGGCCGTTTGCACGACCCGCGAGTTCGCGAGGGTCTTGTCCGTGGGCAAGCTGCTCATCAAGTGCTGGCTCGTGTCGCGGAACCAGTGCACGGTCATGTCGGCACGGAAGTAGTTGCTTCCGAGCTTGTGGTTCACGTCGCTGCGCTCGCGCATGCCATCGGCAATCAGGCTCACCTCGCGCGGGTTGATCTGAAACAGCGAGCGAGTCGAGGGCGTGGTCGTCGTCACGCGCTCACCCATCGACATGGGCCCTTCGCCGCGATAGTGATAGTTCCCGATGATCTCCGGGCTGCTATTCAGCACAGGTCGAGCTGCATCGAGCGCGGCTTGCTCGGGGCTTGTCCAGAACGATGCATACGCGCCGTAGCGGTGGTGCCCGCGATGGCTTGGGCAGTAAAACACCTCGGGCGCATCGATGTAGCTGTGCATGTACAGCAAGCCCAGGCCATCCCATCGCCCGGTGTTCGCCACACGCAGCGTGATCATCTCCTGGGGCCGGGCACGCTCGCTCGCGCTGTTCTTCAGGAACACGCTCGGGGGCAAATAGCCCTCAAACTCCTGCGCGTACATCAGGGTGCCGATGCCGATCTGCCGCAGGTTGCTCTGGCACGCCACGCGCCGCGCCGACTCGTTCACTTTCCCGATCTGGGGCAGCATCAGGCTGATGAGCACCGCGATCACCGCCATCGACACGAGCACGTCGATGACAGTAAAGCCACGACGACCCCGCGGACTGCGGCGGTCAATCGAAAAGTCAGCATTGGAAACGCGATCTTGAATCATCAGGATCCGGACTCCATGTGCTGCCGGGTGTCGTCCCGGCGTGCGCCTTTTCCTCCTCACATCACGATAACCGAAACTTCACGGCAACGCAAGGGGATTTTCGCAGAAGCGAGCACCCTTTTTCAGGTGGTCTATCTAGGGCGTTTCCACCCCGATTGCGCCGCAATCCCGCCTATCTCACGAAAATCCTCGCAACCTTTTCCGCGTGAATTCGTATCGACTTGTGCGGGTTCAGATTCGCGGCATTCGCCGCAGAACTGGGCCGGGCAGCGGCTGAGAAAACTCGGGCACACCCTCAAGGTTTCCCTGGTTTTTCGAGTCGCCCGTCGGATGTTCACCAAGCACAGGCCTTGTGCAACCAGCTTGGCGGCGTGCCGCTTGGCAACTGTTGTCACTTGTCTTGAACCAGCCGTGGACCTCTCGGTGGGGCGTCAGTTGCGGCGGGTGGCGGTCGGTTGCGGTTTGTCGGACAAGCTGGGCTGGCGTGAGCGTTATGTCAGACAACTTGCCAATCAAGCCTCAGTCCTCCGCGGGCTCTGCAACAGGGCGCGTGGGCGCAAGGCTCTCGCCCAAGGCTGCTGCCGAGCGTGCTGCGGTGGACAAGTCGCTCATGGAGCGGGTTGCCAACAACGACGAATGGGCAATCGCCGAGCTCTACGACCGTTTCGGCAGCTTGGTGTTTCGCATGGCTTTTCAAACCCTGCCCACCAAGGCAGAAGCTGAAGACGCCGTGCAGGAGATTTTCGTGAGGCTCTGGATGACGGCTGGGCGGTATGACCAAGAGCGTGCGGCGCTCGTGACGTGGGTCATGCTCATCAGCCGAAGGCACCTGGTCGACAAACTCCGTCGCACCAGGGCACGCATCCGGGCGAGTTCGCTGGACCATCCGCAAGCCACCACCGTGCCCATGGCGCAGGTGCAGGCAAGCCGGATGGAGAGCGACGAACGCGTCGCGGCGCTGATGAAGCGCATCGAGGCGTTGCCCGAGTTGCAGCGGGTGGTGGTGACGAGGGCGTATTTGGGAGGCCAAACCCTGCGGCAGATTGGCGATGAGCTGAACACGCCGCTGGGGACCGTGAAGAGCGCACTGAGCCGAGCACTCGTCAGGCTGCGCGAGCGAACGGGAGAAGAGACAACGGTGTGATCAGCGAGATCAGCGCGAGCAGCAAAATCGCCTGAAAGCTGCCAGAAAAGTGGGCACTTTGGCGCGGAAGAACGTATCGGAATGTGTGAGTAGGCGTAGCAGTCCGCAGGTAGGCAGCAGGCACGTAGTCGGCAGTCAAACAACGACGACAACACTGGATCAATCGGGGCGATGCACGCTCCGCACAACAAGCAAGAACGAGCAATGACGATGAGCAGCGACCCATTCAAGTTCACGACCGACGCACCAGGCGCCATCAGCTTCACGCGCGCCGAGCTCTTCGAGCAGGCAGGCCTTGCGGCCCTGGGCCTGCTCGATCGCGACGAGCACGAGGCCTATGAGCGCGCCTTGCGCGAGCAGCCCCTCGAAGTGCGCGAGCAGGTGCTGCGCGAACAGGCCCGCTTTGCCGAGAGTGAGGAGCTTCGCGCCAAGGTCGAGCCCGATGCGAGCCTGAAGGAGCGCGTGCTCGATCGCGTGCACGCCGCCATCGTGCAGCGCGTCATCAACGCCGAAGCCACCGAGAACGGCGCACGCCCCACGAACAACGGCTGGCGTATCGCCTCCGTCTCGCTCCTCGCGGCTTGCGTGGCGCTCGGCGCGATCGCGTTCACGACGTATCAGACCAACAGCAACATGCGCAGCCAGCTCGAGAGCAATGCCGTTGCCACGGGCTCGGTGTCGGTCGAAGAGATGCTGTTTGACGCGAGCGTGAAGCGCTACGCGCTGCTGCCCGCGAGCCAAACGGAGAACGTGAGCGCACAGGCCACGCTCTTCGTGAAGGAAAGCACGAACGAGGCCCGCCTCGTCTACCGGGGCTTGCCGCGGGTGGAGGGCAGCACCTACCGCATCGTCGTGATCGACGAAGAGGGCTCCGTGACGCGCGAGCTCGCGCAGTTTGAGGGCACGCCCCAGCGCGACAGCATCAAACTGCCGGCTCCCGCGCCGCGCACCCGCGTTGCCATCGTGCTCATGCCCAACGGCGAGGTCTCGGCTGGCAGCAAGCCCCAGGCGCTGCTGGCTGCGACCGTGTAATGCAGTCTTCACGCGCTCTTCACTCGCCCTCCACAGGTTTTTTTCTCGCCTCGCTTGACTCGCGTTCACCGCGCGAGGTAGACTCTCTCCGAATGTTCACGTGCATGCACCAACACACGCAGATGTGCCAACCCAAAGGGCTGGCGTGCTGTCGTGTGCTGGAATCTGCTGCAACAAATCATCATCTGGCCTGATCCGCTGAAACGCTAGGCCAAGCAGCAACCAACCACACAACGACGCACGCCGGTCTCGACCATAAACGAGCCCGGCGTGTTTGCTTTTGTCCCCCTCCCACTTCGCGCCGCGTGCCTCATGTTCTTCCTCGTCTCGCTTTTCGATCGTCCTCGCAGGACGTTTCCCCGCCCGACTAACCGCCAGCAATCAGACCAGCAATCAGAAAGGTTCCGACCCATGTCCATCGCAGCCATCAACGTCTCACCCACCGCCCGCACCACGAGCCCCTCGTCGCCCTCGCCCTGGCGCCCAGCCCGCGGAGCACAGAGCACCACCCTCCGCATCGCCCTGCCCCAGGGGCCGGGCGGTGCATCGGTGCTCGAGCTGCTCCGCGACGCGGGATTGCGTGCCGTCGACGGCGCATCGCCCTCGCGCCCGCTCCTCCCGCTGCCCAACAGCGACACCAAGGCCCTCAGCCCGCAGAGCACGCTCGCGATGCTCGATGCCGGCGCTCGCGACATCGGCTTTGCCAGCAGCATCTGGATCGAAGAGCTCGGCAGCAACGTCGTTGAGCTGCTCGACACCGGGCTCGACCCCGTGAGCGTGATCGCCGCAGCACCGATCGACATCCTCGGTGCAGATGGCTGCCTGCCCGACCGCGAGCTGATCGTCGCGAGCGAGTTCGAGCGCCTCGCCCGCGCCTGGATCGGCACGCGCGACCTGCGGGCCCGCTTTGTCCGCAGCTTTGGCGACACGCAGGCCCTCGCGCCCGACGATGCCAACGTCGTGGTCGATGCCTTCCCCTCGCTCGCGCCACGGCTTGCGCCGGGCCTCGCCGTTGTCGAGGACATCAGCGGCGGCACGACGCGCCTGTACGCAAGCCGGGCCGCGCTGGCGGATGGCGCGAAGCGCAAGCGCATCGAGGACTTCGTGCTCGTGGTGCGCAGCGTGCTCGCGGCCCGCGAGCGCGTGATGATCGACGTGAACGTTGAGAGGCAGTATCTCGCGAGCGTGCTGGAGGTGCTGCCCAGCATGCGCGAGCCCACGATCTCTCCGTTGAGCGAGGACGTGGGCTTTGCGGTGCGGTGTGCGGTGCCGCGCACGCGGCTGGTGGAGCTCATCCCGCAGATCAAAGCCCGCGGCGGCACCGACATCGTGGTGACGCAGCCCTCGCAGATCGTGTTGTAAGTGATGGGTGTGCGTGATGGCTGATGGTTCCGGAGCGGTGAGGAAAACGAACGGGTGAGGAGCACCGCATCGCAGGTTGGTGAGCAGTTGGAGAGAGAGTGTGTGTGGGTGGGTGGGCGGGAGCATCGGAAGTGGAGACAACTTCAGCGTTCCAAGCGCGCCGCGCGGCCTGGCAAAGGCGCGACGATGCGGGCGGGCTGTGCAAACCCCGAGGCACAGCTCGCCCCACCCGCGCCGAGCGGCGGAGGAGGGAGAGTTCCTCACGCCGCACAGCCGCGCGGTGCGCTTGGGACGCTGAGGCTTCTGGACAGAATGAAGTTGGATGACGGTGGGTGGCGTTGGGTCGTGTCTGGTGAAGTTGGACATTCCCTCGCGTTGGCCCATCGGGCGAGCGTGAGTGCGTGTGGTGCAGGGGTGCACAACGCACGCGGCCCGCGAGCACGCTCGCGGGCCGCGTCGTTTTTGAGGCTGTTGGTTCTTGCTGAGCGTTGGAATCACCCAAGGTCAGCATGCGGTGAAGGCATCGAGCCGGCCGTAGGCGGCAGCTCGCGAAGCGTGCAACCCGCTCACTCAGTTGCGCTGCTGCAGCTTGGCAAGCAGACGCAGAATCTCGATGTAGAGGAAGACCAGCGAGCTGAGCAGACCAAACGCGCCGACCCACTCATAATCCTTCGGAGCCTGGTTCTGCACGCCTTCGTCCACCATCTGGATCGAGTCGACGAGGCTCATGACTGCGATGACGATCGCGATGGCGCTGAACGCCAGGCCGATCGTGCCGCCCTGGTGGATGGCCTTGATGCCATTGAACCCGATGAGGGGCAGCAGCATCGACGCAAGGTAACTCAGACCAATGCCCATGAGACCCATCATCATGATGGCGCGAGCCGTCTTGCCCATGCGCACCCAGCCCGCGCGATAGGCGATGAGGGCACCGATGAACACGCCAAACGTGATCACCACAGCGTTGGTCACGATGCCCGGGTACTTGGCATTCAGGATGATCGAGAGTGCGCCGAGGAACAGCCCCTCGAGAATCGCGAAGGGACCGCCCAGCCACTTTGCCAGCGTGACCTTGAACATCAGCGCGATGCTGCACACGAGGCCACCCAGCGCACCGATGATGGTGAGCAGGCCAGGATGCACGATGCCCTTTTCCACCAGCAGCCACGAGGCCGACGCGCCGAGCAAGCAGAGCCCGAACAAGAAGATCGTCTTGTTCACGACGCCCGACACGGTCATCGTGGTGGGCTTGGCGATGCTGCCGCCGAGCTGGCTCAGGATGTTTTGCTCGACGCCACCCCACTTCTCCGGGGCGAAGGTCTTTTCGTTCAGAAGCGGATTCATACCCATTGCTTTGTCCCTTTCACGTGCGTTGCACCCGAACTCTTGCCCAGTCATTGGGCCTGCGGCACACTCCGTTTCAGGGCCGCACGGAATGGTACGCCCCCAACAGGGCAAATGTTTGGATTTTCGGATTTATTGGTCGCCAGGCTGCCTCACACCCCAAGCAGCAGCCGCTGCGGGTCTTCGATCGCTTGCTTGACCTTGACAAGGAACTGCACCGCCTCCGCACCATCGATGATGCGATGGTCGTAGCTCAGGGCGAGGTACATCATCGGGCGCAGCGCAATCTGCCCGCTGCCAGCGGGATACTCGATGGGACGGTTCTTGATGGTGTGCATGCCCAGGATGCCGCTCTGGGGTGGGTTGAGGATGGGCGTGCTCATGAGGCTGCCAAAGACGCCTCCGTTGGTGATGGTGAAGGTGCCCCCCTGCATGTCGTCGAGCGTGAGCTTGCCGTCGCGGGCCTTGCCCGCAAGCTCCTTGATGCCACCCTCGATGCCCGCGATGCTGAGGCTCTGCGCGTTGCGCAGCACGGGCACCACCAGCCCCTTGGGCGTGCTGACGGCGATGGCGATGTGTGCGCCCTCGTGGCGCTCGATCGCGAGCACGCCCTCGTCTTCGACGATGCTCGCGTTCACGAGCGGGAAGCTCTGCAGCCCCTGCACAACAGCCTTGACGAAGAAGCCCATGAAGCCCAGACCAACGGCGTGCTTCTTCTCGAACTCTTCTTTGTATTGCTTGCGAAGGTCCATCACGGCGCCCATGTCCACCTCGTTGAAGGTGGTGAGCATGGCAGCGGTGTGCTGGGCTTGCACCAGGCGCTGCGCGATGCGTTGCCGCAGCGGGCTCATGCGCTCGCGCGTCACGCCGCCTTGCAAAGCGTGCGTCGTCGCAGCGGGCTTTGCCTCGGGCAGGCTCGCGGCACGCGGAGCGCTCGCGCCGTTTGCTCCAGCAGCCTTGGTGGCATCGACGAATGCGAGCACGTCCTGCTCGCGCACGCGCCCGCCCGCGCCGGTGCCCACAACCTTGCCCAGGTCGACGCCGTGCTCATCGGCGAGCTTCTTGGCGAGGGGCGTTGCACGCACGTCGCCACCGCTGGCTGCGGGGCTTGCGACCGCGGTCGCGGTGCTTGCCACGCTCGCGCTACCACCAGCCTGCGCGGCAGCGGGCACAGCCGCCGCGGCCTTGGTCGCGCCCGCGCCGCTCTCGTCGATGCTGCCCAGCACCTGACCGATCGCGACGGTGTCGCCCGACTTGACCTTGTGCGCACCGAGCACGCCCGCGCTGGGCGCGGGCACTTCGAGGTTCACCTTGTCGGTCTCGATCTCGATCACGGGCTCGTCGCGCTTCACGCTGTCGCCCGGCTGCTTCAGCCAGCGACCGACCACTCCGCTCGTGACGCTCTCGCCGGCCTGGGGCATGACAATATCAATGGGCATGGTTCGTCCTTTGCTTCGGTGTTTCGGTGCTTGGGTGCTTCGCGTTGCTGGCTGTTTGTTTCGTGTCGGTGAAGCGGGCGTCGTTGCACGCCCGTGGCAATCACTTCTTCTTCTTCGCGTCCGCTGCGCCCGGCGCGGGGCCGATGGCTGCGGTCAGGATGGCTTCCTGCTCGTGCTTGTGCGCATACTCGCTGCCCGTCGCCGGGCTCGCGCACGCCACGCGACCAATGAACCGCTCGCCACCAAGCTCGATGCCCAGCTTCTCGCGGAACTCGTCTGCGATAAATGTGTACGCGCCCTGGTTGCGGGGCTCTTCCTGCACCCACACGCGCTGGGCCTGCTTGGGGTATCGCGCGTCGATCGCGCGAATCGCGTCGAGGTGCAGCGGATAGAGCTGCTCGACGCGCACGATCGCCACGTCCTTCTTCGCAAGCAGCGCACGCCGATCGGCAAGCTCGTGATACACCTTGCCCGTGCAGTAGATGACGCGCGACACCTGCTTCGCGTCACCCGCGTTGCGCAGCGTTGCATCGTCAATCGCGTGCTGAAAGCCGCCGCTCAGCAGCTCGTCGGTCGTGCTCGTCTCCACGCGCAGGAACTTCTTGGGCGTCATCACGATGAGCGGCTTGCGGAAGTTTCGCAGAGCTTGCCGTCGCAGCATGTGGAAGGTTTGCGCTCCGGTGCTGGGATAGACAACCTCCATGTTCTCATTCGCGCACAGCTGCAAGAACCGCTCCAGCCTTGCGCTGCTGTGCTCAGGGCCCTGCCCCTCATATCCGTGCGGCAGCAGCAGCACCAGCCCCGCCCAGCGGCTCCACTTCACCTCGCTGCTTGCGAGGAACTGGTCGATCATCACCTGCGCACCGTTCACAAAGTCGCCAAACTGCCCCTCCCACATCACGAGCGTGCGCGGGTAGGCTCGGCTATATCCATAATCAAAGCCCATCACCGCATACTCGCTCAGCGGGCTGTCCCACACGTGCACGCGGGCCTGCCCATCGCGAATGGTGTCCAGCGGCGTCCACTTCGCGCCCGTCTTCTCGTCGCGCAGCGTTGCGTGCCGCTGCGTGAAGGTGCCGCGCCGGCAGTCCTGCCCGCTGAGGCGCACCGGAATCCCTTCCAGCGCGAGCGTGCCAAACGCAAGCTGTTCCGCATCGGCATGGCTGAGCTTCTTCGTTGTGGGCAGTGCGGCGCGGTTGGCGAGCAGCTGCTTGATCTTCGTGTTGGGCGTAAAGCCCGCGGGCGTGTTGGCGTATGCATCGCACACGCTCCGTAGCGTGCGCTCGCTGATCGCCGTCGCGGGCGAATCGAAGTTGTACGTCGCCCCGATGCCCTCCCACGCGCCCTTGCCAGGCGGCGGCACGGGGTTTACGGGCTGGTTCTTCGCGGCGTTCTGCGCCACATCGAGCGCGGCAAGCTCGCCCTCCAGCATCGCGTCCGCCGCTTCGGTGCTCACGCTGCCGCTCGCGATGAGCCGCTTGCGATAGAGTTCCAGCGTGCCCGGATGCTCCTTGATGAGCTGCGTGAGGATGGGCTGCGTGTAGCTGGGCTCGTCCTGCTCGTTGTGCCCATAGCGACGGAACGTGACCAGATCAATAAAGATGTCGCGCCGGAACTCATGGCGATATTCCGCCGCGAGCATCGCCGCAAACACCACCGCCTCCACATCATCCGCATTCACGTGCAGCACGGGGCTGCTCACGATCTTGCCGATGTCGGTGCAGTAGGGCGTGCTCCGCGCGTCGCTCGGGTCGGTCGTGAAGCCCACCTGGTTGTTCACCACCACGTGCACCGTGCCGCCCACGCTGTAGCCCTCGAGCTGGCTCATGTTCAGGCACTCGGCAACCACGCCCTGCCCGATCACCGCCGCGTCGCCGTGCAGCAGCACGCTGATGCACCGCCGACGCTCGGCATCGCCAAACATGTCCTGCTTCGCGCGGCAGCGACCCATCACCACCGGGTTCACGGCCTCCAAATGGCTCGGGTTATTCAGCATGCTCAGGTGTACGCTGCCGCTCGCGGGCGCACGCAGGGCCTGATCGCCCGAGTATCCACGGTGATACTTCACGTCGCCCCCGCCCTGGGCCCCGCCCTCGGTCCAGCTGTCCTCAAACTCAGTAAAAATCTTCCCCAGGTCCTTGCCCAGGTAGTTCTTCAGCACGCTGAGCCGCCCGCGGTGGGGCATGCCCAGAATGATCTCCTGCGTGCCCAGCTCGCCCGCACGCTGCGTGAAGAACTTCAGCAGCGGAATCAGGCTCTCGCTCCCCTCGATGCTGAACCGCTTCTT
>JAIYDA010000018.1 GCA_027487735.1 Planctomycetaceae bacterium | reverse complement strand
CGCCCGCGGTGGGGCATGCCCAGAATGATCTCCTGCGTGCCCAGCTCGCCCGCACGCTGCGTGAAGAACTTCAGCAGCGGAATCAGGCTCTCGCTCCCCTCGATGCTGAACCGCTTCTTGCCCTGATAGCGCTTGCCCAAAAACTTGTCAAAGCTCTCGGCCTGCGTGGTGTACTCGAGAATCAGCCGCTGCGTCGCCGCATCAAAGCGCACAGGCACCTGCCCACCCTCGATGCGCCGCACAAACCAATCGCGCTGGTCCTTGTCGCTGATGTGATGAAACTCAAAGCCCAGGCTGCCGCAATAGATCGCCTCGTAGCGGGCGATCAGCTCGCGCACCGTGGTGCTGCCGCCGCTAATGCCAAACACAGCCGCGTCCACCACCTTGTCCAGGTCGCTCGCGTGGATGCCGTGCGTCACGGGGTCGAGGTCACGCGGGCGCTCGCTCCGACGTTGCAGCGGGTCGAGCTTTGCCGCCATGTGCCCGCGTGCGCGATAGGCCTGCACCAGGTTTGCCACGCCCTTATAGATCGGGTTCTCGCCACCAGCCGGCGCGCTCGCGGGTCCATCGCCCCGCGCCACCGCAAGGTCAAAGCCCGCGAAGAACTGCCGCATGTCCGCAGGCACCGACGCCGGATCGCGCCGAAAGCTCTGATACTGCGATTCGAGATACTCGGCATTCCACCCGTTGACGCTGGGGTCAATCGCGCGGAGCGTGGGAGCGGCGTTTGCAAGTCCGGTCATGGCAACGTCCTTCGTTGTCGACCGCGGATCGCCAGGAAGCAAGAACTCGTGTGCAGCAACGCTGGCCTGGAGGGCACCCCTCGCGAGGGATCATACAAAACGGCCCCACAACCCGCGCCGCCCACATGCTTCTCGGTCGCACGCGGTCGACTGTGAGGGAGAGGATAGGCTTGGGGGGGAGTTGGGGAGGGGTGGGGTAGACAGGTCTGTCTGGTGCGGTGGGTAGGGGGGTGTGAAGCCCCAAGTGCGAGCCCAGCGAGCTTCACCAATCCCGTGTAAGGGACTGTGCGTTCCGACGGTAGGTCGTAAAGTTGCGCATGCGACGCACCGTGCGAAACGACGGAAAAGTCCTCCGAGAATCGTGAACGGACGAGGTAGCGCTTTTGCACTGTGAAACAAGCCTCTTCCGTGATTGCTGGAAGGCTCAGCTAGTCATGACGCCGGAATCTCAACAAACTGGGCAAGCCGGTGAGGCATCCAAATGGGACTCGTCGCACACAGCAGATGCTATGCTTTGTGTCGAAACTCCATTACAACTCACTTAGTGTGTGTTCCCGGCATCTGCCTCAATCCCAATCTAGCCTGCATTGATGCAGAGAGTAGTGGCGTTCCTGGTCCAGCACATTTTCTGTTTCGATCGGCATTGCTAATAGCGCGATCCAACGCGCCTTCTAGTCTTGATGGATGTAGTACTAATCGAATCGCAGTACCCTTATGATTAACTTGAGACACGATGTCAGAGACACTGAACCTATTTGATTTGTAGTAAATAGCGGTGGTTCCGCTCGCAATCGTCAACTCACCTGCCACTGCTGCCAATTCTTTAATGATGGTCAAGCCATAGCCACTGTTGTCATAAAGTTCAGGACTTTGATCTGGAAAGTCCTCGATCAGTTGCTGAGTTTGGGCTTGACTTCTGACCTTGTGGGCTTTCCCAGAGACGCCAGGCAAAGTAGCAGCTCGAATCGCTTTCTCATCTGAATCATGTACTTGGTCGGGGTTTTCAGAAAGCGCTTTCCTAATGCCATCTCCACCATCCATGATCGCGACTTGAATATCATCCGCTGACGGCCTCGTTGTGGCAGCGTACCATATCGAATCCGCTCGACTGTGTTCAATCACATTGCGGAACATCTCCCTAAAGCTGTATGTAAGCGTGTACCACAAGACCAAGTCTTTGGAATCGCCACAGAGTGCGGTAGCAATTGCACCTGCTGCATTTTCAACAGCGCCGCTTCGGACTGGATCCACTCCGCCCGATCGTCTGTACAACTCGTCGATTCCAAGTCGCGTTATCGGAACCGTGTTGTCCGATGGTGCTCTTTTTACTAAGTGAAGGTTCTCCCGATCGTCGATACTCCACCAAAATCCCATGCGTTCTGCAAATTTGTGTGCCGGCTTATCTAAACACTTGCCGACGAGTCGGACAGTGACCCTCGACCGAGACCTTGTGATACGTTCGCTCAGCCTACGGATCGCTGCGGCAGTTATCAACATCCCAAAGGTTTCCATGTGCTGAGTTTTACTGAAGTCAATCTCGTACGATTCGGCTTCTGGCAGTTCAGCCAGTTGGCGAGATAGAGCGAGCACTGATTTTCCGCCAAGTGAAAACGGTACCTGTATGTATTCGATACTCATCGCGGTGCTCCTCGCCGATTTGACAAACCACCATACGAGAACGCAAAGGCTATGCGAACGGGGTCAGAGATAGTGGGTGCGAATTTCAGAGGAAGTTGGCTCGTTCTCCGCAGGGCAGTCGCGCGTTGCCCGTCACCAACCAGGGGGCACGTTGGTCTGACGCGTTTCGGGCTGTAGTTACAAGAGGCCTGACACAATGCGCGTAGCCCTAAGTCGGTGGACGTCCCACGTTGCCTGATCGACTAGGACTTTGCTTGGGAACGCCTCAAACGTCTCTGAAAACCAACGCTGCCACACACCATCGAGAGCAGGGAACCTTGACAAAAACTGTACCTTGGACAGAGAACTTGTCCACATGCTTTGAATCATGATTGATTCTTCAGATGCGGAGTTTCGCCCGAGCGAAGCCGCCTGCTCACAGCTGAAAAACAGAGCGTTGTATAGCTGCGTTATCTGATCTACTCCCTGGCTCTTTCGAACGATCGGATCATACGTGGTGGCTATCCGCGAATCGATCACCGCAGTGAATCGCTCATCGCCGGTATAGTAATACTGGAAGATCGGATCAAAGGTTGGCGCAAGCGCTTGAATCTGATTCGGGCTCGCCTTGGCAAGATGCCCCTGAATATCCGCTTGGAACCACAGGTACACAAATATCTCAAAGCATGCAACCTTTGGATTGCTAGGAAAGCAATCGTGCGCCAACTTGTCGACATCTGCGACGACGGGTTTAAGTTCGAGCCAGATCGCCTGCCAAACGTTGACGTCCGCTTTGCTTGAGAATGGCCACCACTTCATGCTACCCCCCTCACAGACTTATCAGGCATCCTCACCAAATCTCATCAAACGGTGTTCGATCAAAATGTCGGTGTTATGCGTTCGGTCCAAACGACCCTCACTTCGCCCCAATCGCCTCCACAATCCGCTGCGCCGTCCGCACGTTCGCAAAACCCGCGTCCGCATCGATCGCCGGGGCTCGGCCCTCGCGCACGGCGTCGACGAACTCGCGGATCTCGGCCACGATGGGCTCTTCGTCGTCCACCGTCAGCGGGTCGACCACCACCAGCTGGTCCCACTTCAGCATGCTCAGGTCATTCCCCTGCGCAATCGCGTCGCGCATCTCCAGCATCTGGCTCTCGTTCGCAGTCCGCCGGATCATGTTGCCCTTCTTCGCGCCGTAGTCGATCTTGATGTACGCGTTCTCGCCCGTGATGCGCGTCACGCGCTCGGTCTTCATCGCGAGGCGGCTTGCCGTCACGTTCGCCACGCACTTGCCGTGCGGCGTGTCGAACTCCAGCCAGGCGTCGCACAGGTCTTCAAAGGGCGTGATGACGCTGACGCCCGCAGCCCGAATGCGGTCGGGCTCGCGCCCCATGAGCATGAGCACCACGTCGATGTCGTGGATCATCATGTCCATCACCACCCCCACGTCCACGCTGCGGAAGGTCATGGGGCTCACGCGAATAACTTG
>JAIYDA010000090.1 GCA_027487735.1 Planctomycetaceae bacterium | reverse complement strand
GCGCGGGTTTGGCGGTGTTCGATCGAGCCGTGGCGGAAGTCGGGGCGGGAGGTGGAGAAGCCGTTGGCTTGGGCGACGGATTGCAGCATGTCGCGCACGGTGTGTGCGGCGCGTGCGGTGATGAGCGATGCCGTGTGCATCTGGGCCGCGGCGAGTTCCTCGCGCGAGAGGTGTCGCACGGCGAAGGCGTCGGCCTGCCACTCAAAGCGGCGCGAGACAAAGCCCAGTGCCACAATGCCCAGCGCCAGGCCCAGCAGCGTGGCGAGCGTCGCAGCTTGCGTTGCGCCCAGGATCGTGAGCGTGTTCCATTGCAGGGCGAGGCCCAGCGCGACGGCGGCTTGTCCCAGGCCCAGGCCTGCCCATGCGCCGGTGAGCATCGCCGCGACGGCGGCAACGAGCAGCCAGGGCATGTGGTGCAGCTTGATGTGCGCGACCTCGTGCGCGACGACGGCATCGAGCTGCGAGGCGGGCAGACGCTCGAGGAGCGGGCCCGTGAAGAGCAGATAGCGGCTGGGCCAGAACGCGCCGAGGACGAGCGCGTTCGCTTCGCCTTCCTTCGAGGCGAGCACCGAAGGGCCCTGGGCGCGGACGCGGTGGGCCGCGAGCACGCGGAGAATCTGCGATTGCAGCGGGCCCGGGCCCAGCTTGGTGACGCCCCAGACGCGGGCGATGGCGTGCGGAGCGAGGGCGAGCAAACCCAGCGCCGCGAGCAGCGACTCGGCGGCTTCTCGCACCGCGCCGAAGGAGAGTGCGGCTTGGGCGTGCGGCGGCGTGCTTTGCAGCGCAGGGGGCGGCGACGTGGTGAGGCGCGTCACGAGATTCGCGAGGGGCGCGAACGCACCATCGGGCACCGCGGCAAGCAGCGAGCCCAGCAGCACGATGCACGCGATGGGCACGAGCGAGATCGTGGCGTGGCGACGCAGGCGCGAGCTGGCGTAGGCCCAGTTGCTCAGGGGGGGCACAAAGGGCGAGCCCTCATCGAGCGTGCGCGTGAGCAGAGCCTCGCAGAGGCGGCGCTCGCAGCGGGCAAACGCAAGCAGCGTACCCACGATGCACGCGAGCACGGGCAGCAGCGAGAGTGCGAGCCAGAGCAGGGCGGAGGCAGCGTGCTGGAATGGGCGCGGGAGTGCATCGATGGAAGCGGAGGCCTGTGCGGGCAGCTCGGCGCGGGTGAGCAGGCAGATGGCAAAGACGCACATGAGCGTGCTGAGCCAGGCAAGGCGCATGAGGCCCTGGGCCGCGTCGATGCCGCGGAGTGAGCCTGATTTGCTCGCGACTTGATCGCCGCGCCGAGAGGCGACATGCACGAAAGCGCAGGCGAGGAACGCTACGCACCACGGCGCGAGCCAGACCCACCAGGGAGCACCCCGCGCGGATGGAGCCGTTTCAGGCGGCAGCAGCCCCGCCGTGAGAAAAGGCGCGGCGTAGGCGAAGATGAGCACGAGGTGCAGCACGTTGGGTGTCGGCTAGTGGTCGCTCGTGGACTCGCTTACACCGGGGGCATCAGCTCCGTCGGGCTCGGGCTTGGCAGCAGTGAGGTCGGCGGCTGCGGAGATTTCTTCGACGCGTTGCTGCGCGGTGGCGAGCACGACCTTGCAGCGGGCGAGGAGAGCCATGCCACGCTCATACGCCTTCAGCGCGTCTTCCAGCTCCATGTCTCCCGACTCCATGCGCGCGAGCAGGTCCTCGGCTTGGGTCATGGCCTGGTCGAAGGTGAGGGCGTGGTCGGGTGGGGGTTTGGGGGGCATGGCGAGGAGCAAAGTGGAGGCACTCCCCACTCAGAGCGTGGGGGTACTCAAGAACTAAGAACGAGGCTAGAGCACCTTGAGCGCGACTTTCTTCTCGAGTTCGGCGATGGGCTTGGCGACGAGGTCGTAGCCGTCCCAGCCCACGATTGCGCAGCGCACGAGCTCGCCCGGCGCGAGCTTGTCCTTGCTTTGCACAAATGTCACGCCGTCGATCTGCGGGGCTTGGCTGGTGGTGCGGCCTTGGTAGAGCCTGCCCCCCTCGCCCACGCCCGAGGTCTTTTTGCCGCTGGTGCGGAGGGGTGCGTCGATGAGCACGTCAGTGGTGATACCGCGCACTTTGCCGTCGCTGCCTATGGGCTTCTTCTCGTCGAACTTGCCGGCGAGCAGGGCGTTGCGCTCGAAGACGATGCGCTGCTGCAGCTCCATCACTTCGCTGCGGCGGCGTTCTTTGTCGGCCTCGGGCACGGCGAGGGCGGGGTCCTTCTCCATCGTGCCCGCGACGGTGCCATCTTCGTGGCTGTAGGCGAAGACGCCCACGTTCTCGAACTGCATGTTGCGAACGAAGTCGAGCAGCTCCTTGTGGTCGGCCTCGGTCTCGCCAGGAAAGCCGCTGATGAACGTGGTGCGGACGGCAAAGCCCGGGATGCGGGCCTTGAGCTTGGTGATGAGGTCCTCCTGCTGCTTGCGCGTGACGTTGCGGCGCATGAGGTGCAGGACGCGGTCGCTGGCGTGTTGCAGCGGGATGTCGAGGTAAGGGATGAGGTGGCCCTTGGCGCAGAGCTCGGCCATCGCGTCGATGATCGCGTCGCTGAAGTAGGTGGGATAGGCGTACATGAGGCGCAGCCAGCCCTGGCCTGTGGTGGTGCGGACGGTGTCGCTCAGGCGCTTGAGGACAAGGGGCAGGCCACTGGCGAACAGGTTGGCGCTGGACTTTGCTGAGTTGGTGCCAGCGGCGAGCCCGGCGCGACCGATGCCGATGTCGTCGCCGTAGCTGGTGGTGTCCTGGCCGATGAGCAGGAGCTCGAATGCGCCGTCGTTGAGCAGCTCGGTGGCTTCTTGGATGATCGCGTCGGGGCCCTTGCTGCGCATCTTGCCGCGGATGCTCGGGATGGTGCAGAAGGCGCAGTTCTGGTTGCAGCCCTCGCTGATGCGGAGGTAGGCGTAGTGGCGCGGGGTGAGGCGGAGGCGGCTGCTGTCGTCCTCGAAGTAGCCGATGCCGTTGCCGTCCTTGCCTTGCACCGTGAGGTTGGTGGTCTTGAGGCCCCGCTGCTCGGCGGCGATAAGGGCGTTGCCCGCGATCCAATACTTTGGTGCTTCGTGCAGCTTGGCTTTGGCGCGGGTGGCCTTGACGCGCTCGGCTCCGCCCACAGCCTCGAGGATTTTGTCGCGGTCGAACACGCCCACCATCGCATCGATGCCCGGGGCCCACTCGAGCATCTTCGCACGGTGGCGCTGCACGAGGCAGCCCGCGACGACAACGCGCTTGATCTTGCCCGCCTCCTTCGCGGCGATGGCCTCCTTGATGACGGAGAGGCTCTCGTCCTTGCTGGCTTCGAGGAAGCCGCAGGTGTTGACGACGACGGCGTCGGCACCGCCAAAGTCGTCGTCCTGGCTGCTCACGGGCACGAAGCCACCTTCGACGAGCAAGCCCAGCATCTTCTCGCTATCGACGAGGTTTTTGGGGCACCCTAAGGAGACGAGCGAGACGGTTTGCGGGGCGGAAGTCTTTGGCACGCCGGATTGTAGGAGAAATGTGCAACAGGGACGAAGGCCCGGTATTAGCCCTCGGCAATCATCCCCGCGCATTGCCCAAAGCCGATGCGGCGGAAGCCGGGCTTCTCGCACCAGCCGCGGAGGATGACCTCGTCGCCATCGGCGAGGAAGGTGCGTTCTTCGCCCGTGGGGAGGGTGATGGGCTTGCGCGGGCGCGGCTTGCCTGCGCTGTCGCGGCCTTGCCAGGTGGCTTCGAGCAGGCAGCCGCGCTCGTTGTCGCCTGGGCCGCTGATGGTGCCGCTGGCGAGCAGGTCGCCCGATTGGAGTGGGCAGCCGTTGCTGGTGTGGTGGGTGAGGAGCTGGGCGAGTGTCCAGTACATACCAGCGAAGGCGTTGGAGCGCGAGATGACGAACGCGGGCGCGCCCGCCTCGCGCATCTTCTTGGAGCGGATGGCGACCTCGAGGGTGATGTCGAACGCGCCGTGGGATTGATCGGCTTCGTCGAGCAGATAGTCGAGCGGGGCGGGGTCCTCGGCCGGGCGGGCGAGGGCGCGCGTGCGGAAGGGGGCGAGGGCGTCGAGCGTGACGAGGCAGTCGCCCACGCTGGTGGCGAAGTTCTTCGCGAGGAAGGGGCCCAGGGGCTGATACTCCCACTTTTGGAAGTCGCGCGCGGACCAGTCGTTCACGAGGGTGAGGCCCGCGATGTGCTTGTGGGCGTTGTGGATGGAGATGGGCTCGCCCAGGTCGTTGCCTTCGGCGATCACCATGCCCATCTCGAGTTCGTAGTCGAGCATCGTGGTGGGGCCAAAGGTGGGGGGCGAGATTGGGGCGCCGGGGGCGTCGTCTTTCTTCGTCTGGCCCTTGGGCCTTGGGAAGGTGATGCCGCTGGGCACGATGCTCGAGGCGCGGCCGTGATAGCCGATGGGCACGAACTTGTAGTTGGGCAGCAGCGGGTTGTCTGGGCGGAACATGCTGCCCACGGTGGTGGCGTGGTGGATGCTGGCGTAGAAGTCGGTGTAGTTTGGGGGCATCGTGGGGGGCAGGAACATCACGTCGCTGGCGGCAAAGAGCGCGGTCTTGCGGAGGCGACGCATGGGCTGCCCGCCCGGGTCGCCATCCGTGATGAAGAGCTGCACGCGGCGGCGGATGTCCGACAGCACACTCTGGCCCAGGCCCACGAGGTGGTTGAGGGTGGGCATGACGAGCGCGTCGCAAAGGGCGTGGTTGTGGTGCTCGTCGTCGTCGAGCAGGCCCGCGTCGTGCAGCACGGGGAGGCGCACGATCTGGTCGCCTATGCGGCACCCAATCTCGGCTTCGCCCGAGGCGGGGTCGATGTACGAGCAGAACGCGAGGTTCTGGGGCGGGAAGTCGGTCGTCGCGTCGTTGGCACTAGGAACCCAACTGCGAAGGGAGGCGTCGAGCGTGTGGTCTTGTGAGGGGTCGGCAGTGGGGGGGAGCGGCATGGGCGAGCGTAGAAGGGATGGAGTGAAGAGAGGAGAGAAGGTGGGCTGTGCGGGCGATCAGCGACTCGCGCTAGGAGCCAAAGACGTGGAGCTGCTTGGGCTCGACGATTTCTCCCGACAGGGGGTGCTCGGGGTCGAGGCGATACTCGCCGCTGAAGCAGGCGGTGCAGTAGTGCTCGCCCGGGCGGTGCATGGTGCTGAGAAGGCCTGGAAGGCTCAGGTAGTGCAGGCTGTCGACGCCCAGCAATGCGCGCACGTCCTCGACGGAGCGGTTGTGCGCGACAAGCTCGGAGCGCTGCGCGAAGTCGACCCCGAAGTAGCAGGGGTGGCGGATGGGGGGGCAACTGATGCGGAGGTGGATCTCTCGCGCGCCGGCGGCGCGGAGCTGGTCCATCTTCACTTTGGTGGTCGTGCCGCGAACGACGCTGTCGTCGACGATGATGAGGCTCTTGCCGCGCACAAGCTCGTCGATGATGTTGAGCTTGAGGCGCACGGCGGTCTGGCGCGCGTCCTGCGTGGGCTTGATGAAGGTGCGGCCCACGTAGCGATTGGGGACGATCGCCTCGCGGTATGCAAGGCCGCTGGCGCGGGCGTAGCCCAGGGCGGCACTGCGGCCGCTGTCGGGCATGGGGACGACAAAGTCGGCTCCGGACGGGGGCGGGGCTTCTTTCGCGAGGGCTTCGCCCATCGCCTCGCGGCTTGCCTGCACGTTCTGTCCAAAGACGTTGCTCGCGGGGTGCGCGAAGTAGACGTGCTCGAAGACGCAGTGGGCGCGGCGCGGCGCGGGCTCGGCGTATTGGCGGCTCGTGAGGCCCTTGTCGCTCAGCGTGACGATCTCGCCCGGCTCCACCTCGCGCAGGAACTTGGCGCCCAGCACGTCGAGCGCGACGGTCTCGCTCGCGACGACGAGTGCGCCGTCGCTCAGCATGCCCAGCACCAGCGGCCGCCAGCCCCAAGGGTCGCGCGCGGCTTCGATGCGATCGGGAAAGAGGAAGACGAGGCTGAACGCACCTTCGAGGCGACGCAGGGTGTGCGCGAGTGGATCGGGCGCACGCTGGCTCTGCGGCTGCGCGAGCATGTGGATGATGCACTCGGTGTCGCTGGTGGTCTGGAAGATGTGGCCCGCTTCTTCAAACTGGGCGCGAAGGAGGTCGTTGTTGATGAGGTTGCCGTTGTGCGCAACGGCGACCTGGCCCGCGCTGTATCGCATGAGGATGGGCTGTGCGTTGCAGGCGATGCTGCCGCCCGCGGTGCTGTAGCGGTTGTGGCCGATGGCTGCGCGGATGCCGGGCTCGCAGAGCTGGGCGAGCGTGGGCTCGTCGAAGACCTCGGGCACGAGGCCCATGCCAGTGACTCCGCCCAGGCGAGAGCCATTGCTGGTGGCGATGCCTGTGCTCTCCTGGCCCCGGTGCTGCTGGGCGTAGAGGCCCACGTAGGCGAGGCGTGGCGCGTCGGCGCGACCCCAGATGCCGAAGACGGCGCACTTTTCTTTCGCGTCGTGGCCCAGCCCAGGGGCGGCGGGACGGGGGGTTGCCGCGCGAGGGCTGGGCCCTGTGGGGCCCAGAGTGGCAAGCACGGGCAAACTGAAGGAGCGACCGGCTGCTGGCATGCGGGGGGAGCGTAGCGCGGCAGGTGGGAATCGCGCCGCGAGCGTGCGAGCGGGCGGGCGTGGTGGGGGCGGGGAGGGGTATATGCGGCAAATAGCAAAGATTTCACGGTATCATAAGTGCCTCGTCTGAGACGCTTTGCGCGGATACCTGTGGAAATGAGCGCGAAGAACCGAAACCAGTTAGTTAGTGTTCGCTAATATATCTGCGAGGTTCCTATGCAAGACCACACCAAGTCGTCGGTTCCCCATCCTGAGTCAAGCTCCGCTCCGAGCCCTGCTTCACCAGTTGGCGGCAGCGAGGCGGGCGAGGCTGCTTCGCTCGCGTCGCAGTTGCGGGCGGAGTTTCGCCCTCGTCCGGGTACGGACACGATGGCGGGGGCGAGGCCTGCTCCCATCGGCGGCACGCCCGGCACGGGGCGCACGTGGGGCGGTGCACAGCCTGCGGATGAGCCGCCCACGAAGCGATTCTCCACGCCCTGGTTCGTCCTGGGCACAACCGTGATGGTCGTGGGATTCATCTCACTCATGGTGGCGCTGGACTACCTGCCCGACATCAACTGGGTGTGGGTGCTCACCCTGCTCGCGCTCGCGGGTATCAGCCTTGCGGGCGGCATCAACAAGGTGTCGTTCGTGGCCGCGGGCACGTTCTTCGCGGCGAGCCTGGGCAGCGTGCTGCGGCAGACTGGCCGCGTCTCGCTGAACGTTGAGATACCCGTGCTCATCATGTTCACGGGCCTGCTGATCCTGATTGCGATGGTGTGCAAGCTGCGGACGCCCTCGATGCTGAAGATGCGCAAGGCGTTCTGAGTGGAAGGCAGCGTGCCTGCAGAGCCATAAGCGAGCGATGACTTAGCTTGCAAGACCGGCTCGTGAAAGCAACAGGTGACGCCCGTGCGAGCGAAGGCTTGCACGGGCGGTTTCATTTCAACAGTCAGCACCCACCACCCGCGAGGACGCGGAGGAACGCGAGCAGATCGTCGTCGGACGGAGCCAGATCGTCGTTGTTGAAGTCGAGGTCGTTGCAAGACTCGCAGGGGTTACCCGCGAGCACACCGAGGAAGGCGAGCAGGTCTTCGTCGCTAGGGAAGATGCCATCGTTATTGAAGTCGATGGGGTCGCAGCGGGACGGGATGGGGAACGAGAAGTACTCGGTGCCTGTGGCACTGGTGTGGGCGGCGAAGACGATGGAGGTGGGGGTGCGGACGAAGCGGAGGCCCCAGGGTACTTCAAGGGAAGCCCGGGGTTGGACGGCGATGCCGAGCGGACCTGGTTCAAGATCGGCGATCATGCGCGTGGAACTGGCGGTGCCGTAGGAGGTCCAAACCTCTCTGCCATGGATGCCATCGTCGGCTGTGAAGAGCACGAACGCGCCGAAGCTCTCCAAGAACAGCGGAAAGCTGGCCCCGTTGCGGCGCACGCTGCTCATGCGCACAGTTCCTGCCTCGGTGCCGTCGGAGAAATAGAGGTCGCGGCCTTGGGTGGGATGCTGGATGACGAAGAAGATTCGGCGGCCGTGAGGAGTTTCAATCGTCGCGGATTCGACGGGCTGACCGGGCAGTTGTGCCAGAATCTGCGTGCCGTCGACAGTGAAGTCTGTGCGTACGAGGAGGTGCTGCGGGCCAGCCGATGTGTCGCGCCGAGCGGTGAACCAGAGGTCGTCAAGCTCGGGGTGTGCGGCAGATTGCATCGCAGTTGCAAACCCGAGCGATGAGAGGTTGGCGATCTCGGGCAGGGACAGTCCTGCGTCTGCACTCAGCGGGTCGTTGCGAGGCCCATCGCGACGAAGCACTTTGTCCGACTGGGTAATGATGCCAAGCGAGGACTGCCCGTTTGGGGCGCGGAGCGACACGGCCTGACGGCGTGCATCACGAAAACCCGAGATGAGAGTTTCGCTTGAGGTTCCTTGCACCGTTGCGTCGGTGGTGAAGTACGTCTCTTGGGACAAGAGCGTCTCGGATTGACCGTTCCGCCGAACAGACTCGAAAAAACCAGACGATGTGTTTGGATTCGTGAGAGGGATTGCAGTCGAGAGGGTGTTGTCGAGGGCGAACACCGTGTCGAGCGGGCGCGAGGCAGAGGTTGCAGTGAAAACGAACGTCGGACGATTGGCGCGCTGACTTGCACGCACACTCGTTAAGGGCCCAATGAGGGCAGGTGCGGCAGTGGGCGATGACCACCGAGCGACGAAAGCTGGGGTCGTAATGCCCGCTGAGACGAATGACAGCAGCGCCTGGTGCGAGCTTCCGGTTGGTGTGCAGGTGCTGAACGCTTCGGGAAATCGGTAGGTTAAGTCCGCAGGGAGCAGGATGGGCTGAAGGGAGTTCGAGTCGGGATCGAGGAAGAAAGCCGACCGCTCGGATCGGAACAGCGCGACGCCGGATTGCCAAGCAATCGGAGATGCCCTGCTCGTGTTTGTGATGAACTCAGAGACAAGGTTTCCAAGAAGGGAGCGCGTGCCATCCGGGCGAATGACGTGGGGTTCGTAGCCCGTTCCTGGAGTTTCGGTGGATGAGCCCAGGGGGACGACGAGATTGCCGCCTGCCTTCCCCATAAACAGCCCCGCCAAGGGGCCGGGGCGTGCGGTGAAGAGCCAAGACTGGAACGCGGGTGAGGTGGTGGCGCTCGGCACGAGGCTGTAGAGCTGGCTGCCAATATCGCCCACATTGACGGTAAAGCGGTATGAACCCGGAGCGATCCCATGCATGTCTGCGATGCGATCCGGCGATGCTGCGCGTGTCGAGAGCTGAACAGCGGTTGCGTCGGTGAGGTTCAGTCTGAAGATGTCTTCCGCGCCGCTGGACAGACTTGTGGCGGCGAAGAGCAAGGCCTGGCTGGGCCCATCGGGAATGACTCGGGTCGGGGTGTCGGCACGGAGCGAGGCTGCGGGCATCGCCACTTGGCGGACTCCATCCCCGTCGGCAATGAAGAGCGATGATGAGCCGTTGGCTGACGGGCGTGCGGAGAAGACAACGGCGTCTTTCATCTGCACGAAGAGGCGAGTGGTATCGACGTTGTTTGCGATGATGCTCGTGCCAGCGACTGTACCGTCGGTTCGAGCGAGTGAAGCGTCGGCGAGCATCGCATATGCGTGAGAGCGCGTTGCACGCAACGGGCCGACGAGTGGCGATGGCACGTCAACGCGTGTAGAAGACAGACCATCGGACGTGACGACGAACGCGGTTTGGCTGCGACCGACGACGTGCGACTCGGTGCGGACAAGTCCCGCGCTGTGGACGAGCGAGGTGTCCAGAGGTCGGAGGTCTGTGGAGTCTCTTCGGATCGAGCTCAGCCCCGATGCACCGGAGAGAAAGATGAGTCGGTTGTTCAGGAACTGCCCGATGCTGTTGCCGCGAGATGGCGTTGGGAACGCGGGCGTTGCACCGGTCGATTGTCCGACGTACACGACCCGAGTGCCGGAGGGCGTTCCATCACTCTCGACCAGCGTGGAGGCGGATGCGATGAGCAGCGTGCTCTGCTGCTCACCGTCTTGGAGAAGCATGAGCGAGGGCGGAGGGTTGCTCGTGCCGGAAAAGCTTGAGAACACTGAGAAGTAGAGCGGCGCGACCTGCGCGATCGGCACCAGGGAAGTGCCATCGGTCTTGAACAACATGTATTCGCCAAAGAGTGATGATTGAAACGTGTTTGGCGAGATGAAAAAGACTTCGTCTCCCGTCGCGCTTGGTCGTTCGACAGCCGAGTAGCAGAGCGGGCTTGACGGCGTGCCATTGAAGGCTCGTTGGGTGAAGTCGGTGTGAAGCCTCACTTGTGCGTGTGATGAGCCCGCCGCAGCGGCGCAGGCCATGATGCCAAGTGAAACGATGGTGAGTGTGGGCTTTGACTGGGGCATCCTTTACCTCGGTTCCTATCCGCATTCAATCTGGGCTCTGCACGCAACTTGCCGCAAATCACTTCGACCAGGTGACTGCGGGCTGCGTTTCACTTGGCGGCGGCGTTGCCCTCGCGCGAGCTTCCTGTCGGCTCCAAGCGAGTGCTGGAGAAGACGACCCAACCTTTACGCGTGTTCACTGACTTCGGTTCGCTCGACCGTCAATCCCACCACCTTGCGCTTGCGAATATGCTCGCTCCCCAGCTGGCCGCACGCGCCCATCATCTGGCGGCCTTTGGTTCGCCGGCGTTTGACGAAGACGCCTCGGGCGATGAGCCAGTCGAGGAACTCGCTGACTTGGTCTTCCGTCGGCGCGGGCCAGGGGCTGTTGCGGCGGGGGTTGTATGGGATGAGGTTGAGCACCGCGAGGAGCTCGGCACCGCGGACTTTGCCCGATTCGCAGAGGCCGAAGGGGGAGACGAAGCTGGCGATCTGGTCGGCGTGGGCTTGCGTGTCGTTGACGCCTGGGATGAGCACGTATTCGACACAGACTTTTCTGCCGCTGGCCTTGGTGCCCTCGCCTCGGGCCCAGGCGATGAGGGCGGTTTGCAGTGCTGCAAGGTTCCACTTGCGATTGACGGGCATGATGGCGCTGCGATCGGCGTCGTTGGGTGCGTTGAGGCTGAGGGCGAGGCCCAGGCGGTGCCAGCCTGGCTGGCGGCAGTGCTGCGCGAGCTTTTCGATTCCGTCCACGCGTCCCACGGTGCTGATGGTGATCTGGCTCACGGCGATGTGCGGGCCGTTGTGATCGCGCAGGATGTCGCTGGCGGCGAGCACGTTGTCGAGGTTGTCCATAGGCTCGCCCATGCCCATGAAGACGAGGTTCTTTGGTCGCGAGCCCACGACGTGCGCGGCGTTCCACCACTGCGCCACGATCTCGTGGGGTTCGAGGCTGCGGAGCAGGCCCATCTGCGCCGTTTCGCAGAAGGTGCAGCCCATGGCGCAACCTATCTGGCTGCTGAGGCAGAGCGTGTAGGTGCGTTCGCCCTTGGTGCTGACCATGGGGATGAGCACGCTCTCAGCGGCGAGGGTGGGGGGGGCGGTGGTGGCTGAAGTTGGGGCTGGGGTTGGGTTTGGCGTGCCCGGCACCTGCGAAAGGAACTTCACGACCTCGCCCTCGGGGCTCTCCTCGCGCAGCGTGCTGAGGACCGGCGCGAGCGCGGTGCTCCACGAGGCGACGGCAGTGCGCGCGGCTGGGGTCAAGGGCTCGATGCGTGCGAGGGCGCTCGCAAGACCATCGCGGTGGAAGGCTCGGTAGGCCTCGAGCGCGCCGGCGGCTTGGCCTAGGCGGCGACCATCGGACATGCGCGTGATGATGCTGCCCGCCCAGGCGGCGGCAAAGGACGCACTGGTTGCGGCGAGCGGGTGCGGGAGCATTTGGTGCAGGAAAGGATAGTGGGGGCGTGGGGTTTGGGCGCGATGGTGAGGCTGGTGAGCAGCGCCTCCTACCGCTTTGCGGAGGCTGCCTGGGTTGCTTCGAGCAGGGCGGCCTGAATCTGCGCAGCGACGCGCGGCTGCATGACGGGGGCCTGCTCGGCGAGGGCGCTCGCCTCTTGCAGTTCGCGGAGAGCAGTGGGAACGTCGCCCTGGGAGAGGTGGGCCCGGGCGGATTGCAGCAGCAGCTCGGCGAGCAAGCGCCCATGATCGCCCGGGCTTCCTGAGCGAGCGATGGCGAGGGATTGCTCAAAGTCGGTGCGGGCGTCTTCGGTGCGGCCCAGCAGCATGCGGGCGCGAGCACGAGTGCTCAGGATTGACGCGATGAGGGGTGAGCCGGGCGGGGCCTGATACTGCATCGCTTCGTTACAGAGTCGCTCGGCGTCGGCTGCTTTGCCTTGCTCGACCTTGACTTTGGCGAGCTCTCGCCTGTGCGAGCTCCAGTCCCAGGTTGGCTGCGAGACAAGGCCGTCGTAGACCACGATAGCCTCGGTGAGATAGTGCTCGGCCTCGGCAAGATCGCCCTGGTCGCGCCGGAATGCGCCGACGTGGGCCAAGGCGAGCGACAGGACAATTGGGCTCTGGGCTCTTCGGCGCTCGCTGAGGGCTAGCGCTTCGCGGAGCGTGCGCTCGGCTTGCTCGGTGCGACCAAGAGCAGTCTCAAGGCGACCGATGTTCCAGAGGCCATAGACGGCACCGTCGCTGCCATCCGGGTACAAGCGGCGCTCCATCGCGAGCGACTGGCGGAAGAGATCGAGCGAACGCTCGGGATTGTCTTTGGTTTGCAGAATCGCGACCATGGTGAGGGCTTGCGTGAGGTCCTGGTGGTCGCCCTTGTAGAGCCGCTGGGCCATTGCCAGTGCGCTCTCGGCCAGCTGGTTTGACTTGTCGTAGCGGAAGCTGGCGTACTCCATATAGGCGAGCTTGCTCATCGCTTGGGCGACGAGCGGGTGGTCGCCCGCGTGCTGCGCCTGCAGCGTCTTGAGCGATTGCTCGTAGAGCGATCGGGCGGACTCGATGCGGCCGAAGGACTCGAGTACGCCTCCGATCGTCTTGCGCAGCGAGGCATCGGTCTGCGGATCGTCTTTGAAGCGCCCGGCGTCCATGTCGGTGATGGCCTTCTGCATCGCTTCGAGCACGGTGGTGCTCTCGCCGCCGCCCGGTGTGTTGGGGTGGCTGGATTGCAGCACGGCGGCGATGAAGTCGGTGGTGTTTTCGGCGCGCTTCTGCGCGGCGAGGGCAGCATCGCGCTGCTCGCCTGCGAGCCTGGCTTGCCAGGCAAACCCCACCGCACCAACCACGAGCGACGCGGAGATGGTGCCCACCGCAGCGACCGCGAACCAGTTGCGGCGCACAAACTTGCGGGCCTTGTAGATGCGGCTGGGTGGCGCGGCGTGCACCGCTTCGCCACTCAGGTAGCGGGCGATGTCGCGCGACAGGCTTGCGGGCGAGTCGTACCGACGTTCGCGATCCTTCTCGATCGCCTTCATCACGATCCAGTCGAGGTCGCCGCGAAGGAGCGATGGAAGCCTTTGCGGCTGCTCGCCCGTTGCTGGAGTGGTGCTGAGGAGCTTGGCCTCGACCGAGTCTTTGCGGATCTGTCGCGAGAGGCGTGCGCTCGGGCGCGGTGGGTCCTCCTCGCGAATGATCCGCTGCACTTCTCCGTGCGCAGCAGTGCGGAGGCGCTGGCTGTCGAATGGCGTGACTCCCACGAGCAGCTCGTAGAGCACGACGCCCAGCGAATAGACGTCGGTGCGGTTGTCGATGTCGACGATCGAGCCACTCGCCTGCTCGGGGCTCATGTATTCCGGCGTGCCGATCATCTGACGCACTTGCGTGTGCACGGTTTTGTCGGTGAGTGCGCCGCTCGTCGCTTTGGCGATGCCAAAGTCGATGACCTTGGGCAGGGGCCCAGACTCGGAGTTGGCTACCAGGATGTTGCTGGGCTTCAGGTCGCGGTGGATGATGCCGCGGTTGTGCGCATGCTGCACGGCATCGCAGACTTGCATGACCAGCGCGAGCCTTTCGTGAAGGCTCAGCGAGTTTTCGTCGCAGTACTGCGTGAGGGGCCTCCCTTGCACGAGCTCCATCACGAAGTAAGGCCGGCCCGTGTCGGTCGCGCCGGCGTCGAAGACCTTCGCGATGCAGGGGTGCTCCATCATCGCGAGTGCCTGGCGCTCCGCCTCGAAGCGCGCCACCACCTGCCTTGTGTCCATGCCCAGCTTGATGAGCTTGAGCGCGACACGACGCTTCACGGGATCGACCTGATCCGCGGCGAACACGACGCCGAACCCGCCTTCGCCCAGGCGCTCGGCGAGCTTGTATCGTCCGATCATCGTGCCGGGAGGCTCGGTGCTCGGTGCGTCGCCGATGGACGAGGCTGCGACGCGAATGTCCTCAGCGAGGGTTTCGATGGGCAGGGGCATCGCCGCGCCCGCGAGCAGCTCGAGCACCAGCGCGCGAAGCGACTCATCGCCCTCGCAGGCCTGGTGAACGAACGCCTTGCGATCGGGAGCCTCGAGCTTGATCGCATCGAGGAACAGCTCCTTCGCACGCGCGAGGCGGGCCACACTCTGCGCGTGGGTGGGCGTGCTGTTCATTGGGGTTGCTTCGGGGTGCGTGCGTCGTCCTCGTCTCCGCCCACGCGTGAAGCAAGCCAGGCGCGGGCGAAGCACCAGTCGCTCGATACCGTGATGCGGGAGACACCCAGCACCGCCGCGATCTGGTCGTGGGTCATGCCGCCAAACAGCCGCATCTCGCAGATCTGCGC
>JAIYDA010000081.1 GCA_027487735.1 Planctomycetaceae bacterium | reverse complement strand
TCCATCCTCCGCCTCACGCTCGCGCCGGGCCTGGGCCCCGTGCTGGTGCGCCGTGCTCTGGCGCACTTTGGCAATGCCGAAGCCGCGTGCGGAGCTTCGCCCGCGATGTGGCAACGCATCGAGGGCATTGGCGAGAAGACGGCTCGGGGCATCTGCACCGCCCTCGCGAGCAACGAGGCCAAGGCGCAGCGCGAGCTCGACCGCGCTGCGGAGATGGGCGTGCGGGTCATCACGTGCGTGGACGAGGCCTTTCCGAGCTTGCTTGCGCCCCTGCCCGATGCGCCGGTGGTGCTCTATGTGAAGGGCGAGCCCCAGCCCGAGACCGATCGCTTTGGGGTCGCCATCGTGGGCAGCCGGGCATGCACGCAGTATGGCTTGGAGCAAGCCGGACGCTTCGCGCGGGCGCTGGCGCAGTCGGGCCTCACCATCGTGAGCGGCGGGGCGCGAGGCATCGACACCGCAGCGCATCGCGCCGCGCTCGATGTGGGGGCGCGCACGATCGTCGTGCTGGGCTGCGGCATCGACTACACCTATCCACCCGAGAACGTGGACCTGTTTCGGCGGGTGATGGAGCAGGGGATGGTGGTGAGCGAGCTGCCCATCGGCACCGCACCCGCAGCCGAGAACTTTCCGGGGCGCAACCGCATCATCGCGGGGTTGTCGCTCGGGGTGCTGGTGGTCGAGGCGGCACGCGGCTCGGGCTCGCTCATTACTGCGAAAGACGCGGTGGAGCGATATGGGCGCGAGGCGATGGCGATTCCTGGGCGCGTGGATAGCCCCGCGAGCCAAGGCTCGCTCGACCTCATTCGCCAGGGCGGAGCGGCGATGGTGCTCGACCCCGGAGACTGCATCAAAGCCCTCGAAAGCCCCGCGCGCCAGCAGCTCGCGGGCACGCTTGGGGCAAAGGCGCAGGCAATGCACGCGCTCGCGGAGCATGCTCAAGCCGCGGAGGCGCATCGCGAAGGCGCACTCTTTGAAGCCAGGCAGGCGGCTCCTGTCGCGAGCCCTTCGGCAAAGCTGCCTGTGTCGGCGGCTGCTCAGGCGATTTTGGATGCTCTCAGCGTGCCGCAGACGCTCGACCAGCTTGCAATCAGCACGGGATTCACTGCGAGTTCGCTGCGCGCGGAACTGACGCTGCTCGAGGTGAGCAAACGTGTGCGGCGGCGGGGCGATCGGGTGGAGCGGGCGTGAGGGGTGTTTGGGGAGGGTGACAGCAAGACGAAAGCGGACGGTTTTGCGTAAGTCGTTTGCTTACATGATCTTGTGCGATGTGAAATTCCTAACAACACCCTTGACACGCGTTCGGGTTCTGGTAAACTATCTGCGTTGGCCTCGCGACCATTCGCCGCCGCCAACCCCGCGATGTTGCACGATGCACCATGCGGGCCCCTGCGATGGAGAACGCTGGTGTTTGTGCTTCCGTTCCGGCGGCGGCACCCCGGCAGAAGAGGACGTGTGTCATGGCTGAGACTGAAACCAAGGGTGCGCGCGGCGGTCGGAATGCGGAGCGGGGTTCTGAGCGGGGCGTGGAAATCGAAACCAAGCGCGAGGCGGCGGCGGGGGCGACGAATCGGCCTGCGAAGGTGGCCCAGTTTGCAGGGCTGGACAAGGACAAGAAGAAGGCCCTGGACCTCACGCTGTCGCAGATCGAGAAGACCTTCGGCAAGGGCTCCATCATGAAGATGGACGAGGATGCCTACCTCAGCGAGCCGGGCATCTCGACGGGCAGCCTGTCGCTGGACCTGGCCCTGGGCGGGCGCGGCATTCCGCGCGGGCGCATCATCGAGATCTTTGGGCCTGAGAGCAGCGGCAAGACGACGCTGTCGCTCACCATCGCGGCCCACGCGCAGAAGGACGGCGGGGTGGCGGCTGTCATCGACGCGGAACACGCGCTGGACCCGAGCTGGGCCCGCAAGATTGGCGTAAACATCGACGACCTGCTGGTGAGCCAGCCCGACAGCGGCGAGCAGGCCCTGGAGATCTGCGAGCTTTTGGTCCGCAGCAACGCGGTGGACCTGATCGTGGTGGATTCGGTGGCGGCGCTCATCCCCAAGGCCGAGATCGAGGGCGACATGGGCGATGCCCAGATGGGCCTGCAGGCCCGCCTGATGAGCCAGGCGATGCGCAAGCTGACGGGCGTGATCGCACGCAGCAAGTGCACGGTGATCTTCATCAACCAGATTCGCGAGAAGATCGGCGTGATGTTTGGCAGCCCCGAGACGACCACGGGCGGCAAGGCCCTGAAGTTCTACAGCAGCGTGCGCATCGACGTCCGCCGCACGGGCGCGCTGAAGGAGGGCGACGTGACGGTGGGCAGCCGGACGCGGGCCCGCGTCGTGAAGAACAAGATCGCGCCGCCCTTCCGCGATGCCGAGTTTGACATCATGTACGACGAGGGCATCAGCATGACGGGGGACCTGATCGACCTCGCGGTGGAGGCGAAGGTGGTGCAAAAGAGCGGCAGCTGGTTTAGCTATGGGGATATGCGCATCGCGCAGGGTCGCGAGGCGAGCAAGAACTTCTTGAAAGCCAACCCGGACTTGTTCAAGGAGATTCGCTTGCAGGTGCTGGCGACCAAGCTCGCCAACGCGCAGCAGCCCGGCGTGCCCAACCCGGGCGAGGCGGAGGACGACGGCGAGCCGGATGAGGCGTAATGGGTAGCCCGGGTCTCCGACCCGGGAGTCGGGGCAGAGCCCCGAGGGGCGCGCGAGTGATGGTGTCGGAGCAGCGGGCGACGCGTGCGCGGGCGCGGGTGGCGTGGGGCTTTGGTTTGGAACCTGGGTGGATGCCCCTCGGGGCTTTGCCCCGAGGCCGGCTTGGAAAGCCGGGCTACCCAGAGGGACGGGGTACCCACAGACCCGGGCTACCCAGCGTCAGGGCACTTTTTCCATGGCGAGGAGGGCGGCGCCGTAGATGCCTGCTGTGTCTTCGAGCTTGCTGGCGACGATATCGACGCGTTGGCACTGCTTGGGGAAGACGAAGGACTTGACGTGGCGTTGCACGCGCTCGACGAAGGCTTTGCCGCAGGCCTCGGTCAGGCCGCCGCCCAGCACGACGCGTTCGAGGCTGAGGAGCGTGACGGCGTTGGCGACGGAGATGGCGACCATCTCTGCCGCGGCATCGACGACTTGGACGACAAGCTCGTCCTCGCGTTCGCCGCCGCGGTAGTGCTTGGCGATTGCTTTGCTCTTGACGTCCTTGCTCCAGCTGTCTGGGTCGGGGCCCAGCTCTTCGGTCAGCT
This sequence comes from Planctomycetaceae bacterium, assembly GCA_027487735.1. Classification (GTDB taxonomy): domain Bacteria; phylum Planctomycetota; class Phycisphaerae; order Phycisphaerales; family UBA1924; genus BJHL01. The sequence goes on along the minus strand of JAIYDA010000081.1, from coordinate 3,053 downwards.
TGCTCTTGTGGTTGGCGTTGATGAGCTTGATGATGCGGTTGGTGATGTTGGTGCGGCTGGCGTTGTCCTCCAGCGTGCGGCCACCAAGGGGATGGAACGGGAAGAGGATGGTCTGACCAATCTCGCCTGCGCTGAAGAAGTGTCCGTAGTAGAGCTTGCCATCGAGGACGAGCCCGGCGCCGATGCCCGTGCCGATCCAGATGCCCATGATGTTGCTGCTCTGCTTGCCTGCACCCAGGGCGTTCTCGCCGTAGATGGCGACGTTCACGTCGTTGTCGACGGTGACGGGGAGGCGCATCTTTTTGGTGAGGGCGTCGCCCAGGGGCGCGTCGTTCCAGCGCATGTTGGGGGCTTCGTGCACGATGCCCGTTGCTGGGTCGATGACGCCCGGTGCGCCGATGCCGATGCCGCCCAGGTCGCTGGGCATGATGCCCGCGAGCTGGCAGGCCTCGAGGATGCCCTCGGAGATGCGTTGCAGCACAGCCTCGAACCCCTCGTTGGCCTTGGTCTTGCGTTTGGCCTGGCCCAGGATTTTGAGCTGGGGTGAGACGACGCCAATCTGCATGTTGGTGCCGCCCAGGTCGATGCCGACGAAGGGTTTGGTCGGGAGGGGCGGCTTGGAGGCGACTTTGGTCATGGGTGAGAATCCGAGTTTCGGCTGGGCGAGGGTGAAACTGCAAGCGGCGCAGCGGAAAGGCCGACTATAGAGGGCAAGCGACGGGTTTTTTCGCTTGGGGCGTCGCGATGGCCTCGCGATGGTGGGGCTTGCTGGGGCGGGTGGAGCTTTGCTCGCAGCGGCGAGCGCGGAGGCTTTGGCAGTGCGCATCGGATCGACAACTCTGGGGGCGGGCGCCGAGCCTTATGTGATCGCTGAGCTGGGCGTGAACCACGACGGCTCGCTGGAGCAGGCGCTCGCGCTGACCGATGCGGCGGCGAGCGCTGGGGTGGATGCCATCAAGCTGCAGCTGTTTCGGGCCGACCTGCTCATGAGCAGGGCGTGCGAGCTGGCGGCGTATCAGCGTGCGGCGGGTGAGACGAGCGCGCGGGAGATGCTGCGACGGCTGGAGCTGCCCATCGAGGCGTGTGCGCGCGTGCTCGAGCGTGCGCACCAGCGCGGCATGCACGCGATCGTGACGGTGTTTAGCCTTGAGCTTGTGGATCAGGCGTGCAGGCTGCCCTGGGATGCGTTTAAAACCGCGAGCCCGGACATCGTGCACGAGCCGCTGCTGCGGGCGCTGGTGGGCACGGGGCGGCCCCTGATCGTGAGCACGGGGGCGGCGACGGAAGAAGAGATCGTGCGTGCGGGGGCGTGGATTGGGCCCGCGCGCGGGCGGGTGTGTGCGCTGCAGTGCGTGAGCAGCTATCCCACGCCCATCGAGCAGGCGGCGCTGGGGGCGATCTCGTGCGTGGGTGAGCTGCTGCGGTGCCCGAGCGGGTATAGCGATCACACGACGGCGGTGGAGACGGGCGCGATGGCGGTGATGGCTGGCGCGTGCGTGCTGGAGAAGCACCTGACGCTGGACACGAGGGCCCAGGGCCCCGACCACAGCGCGAGCCTGACGCCCGAGCAGATGCGGCGGTATGCGCTGCTCGCGAAGCTCGCGCCGCAGGGTGCGCTTGTGCAGGCGCGGGCGGGCGAGGGCACGTTTCACATGCTGCCTGAGATGGGCCCGGCACGCAAGATGCTGCAACCGCTGGAGCACGACGTGCGGCGGCTGAGCCGACAGAGCCTGGTGGCGGTGCGCGATCTGCCGCGCGGGTGGGTGCTGCGAGCGGAAGACCTGGTGTGCAAGCGTCCTGGGACGGGGCTTGCGCCATGGATGCTGGAGCGGGTGATTGGTCGGACGCTGACGAGCGACGTGCGGGGGGATTGGCCTTTGCGGGGGGAGGAAGTGGGGCTGGTGGGGCACCAGCAAGTGGCGTAAGGCTGCTGGCTTTGGTGGGCAGGTTTGGTGGGCAGGTTTGAGGGGCGAGTTTGGCGCTAGACTGGGCTTATGCAAGCACCATGCGTCGTGAGCGGGCCCCGGGGGAGTTTTCGCATTGGCAAGGGGGAGGCGCTCGCGATCATCGCGGGGCCCTGCGTGCTGGAGAGCCTGGAGCTGGGCATGCAGGTGGCGGGGGTGATGGCACGGGCGTGCGAGGGGCTGGGGCTGCGCTACATCTTCAAGGCGAGCTTTGACAAGGCCAATCGCAGCAGCATCAGCAGTGCGCGCGGGCCTGGGATCACGCAGGGGCTGGCGTGGATGTCGCAGATTCGCGAGGCGACGGGGCTGCCCGTGACGACGGACTTGCACGAGCCCGGGCAGGCAGAAGCCGTGGCAGCGGCTGTGGATGTGCTGCAGATTCCGGCGTTTTTGTGCAGGCAGACGGACCTTGTCGCGGCGACGGGCAGGGCGGCGGCGGCGCGTGGGCGGGCGGTGAACATCAAGAAGGGGCAGTTCTTGAGCCCACTCGAGATGGCTGGGCCCTTGCGGAAGCTGGCGGAGGCGGGGTGCGTGAATGTCATCGCGACCGAGCGCGGCACGACGTTTGGCTATGGGCGGCTGGTGAATGACTTTTTGGGCATGGGAGACTTGATGGAGCTGGCTGTGCCTGCGGGCAAGGGGCAGCCCTCGCGCGGGGCGGTGCCTGTGTGCTTTGATGCGACGCACAGCACGCAGCTGCCCGGCGGGGGAGACAACCCGGGCGTGCAGACCGGCGGCAGGCCCGATCGCGCGGCTTTACTGGCGCGGGCGGCGGTGGCGGCGGGGTGCGACGCGGTGTTCCTGGAGTGTCACCCTGCGCCCAAGACGGCGATGAGCGACGCGAGCACGATGCTGACGCTCGAGCAAGCGACGCAGCTGCTTGGGCAGCTAGCGCGGGTGCGCGCCGCGGTGCCATGACAAGACGCGGCGAGGCGGCCGCGAGCTTTGCTACGTTTGCGGTATGAAGCAAGCTGCTGCGCGAGTGTTGAGCGGGACGCCCTTGGCGAAGGGGTTTGCGTTTCCGGCGGAGTGGGAGCCGCAGGCGGCGACATGGTTCAGCTGGCCTCGGCCTGAGGGGATTAGCTTTCC
>JAIYDA010000123.1 GCA_027487735.1 Planctomycetaceae bacterium | reverse complement strand
GATTCGTCAGGCACTTCAGCCGCCGCGCACTCTCCCGGCTCTTGCTCAGCGCAGGAAGCGTAATCCCAATCAGCAGCGCGATGATGCTGATGACCACGAGCAACTCAATCAGCGTAAAGCCACGAGCCCCGCCACGCCGCCCATGCCCTGACGCGCGGAAACATGAGACGGGCAAGCTTGACGCGGACAAACTTGGGGCGCGCACACATGAAGCGCGGAAAAGCGAGACGCGGAAAAGCGAGACGCGGAAACTTGAGAAGCGGAAAAAAGAAGCGCGCAAACGTGGGGGGCACAGAAACGATCGCAACGACCGCGCCACGCCACCCTCGCGCCCGAGAAACTCCGCGCCTGCACCAACCTTCGCGCCGCGAGGTTCGCCACCAGCCAGATTGAGACGCTCCCAAAGAAGCACCATCGACGGCATCACACATTTCCCTCCGCTTCCCGCCCTGCCAAGCGAACGCACGAGAACCAGCGACCCGACCCCGGTTCTACCGCGCCCGCCCGCCCTCGTTTCGCCCCCACCCCGCCACCAGAGGCACCAACACCTCGAAACCGCCCCAAAACCCTGCCCGTGCACGGGGCAACCACGTGCCCGTGAAGTGGGAAACCCCAGTGCCCGTGAAGTGGGCAAACGCCCATCGCTCCCGCACCACCCACCCCTACCCCGCCCACTTCGCGGCCGAACTTCACCAAGTGCCACCCCCGCATCTCGCATCCGGCTACCACCACGCCCCTTCGTGGTGCCCCCTGCGTACACCCTGATATTCCAAACCGAACTTGCAAGCCGGCTCTCCACGCCCGTTCCCAAAGCCGGCTCTTGAAGCCGGTTCTTGAAGCTGGCCCTCGCATCTGGGTACCACCACGCTCGCACGTGGTGCCCCCTGCGTACACCCTGATATTCCAAACCGAACTGGCAAGCCGGCTCTCCACGCCCGTTCCCAAAGCCGGCTCTTGAAGCCGGCTCTTGAAGCCGGTTCTTGAAGCCGGCCCTCGCATCTGGGTACCACCACGCTCCCGCGTGGTGCCTTCGCATCGAGGGCTCAAAGCCCTCGCTGCGAACCGAGCTTCACCCGCGGCGCCCGCTCCTGCAGTGCCCGTGAAGTGGGCAACCACCCCACGCTCCCAAACCCCCCACCGCCTCCCCGCCCACTTCGCGGCCGAACTTCACCCAACGCCTTACCCGCGCACCGATGCCCAACTCACCCCCGCCTTCCTGCGCAGAGCCTTGCCCCGACTCTGATCGTCCTTGACCAGAGAGCCGACTCAGCGTCCATACCGCCTCACCACACCCTTCACAATGCCCTGCACCTGGCAGAACCGCACGCGGATGGGCTCGAAGTTCGGGTTGGCGGGCTGCAGGCGGATGTGGTCGTCTTCCTTGAAAAACGTCTTGAGCGTGGTGCTGCCATCGGGCAGCAGCGCGACGACGCGATCGCCGTTCGCCGCCACCTGCGTGCGCTCCACCAGCACATAGTCGCCATCGAGGATCCCCTCGTCGCGCATGCTGTCGCCCTCGACCTTGAGCGCGAACGTGGCTGCGGCACTCGCGCTCGGCGCGAGCATCTCGGTCAGGTCGATCTCCTCCTCGCTCGCGACGCGCTCGATGGGGTGCCCCGCCGCGATGCGACCCACCAGCGGAAACCGCAGAGGCCGCCCCTCGTCGGGCACGCTCACACCATCAGCGATCGACAAAGAGCGAGCCTTGTTCGCCTCGCGCACCAGCGCATTCTTCTTGATCAGCGCCTCGACGTGCTCGAACACGGTCACTTTGCTCACGCCGATCTCGTCGGCGAGTTCCTGCATCGTCGGCGAGTAGCCGCGACGCACGCGCCAGTCGCGAATGAGTTGCAGAATTTTGAGCTGCTTGGGTGTCAAGTTCATGGTCATGCTCCCGATCGTGCGTGCGGCTGGGCTCGCAATGAGCCTGCCCCGCACGCGTGCCTTCCAGTTCTGTTGCAAACGCTGAAATACCCGACGATCTCGCCTCGCTGTCCGCCTCCGCCACTCGCCCCGCCCGCCCCGCCTGCTCTGCCCAACCTTGCCCTTCCCCGGCTTGCCCCGCCCCGCTTTGCTCTGTCCCAACCTGCTCTGTGCCAGCCTGTTCTGTGCCGGCCTGCTTCGTGCAAGCTTGCTCCGTGCGCTGCCGCACGCTCCGCTGCCGCTCAACTTCCTGCCGAGCAAATGCCGCGCTTGGCAGAGCATCCGCACTCGGTGCATCACAGCCCCGCTCGCCACCCGCCCGCGGCTCGAGCCCACTGGCGAGCCTTGCGCCGCGCGAGGCGCGGAGAGCCGCACCAAACACCGTCTGACCCGGGATGTCCGTCTCGCTCAGCGACCGCACCCACCCGCCCGCAAACATGCCCGCGCCGCGACGCCGCTTCGAAGGGCTCGACTGCCCATCCGCCGGCCCGCGATGCCCGGTCTGCGAAGACCGCCTGCCCGCCCGCAGCGAGCGCATGCCAGCCTTCGCTGCCCCGCTGGCAAGCGTGTGGAGCCCCTGCCCCAAACCACCGGCCAACCCAGCAGCCAGCGCAGACGACAGCCCAGACGAAAGGCCAGACGACAGCCCGTGGGACAATCCCTGCGCAAGCTGCGCAACCTGGCCCCAAAGCCGCGTCGCACTGCGTGCCAGCACTTCAATCGCCGTAACAAGCCGCTGCTCGCGAGCACCTTCTGCCCCCACCGCCTCGCCGACATCAGCAACGCGGGACGCATCAGTATCATCCGAGCACTGCACCATCGCCGCGTCGTGCGTCTGCGAACTCGCCGCCCTCGTCGCTGCACTAGTCGCTGCCCTCGTCGCTGGGCTGCTCGGTGTGGCGGTCCGTGCGATCGTCGCTGCATCTGCCCCGCTGGTCGCCCCTGCGCCCTGCTCTGTGGTGCGCCGCTCGGCCCATCCTGATGTCCATCCTGCTGTCCAGGACGCCGACCGAAACACGCTGGGCACGTTGGTTTGCCACCAGGCATTCGCGGCTCGCGAGAACTGGGCCATCTGCTGCAAGGCCCCTTCGAGATGCCCGTGCCCATGCCCACTCTCGTGCCCGTGCCCACACCAGTCGGCGCTGCCGCTGCACGCGGCGACTGTGGCCGCGGGCGACGCATACGCCGCGAAGAGCGCAGCCCGCTCCACGCTCGCCGCGTCACGCGCCACGAGCTGTCGCACAAAGTCTCCACCTGGACCAAGCTGCACCAACGCCAAGCCCTCCGAAATCACGCTGTGGTCACCGATTACGCTTCGCGTCCCAGCGCCTTGAGAATCCAAACCCTGAGAGCCAAGCCCGTGAGAGCCAAGCCCGTGAGAGCCAAGCCCCTGCGAACCAGGCCCGCGAGAGCCAAGGCCCGCGCCACTGTCGCCCAATCCGCCTGCTGCATTCCATTGCCTGTCGCGTGCGATCGCTGCCATGCGGCACCTCCTGCAACATCCCAGCACCAGCTCGTTCCTCGCTCTCCGCACGCTGCGACCCAAATGGGTGTCGCGTGCGAGGGGCGTGCCTTCGGGAGCATTTCGCAGGGGCAGCGCTGTTGAGCCCGCGGAGAGGAGAAGTTCAAGGCGTTGGGCCTCGCACTCACCGTCCGCACGCCCCGAGCGTGCCATTGCCTCTTGCACCTGCAAACTGCTCCTGCAATCTGCTCTTTGCGTCCTGCGCTGGGTGCCAGCGGTGGGCGAAGCGCTGATTGGCCTCGCTGCTGGCGGATGTCGCCCTGCTGTCCAGACTTTGGCTCATTCCAAGCCAAGGCCCGATCGTGCGGTCGGTAGTTTCAGAAGATTCCACTTCCGAACGTTGTCCTTTGCCATCACTCTGAAGCCATCACTCTGACTCTCCCCGACGGCCCTGCTCTCTGACCCACTCTCGCGCGAACCCTGTCCCGTGCGAACTCGTGCCCCGAATCACCAACGCTCAAACAAGCAGCCAACGAGCCGTCAAGAAGCCGCCGAAAAACACTGATCCAACGCGGCATCTTGAAGATCGTGTAGCGTCGTCCGTTGCAGAGAGATCGGGCGGGGGAGGCGTGCGCGATCAATCTGGAGACCATCCGTTCGGAAGAAGATAGCCTATCAGTTCCCTTCTGTCAAGGCTTTTTGGTAGGTTTTTGTTTGAAGTTTGTGTTGGGCATGCACCCGTAAGCGTAAGTGCCTGAAACACAAGCGCTTGTGCGCCATCCCCGAGGAGCCGCCTCGCGCAAGTCTCGTGCCAGTATGGAGTTCAGTACGTTCGGCACCGCGGCCCACGCTTGGGTGACACTTCCGCCCGAAGCCCCTCGCGCGCTTTCTATCCTCGGCCTATGCCTGATGCGATCAATCGCCTCGCCACCGACACCGACAACGGCCTCGTCCTCATCATCTCCGGACCCAGCGGCGTGGGCAAGACCACCATCACGCGCGGTGTGGAGCGTGGCGTGCCCGGCGCGGTCTTCAGCGTCAGTTGCACGACGCGCGCGAAGACAGCGGTGGACACCGAGGGCGTGGACTACTTCTTCGTGAGCGACGAAGAGTTTGAGCGGATGCGGGCCGCGAACGAGTTTCTCGAGACTGCGGGCGTGTATGGCAAGAAGTATGGCACGCCCAAGGCGCCGGTGCTCGAGCAGCTGCGGCGTGGGCGACTGGTGATTCTCGAGATTGATGTGGAGGGCGCAAAGCAGGTGAAGCGACACCTGCCCGATGCGCTCGCGATCTTCATCTTGCCCCCCACTGAAGAGGTGCTGCTGCAACGCCTCCGCGATCGCAAACGCGAGGATGAGAGCCTGATCGTGAAGCGATTTGAAGCGGCGAAGAGCGAGATTGCCTCAGCGCGGACCAGCGGCGTGTACAACGTGTTCCTCGTGAACCAAGACCTGCAGGATTCGATCCAGCGAGCGATCGACCTCGTGGACGCGGAGCGCGATCGGCGGGCGGGGAGGGCGTAGGGGCTGAACGCACGCCCGCGCACTGGGCGCACCCCAGTGTGTTTCGGGGCTCTTTGTGATCACAATACCCTTGCAATTGGGGGGAGAAATCGATACCATGGTGCTCGCAAACGCAAAGGAGCACGCCATGCTGAAGTGGAACGGAAATGTGATGCGTCGAGTGCAGGCGGTCGCGGCATCGGTCTGCGCGATGGTGGCCGCCTTGGGCGCGATGGCAACCCGCGTCGAGGGGCAGACACTGCCGTCGGCAAACCTTGTCGTGAATGGCGCGGCAGACAACGGCATGACCGGGTGGCGGGTGTATGAGGGGAGTGTTGGCGTGCGGGCCCTCACGGCGCCGGGGGTGTCGAACGGCACGGTGTTTTGGGGCAACACGTCGGCGATTGGGCGGGCGGATCAGTGGATCACGCTGCCATCACAATACCACGCTGCGATTGATGCCGGGTGCATCGAGATCGACTTCTTTGTGATGTTGGGCGGGTGGACGAATCAGGGGGATTATGCGATCGCGCGGTTCGAAGTGTTTGATGCTTGGGGCACTCGAACTTCGCAAACGGATCTTGGGCCGGTCACCGCCGCGCAACGCGGGAACGTGACGCAGCTTCTGGCGCGTTCGGCGCGGTTTGCTCTGCCCGCGTTTTCGCGTTTGGCTCGCGTGGAGTTTGTTTCGGCGCGGGCGGCAGGGACAAACAACGATGGGTACTTGGATGATTTGGGCGTTCGGCTGGTTGGACGCAGTCAGTCACCCCCATTTGCGAGCGGTTCGTCGCTGCAGCTCCTCGCCAGAGGCGATGGCGAGCTCGACTTCATCCCGCCTGCCATCGACTCGCGATGCAGTTCTGGATATTGGTTTCATGAAGGAGTGTTGCTTTCGCCTGGCATGCAAGTCGGCAGCGCATCGGTGCTCGAAGCAAGCGCTTCGCGCCTGAGATTGTCTTCGTGCCCAGGCGTGCCCGGGCAGATCTTTTTCGCGGCGGTCGCAAACGCCTTCGGCTCGAATCCGTTTGCGCCGCAGCGAGTCGAGAGTCGGCGTGTGGTGTTCCCGCTTGGCAGCATGGTGTTCCATGAGCAACCTCTGTCGGTCTGTGCACTCCCCGGGCAGACGGTGAAGCTTCGGGCCCGCGCCGCGGTCAGCGGCACGCAGGCGAGCGTGCGGTATCAGTGGTTCCGAAGCGGCGCACCGTGGACGTCGCTCAATGGCAGCGAGGTACTTCAGTTCGTTGCCAGCGAGAACAGTGCGGGGGTGTATCGCTGCCTAGTAATGGACCCTTGCGGCAATGTGGCATGGTCCAATGAGGCGACGGTCGAAGTGAGAGACTTGACCTTCTCGGCGAGCATCCAGGACGTGTATGAGTCGTGTGGTGCTGGGCCAGTGAGGCCGCTTGTGTTGCAGCACGACTTTCCGCCGGGGACAGCGTTTCGGTGGGAGATGCACACACCGGAAGGGCAACGGTTTGACCTGAGGCTGGACAGTGGCTTCATCGGTGCGGCCTCGTCTGCGTTGAGCGCGATTGCGCTTGCCCCAGAGGTGCTTTCGAGCCCCTTGATTAGCGGCCTCTTTGAAGCGATGACTGCACGGTGGCAAGGACCGGAGTTTGTTTGCTACGCACTCGTCGACGGCTGCGATGTTGCGGTTGCCCGTGGAAGGTGGATTGACTCCACGAGCCAGCCGTGCCAGCCATTTGGCGCATCCTTCGGAGTGCAGGCGGGGCTCGGGTTTCTCAGTTCGAGCAGCGTCACCGAGGCGGGCTTTGTTGATCGCACCGGTCCGGTGAACTGGCGCATCGAGCATCATTCGACAAGTGGCGGCGGAAGCACCGGGACAGGCTTTGCCTCCGCGACGTATCAGCGTGTGGGCAGCATCTCGCACGAGGAGGACGACGGTGAGGTGATCTATGTGACTTTCAGTACGTCGGGTACGGCGTTTGTGAACGCCGATCTTCCCGAGACGCCCCTCGTCGAGCGTGGTTCTGCGAGCACGCCTCGCCTTGCGACTCCAGTTGTCTTTGTCGACAGGCCCGTCTGGGCGCAGTACGGCTTTGGCGGAAACCCCCCATCGGGGCCTGCCGAGCGATTTGTGGGCGTTGTTCCGCTCAAGCTCGCGTCGGAGTATGTGGCGAGCGCGAGCACGCCGCAGTTCACGCCAGGTAGTCCAGCCGTGACCGACAGCTTTGCAGCTTCGGTCAACATCCGCCTCACCCTCACCCCCCCTCCCGGCACGTGCGACCCGCTGGACTTTAACAACGACGGGCTCTTCCCGGACGACGCCGATCTGCTGGACTTCCTCTCGGTGCTTGCGGGCGGCCCGTGCAGTGTGGAAGGGTGCAGCGACATCGACTTCAACAACGATGGGCTCTTTCCGGATGACACCGATCTGCTGGCCTTCCTTCGGGTGTTGGCGGGCGGGTCGTGCGAGTGAGCACTGCGGGGGCAGCCTCTCGCGCGCGGGCGGCTGTGCCATGTTGACGCGCCGAGTGGGGCTTTCCCGGGGTCTATCCTCGCCCCGTGCTTGAGCTTTGCAATCTTCGCAAGCGCTATGGATCGCTGGTCGCGGTCGATGGGCTGTCGCTCACGGCTCACGCGGGCGAGGTGCTGGGGTTGCTGGGGCCCAACGGGGCGGGCAAGAGCACCACGATCGGGATGGCGATGGGGCTCATCGAGCCCGACGAGGGGGAGGTGCGGGTGTTGCCCGTGGCGCGCGGAGCGACGCGGAGCCTGAGCCCGCGCTCGGTGGAGGCCCGCAGCTTGCTGGGCGTTGCGCCGCAGAGCCTTGCCTTGTACGACCAGCTCACGGGCGAGGAGAACCTGCGGTACTTTGGGCGGCTCATGGGGTTGTCGGGCAAGGTGCTGAGCCAGCGGGTGGCGCACGTGCTCGGGCTGGTGGCCCTTTCGCCCCGCAAGGGCGACCGCGTGGCGACCTACTCGGGCGGGATGAAACGCCGGCTGAATCTCGCGGCGGCGCTGGTGCACAGCCCGCCCATTCTGCTGCTGGATGAGCCCACGGCGGGGGTCGATCCGCAGAGCAGGAACAACCTGCTGGATGTGGTGCGGCAGCTTGCGCAGGATGGGTGCACGGTCATCTATACCACGCATTACATGGAAGAGGCGAGCCGGCTGTGCTCGCGCGTGGGGATCATCGACCAGGGCAAGGTGCTGGCGTTTGGCACCGTGAGCGAGCTGATCGCGGCCCATGGGGGCAAGCCTGTCGTCACGATCGGGTATGGCGATGACGGAGCCTCACGCGGCGTGCTGCGGCATGAGCACATCGCCAGCGACGACCCGCTCGCGACGATTCGCGAGGCACTGCAGCCCGGACCGGGCAAAGCCGAGGCCCGCGAGGTGCGGATTCAGCAGCCCGACCTGGAGACGGTGTTTTTGAACCTGACGGGGCGGAGGCTGAGGGATTGAGAGAGAGGTGTCGAGGTTTCGAGGTGTCAAGGTGTCAAGGGAAAAGACGGTTGCATGCGTATGCGCTTCTTCCCTCGACACCTTGACACCTTGACACCTCTCCTCCCCCGCTTCCGCTGTATGATGCCGCATGCCAGACGGGCGACGCAGAACTCGGTTGTGTGCTTTGGTGCTTGCGGCGTGCGCGGGGGCGCTGGGGGGGTGTCAGACGCCCGTGTTTTTGGCGGATGAGCCGCGGAGCCAGTTTGATCGGCTGGACCAGGTGCGCGAGCGGCGGGCGCCGGCGTATGTGACGGATGAGTTTGGGAGCAGGCGACCGAACATCCGCGGGCGGCTTGTGCCGGTGGAGTAGCGCGGTTCGGAGAACCGCGCGACCCGAAAAAATTTCTTTGACAAACTTGTGCGGTGATGCGCGCGGCAACGCCGAAAACTGGGCTCATCGTCGTGCCTTGTTGATTGCGCAGGACGCGCGGGCAGCAGCGGCATGGAAAGCTCGACATCTCGCTGAGTATCCTCGCAGCGGTCGGACGCGGGCGGGTGTTGCAGGTTGACGGGCGGAGGCCCCCTTGCGATACGAGCTTGCGGACGACTCGCGGACGCTTTGTTGTTCTCCAAGGCGTTTTGCGTGCGGGGCGTTCCACGGACGGACGAAGCATGCCACTTCTTCGCTCAACTTCTTCTCGCGGTGCCCGTCGCCCTTCGCTTGCGCCCAAGGCGTCGCGTGGTCGGTCGGCGGCCAAGCCAGCTGCCGCGAGGCAAGCAAGCAATCGAGCCAGCAAGCCCGCCAGCAAACGGGGCGTTGTGGTGCTCGCGAGCCTTGCGGGCGCGCTCACGCTGGTGGGGGGCGGGTTGTGGCTCACGGGCAACACCGCGCGGGTGCCTGCGGGCGTGGCGCCGATGCTCGCGACCAGCAGCACGACGATCGCGCCGGTGCCCGGCGCAACCCGCCAGAGCCCGATGGAAGCCGTGCTGAACCTGCCCCAGCCCGTGCAGGGCGGGCGCTGGAAGGCGATTGTGATCCACGATTCGGGCGAGCTGGTGGGCTCGCCTCGCACGCTGGAAGAGCGCGCTACCGCGATGGGCCTCAAGGGCCTTGGGTATCACTTTGTCGTGGGCAACGGCAGCGGGATGAGCGATGGGCAGGTGTTTGCGGCGCAGCGCTGGGTGTCGCAGGTGAGCGGGGCGCACACGGCGGGCGAGCAGGGGGAGTGGTTCAACCAGCATGCCATCGGCATCTGCATGGTGGGCGACGGCAACCGCGAGCGCTTCAGCCCGACGCAGACGGGGGCGACGATCGAGCTTGTGCGCACGCTGTGCAGCAAGCTGGGCATTCCGGCCGACCGCGTGTATCTGCACAGCCAGCTCGCGCCGACGACGAGCCCGGGGAAGTTCTTTCCTGAGGCGCAGCTGCGGGCGTCGCTGGGACGGTGAGGCAGATCGGGCGAAGACTTTGCTTGAGTGCAGCGTGCGCGAAGGCTCAGCCTCAGACACCTGAGCCATCGGGTGCGGGGAATATGCTGGTTGCATGATCGTGCGACCGCCACGGACAACGAGCAGGTTGGCGAGCAGCAGCGCGGAACTCTCGCGCGATGCGACGACGTGGCGCGGGCAGTTTGACACCATGCTGGGGCGGTTTGGCGCGCCGTTTCATGCGGCGTGCGCGGTGATGGCGTGCTTGTGTGCTGCGGGGCCCCAAGCGGCGATTGAGCTGGGGATGCTGCCCTTGCTGGTGTGCTGGGTGCTGCGGCTGCCTTTCGTGTGGCGCGGGGTGGGGCGGGTGTGGGTGTCGCCCGTGAACCTGGCTGCGGTGCTGTTGCTGGT
>JAIYDA010000107.1 GCA_027487735.1 Planctomycetaceae bacterium | reverse complement strand
ACTGCCATGCTCGCCGGGCCCACCTTGGCGGGCGCGATGCGGATGCTCTCGGGGTCGAGGCGTGCGGGAAAGCTGGTGGCAATCGCGGCTGCTTGCGGCGTGCCGAGCGTCCATGTCGGCACGTGCAGGGCGGGCGAGAGTGCATCGAGGCTGCCGACGAGGGGCACGCCCGCAGCCCCTTTGCCCTCGGCTTGCTGGCCGGCTTCTTGGCCCGCTTCACCTGCCTTCCCCGCGAGCAAATAGGTCACGGTGTTGTCGAGCGCGAGCGTGCCGAGCGCGTTGTCCTTGGGCAGCGTGAGGGTCATCCGCATGCGCTGCACACGGCAGCGAAAGCTGCTCGCGCCATCAAAGGGCCCGCGATCGCACACCGAAAGCAGCGTGCCGCGGATGATGCCCTGGGCGCGGTCCTCGTCGGTGGTGTTGTCCGACTCCCAGTCAATGCCCGAGCCCCAGCTGCCAAACAAGTTCTCATCAACGCCCGAGCGATCCTTGCCCGTCAGCCCGCTCTTGTCGGTGCTCGTGCCCGGGATGCGACACTCCGCGAGCAGCTGCATGCTGGGCGAGCCAGGAATCTCGCTGATTCGGGGTTCGCTCGCGAGCGATGCGGTCGTTGCAGCGGCAAGCACGAGCAGCGAAGCGGTAGTCATATCTCAGGATAGTCGCGAGCTCCCTCACGCGAGCCCAGGTGCGCAAGCACCGGGACGGTTCAACCGGACGACGCTTGCGCTCGCTCTGCGCGCCGCGCGATGACTGGACGCACGACGCAACGATGACGCATCGAGAAGACGCATCCATGGCGCACGCTCGCTCGCCCGGCGGGGGGATGCGAGTTTCGTCCGTTCGACCCGTCCCGTTGCTTGCGCAACTGGGCTCGCAACTGGGCTCGCAAGTTGGGCTCGCAAGTTGGGCTCGCGGGTGGGGCTTGCGATTATCGGTCAACGCGTGTGATCTGTGTGGAGTGTATCGCGCGTTTTCTGCCTGCAACAAGGGGAGACGTCACCCAAACGCGACCTCTCCCGGGGATGAACCGATGCTGCAATCGTGCGGACTTGGCGTGCGCACACGTTGGTTTCTGTACGAATGCAGGCAAACCGCACCATCTTGCTTGTCCTCAGCGGGCTCTGCGTGCTCGTGGGGCTTGCGCTGGGCTTCCTGGGCTTCACCGGGCAGCAGGGCGTGGGCTTCATGGGCATTGCCGCGGCTCTCTGCTTCGCGATGGGCGGGCTGGGCATCAGCGTTGGCTTGCAGCCGCGCCCCGCGTGGTGGGTGCGCACGCTGCTCGCAGCCTGCACCACGATCATCTCCCTTGCCTGCGGCGGCGTCGCGGTGCTCGCACTCTCGGACAAAGACTTCGGACACTCGGGCGAGCTCTGGAGCTTGCACGCTTCCAAGGCTGCCCTCTGCTTTGCGTGCGGGCTCATGGTGGCGCTGTGCGCCTCGGTGGGCATCGTGGCCCATGGCATTCGCGTGGAGCGCACGAGCGACCCGCTGGGCCCGCTCGACTGGGGCACGCAGGGCAATCGCTATCGCACCGACCTTGCGGAGGGCAAGGCCACGCCCAAGCATGTGGTCGCTCCAGATGCGCCGACCGGGGGTTCGACCGGGGCCTCGACCGCCGCCGCACCCAACGCTCGCTTCGTCGCCGGGCACACACCAGTGGCACCCACCGAGCGCACCCCCACCGCTGCACTCCCAACGGCTGCAACCGGCGTGCCCGATGGTGTGCTGCCTCGGGGCGTGCGCACGACGACCCCAGGCGCGCCCGGACAGGTTGCATCCCGCGTGCCGGTCTTCGCGATCACCATGATCGCGCTGCTCGCCATGAGTGGCGCGGGCGGGCTGTGGTTCTTCACCAAGGGCCCGCGCTCCGCAAGCGCGACCCAGGCGCCCATCACCACCGCGCAGACGCTGAACTTTACCGAGTGGGGCTTTGGCTTTGACGTGCCCGGCGCGCCCTTCGAGCAGATCGACCCCGCGCAGTTCAGCCATCGCGCGGTGCTTGCCGTCACGCGGAAAGAGCCCGCGCTGCGGTTCTATGTCATCGCCGAGCGCCGCACCCAGGAGCGCACGATCGAAGAAGCGGCACGCCTGCTGCGCGAGGCGATGACCGACATCGCCCCAAGCGCCACCACGCTGCTGGACAACAAGGCCCAGGTCGCGGGCATCGAGGGGTGGCGGCTGCTGACACGCGTGCGCGTGGGCTCGACCGATACCTTCTATTGCCACTGGCTGGGCGACCTGCACGGCGTGAGCCTGCAACTGTGGGTCGTGGGCACGGGGCGCGATGCCCACAGCTTTGCCCGCGAAGCCGACACGCTGTTTGATCGCTTCTTTGTGCTCTCGCAAGCGCCCGCAGTTGCCGCGAGCGAGGCAGCCACGCCCGCGACCGACGCGGCAACCACGCCCGAGGCATCGCCAGAACCGAAGGCCGAACCGAAAGCCGAACCCAAGCCCGAAGCAAAGCCACAAGCCAAGCCCAGGCCCGCACCAGCGACGCGCCCCGGCACGAACCCGCCCGTGCGCCAGCCAGCCCCGCGCCCACCCGCGGGCCCGCGCCCGCCGCGCTAACGCGCGATAACAGCAAAGAACGAAAACCCCGGGAAAGCACGAGGTATTCGTGCGATTTTTTTGCCCGCGCAGAGCGAACATTCCGCATCTGCGTCGCGCAACATGCGGATAATCTCGTAGTCTTTTCTTCTCGTTGGTGGCAGGGCTCAGTTTCTTGAGCCATGCTGCGTGCATTCGTTCGTTTCGGCACAACGCGCGCAGCGAGGCGTGGGTGGTGCCGATGCATTGGTGTGGATGCGATCGGGTGCGGACGCATGGGATGCCATCGCGTCGGCACGAAGATGAACGACGCAGGCGGCTCAGGCAACTTCTTCTCGCGCAGTGATCTCTCGCAGGGCTTCTGGTGCATGATGTCAGACAACGACCACTCCCAATCGCCCGCGTCCGACCCCGCACCCGCGCCGACTCGCGCCCCGCGCGGCTCGCTTCGCGCGTCCTGGGGCGCGATCGCCTGGATGGCAGTCGTGGGCTGCGCCTTCGCGGGCGTTGCCATCGCGCTTGCCACCGCGCCCACCACACGCAACGACTTCTTCGCCCCGGGCACGCAGCCCAACACCCTCACGCGCCCCCTCGCGAGCGCGGTGGGATGTAGCGGGTGCCACGGCTACTACGACAAAGACCTCGAGCCCTATCGCCCGTGGGCTGCGAGCATGATGGGCCAGAGCGCCCGCGACCCGATCTTCCACGCCTGCCTCACGATCGCCAACCAGGACGCGGCCTTTGCGGGAGAGATGTGCCTGCGTTGCCACGTGCCGCAAGGTTGGTATCGCGGCTCAAGCCAGGACCCCACGGGCAACGGGCTTGAGGGCACGGATTTTCAGGGCGTGGGCTGCAGCGTCTGCCACCGCGCCGTGGACCCTGTGTACACGCCCGGGCAAAGCCCCGCGGTGGACGAGGGCATCCTGAACGCGCTCGCGCACCCCGTCGTGAACCCGCACAACACCACGCTCGTGCTCGATCCGCTCGATCGCAGGCGCGGGCCCTATGACCTGGAGATCACGCCCCACGCGTGGCTGAAGAGCCCCTATCACCAAGACCCGCGCTTGTGCGCCAACTGCCACGAGGTGAGCAACCCCGTCTACAGCAAGACGCCCGAGGGCGTCTATCGCCTCAACGCGCTCGATGCCCCGCACCCCACGGGCAACAAGTTCGACATGTTCCCCATCGAGCGCACCTACAGCGAGTGGGCCAACAGCAGCTTCGCAACCGCGCCCGTGAGCCTGCCCCACCCGATGGACCCGACGATGAACCGCTTTGGCGGCAATCACCCCGAGGTCGCAAGCTGCCAAGACTGCCACATGCCCCGCACGCTGGGCACGGGCTGCGACCCCGCGTTTGAAACCACACCCCGCATCACGCACGCCCAGCACCACTTTAACGGCGCAAACACCTGGGTGCTCCGCGCGGTGCGCAGCCTGTACGACGACTTTGTCACCGATCTTTCGGAAGGCGCGGTGGACGACGCCATCGAGCGCACCATCGGCATGCTGCAAGCTGCCAGCGACATCGAGCTGACGCAGACAGGCAGCGACCTGCACGTGCGCATCATCAACCAGACGGGCCACAAGCTGCCCACGGGCTATCCCGAAGGTCGCAAGATGTGGATCAACGTGAAGTTTTACGATGCCGCAGGCACGCTCGTGCGCGAGCACGGCGCGTACAACGAGCAGGAGGCAACCCTCGACCGCGCCTCGACCAAGGTCTACGAAGGCAAGCTGGGGATGGACGCCTACGCCGCTGCCCTGCACAACAAGCCCGAGGGCAACAGCTTCCACTTTGTGCTCAACAACCAGTGGACGAAGGACAACCGCATCCCGCCCCGGGGCTTTACGAACGCGGCGTATGCCACGATCCAGGCCTCGCACGTGGGCTACTTCTATCCCGACGGTCAACACTGGGACGACACGCACTTTGCCGTACCTGCCGGTGCGGCACGGGCCGAGGTCCGCGTCTTCCATCAGCTCACCAGCCGCGACTACATCGAGTTCTTGCGCGACGAGAACACCACCGACAACCGCGGGCAGATCGCCTACGACCAGTGGGTGCTGCACGGCAAGAGCGCGCCGACCCTGATGGACTTTGGGCAGTTGTTCGTCACGCCCCCCGTCCCATGCTCGATTGACTTCAACAACGACGGGCTCTTCCCGAGCGACGAGGACCTCATCGACTTCCTGAACGTCTTGGCGGGCGGCAACTGCAGCACGCCCAACTGCAACAGCATCGACTTCAATAGCGATGGCCTCTTCCCCAGCGACGAGGACCTTGTCGCCTTCCTCCGCGTGCTCGCGGGCGGCGATTGCTAACGCGGCGCGAAGGATGAGCACGTTGTCTGGCCCAAGCTGGCCCAAGCTGGCCCAAAGCCTTCGGATGCACGCAACTCGCCCTCCCAGCGCTGCGGATGGGTGCCCAGCAAGGTTGCCGCAGATCGCCCGCTGCGACGGCGTGTTCGTGCTGGTGATCGGACGTTCGTTCTTTCCAATCGTTCGCCGCAGGTGTTTACGCTTGCTTGCAACGTTCTGACTCGCATCCTCCCTCCCGCTCGCTGCCCTTCCACAGGAGTCCACCCATGCCCCGCTCCCCAATCGCCCATCGCTGCGCCGCCCTGGCTCTCACGCTCGCTGCGGGCCTCGCCAGCGCGCAGGTCAATGTCGCCACCGTCACGATCGCCAATGGCACCGTGGCCGGGCCTGTGTATGTCACCGCTCCTGCGGGCGACACCGCTCGCCTCTTCGTCATCGAGCAGCGCAACGGCAACCCCGCCACGGGCAAGATCGAGATTCTCAACCTGGGCAACAACACCGTGAATGCCACGCCCTTCTGGACGAGCCCGACCGTCGCAACCGCGGGCGAGCAGGGCCTGCTGGGCCTTGCCTTCCACCCCAACTACGCCAATGCGAACAACGGCTACTTCTGGGTGAACTACACCCGCAGCGGCGACGGCGCGACCGTCATCATGCGTGGTCGCCGCAGCGCAACCAGCGCCGTCGTTGCTGATGCAGCCGCGAACACCGTCGTGCTGATCATCCCCCAACCCTTCAACAACCACAACGGCGGGTGGATGAGCTTCGGGCCCGATGGCTTCCTCTACCTTGCCCTGGGCGACGGCGGCAGCGGCAACGACCCGGGCAACCGCAGCCAGAACCTCAGCAGCTTGCTGGGCAAGATTCTCCGCATCGACGTCGACGGTGCCGACAACATCCCGGGCAATGCCGACGACGATGCATTCCCCGCCGACGCCGAGCGCCTGTACAGCATCCCCGCGAGCAACCCCTTCGTTGGCATCGCGGGCGAGGATGAGATCTGGGCGTATGGCGTGCGCAACCCCTGGCGCTGCGACTTTGACAACGTGACGGGCGACCTCTACATCGCCGATGTGGGTCAGGGCGCACGCGAAGAGATCACGATCATCCCGCCCGGCAACGGACCATACAACCTGGGCTGGCGCTGCCTCGAGGGCACGCGCCCAACTGGCCTCACGGGCTGCCAGGTTGCGCAGTCGCTCCCGCCCATCCTTGAATATGGGCACGACGCAGCGACCGCCATCGGGCCCACCACCATCGAGGGCTGCTCGATCACGGGCGGCGTGGTCTATCGCGGCAATGCCATCCCCTGCCTCCGCGGCACCTACTTCTTTGGCGACTATTGCACAGGCGACCTCTGGAGCTTCCGCAAGGGCGAGGGCAACACGCCCCGCGCGATTGTCAATCGCACCGTGCAGCTCGACCCGCCCGATGTGCCCAGCACCATCACCATCGGCAACCCCGTGAGCTTCGGCGAGGACGCAAACGGCGAGATGTACATCCTCGACCAGGCGGGCAACCAGATCTTCCGCGTCGTCGCTGCCCCGGGCTTCTCCGGCCCCGACTGCAACCGCAACAGCGTGCCCGACGACTGCGAGATCGCCAACGGCACCGCCATCGATGCCAACGCCAACGGCATCCCCGATAGCTGCGAGGTGCCCGTCTGCAACTCCATCGACTTCAATGGCGATGGCCTCTTCCCCGACGACAGCGACCTCATCGAGTTCCTCACCGTCCTCGCGGGCGGCGCGTGCAGCACGGGCACCTGCGGCCCCATCGACTTCAACAACGACGGCCTCTTCCCCGACGACAGCGACCTCATCGCCTTCCTCCGCGTGCTCGCGGGCGGCGACTGCTAATCCGCACACGCGAGCCCAGTTGCGCAAGCAACGGGACAGGTCTCCGCCAACTCCGCCCCATCTCCCCCTGCGCGCCTCCGAAAAGCGTTCCCGCCCCATCGCGCTCACGCACTAGCCTTCTGCATGCCCCCCACCCCCGCCGCACGCCGCTCCCCGCGACTGCACGTCGCCTGCTGCGCCGCCCTTGCGATCGTCGCCACGCTTGCCTGCGTCGCACCTGGGTTCGCAGCCCAGCCCGCCACCCAGCCCGCCCCCGCCATCCGCCTCAGCGCCACCCGCGCCGACCTTGCCCGCGCCTACATCGCGCTCGAGCACGCCCTGCTGCGCGAGCAAGACGCGCTGAGCGACGCCGACCGCACGCTCGTCGAGCGCCGCTTCGACACCGCAACCATGCGCTTCTTCACGGGCCAGAGCGACATCGCCCTGCAAGAGCTGCACGCCCTGCACCGCCGGCTCGATGACCTCGGACTGCCCGCTGAGCCCGAGCCAGACCCCGAACCCACACCCGAACCCACACCCGACGCCATACCCCAAGCCCTCGCCCTCGACGATCCCCGCGTCCTGCGCCTCCTCAGCGACGCACTCGCCCCCAGCCTGCCCAGCACCGCGCTCGCCGCCCTCGCTGCACCCGCCGCGCAACCCCAGACCATCACCATCCGCCCGCTCTACACGCTGCTGCACGACGCGAGCGACGTGCCCACGCAAAACGCCCGCGCCGGGGCCCCGCTCCTCGCCGAGATGCGCTGGCCCTTCGCCGCTCCAACCAGCCACACGCTCACCCTCGGCATCTTCGAGCTGTTCGACACCGAGCCCTTCTTCACCGCGCCGCTCACCATCAACGTCACGCCAGGCCAGCCCATCCGCACCCACACAGCCCTCCCAGGCCTGCGCGAGGCCCTCGCCCAGCAGTTCGCGCACAACGACGCGCCGCGCACCCTGCGCCTGGGCTTCGTCCAAGACGGCACCCTCATCCGCGAGACCTCGCGCTGCACCATCACGCCCGAACCCCTCAGCACCCTCCGCGCCCGCATCGACGATGCCCTCGATGGCTACGCGCCCCCCAGCGCCGATGAGCAAGTACCCGCCGACCCACTCTCACCCACGCCCCAGCAGCTCCTGCTCTTTCGCACCATCCTCAAGGAGCGTGCCGCCGCACTCACCGAAGAGCCCGACGAGTTTTCCAGCGACCGCTTCCTCGCAGACCTGGGCGAGCTCTCGCGCAGCCTGCTCGAAGATGAACTCCCCGCATTGCTGCAACACGAAAACCCCTTCAGCCACCGCGAGGGCGAGTGGGTCATGCCGCTGGTCATCACCGATGGTGCTCGCGGCCTCTCGCAGTCCGTCCCGTGCCGCGTTTATGCCCCGCCCCAAGCTGCTTCGCGCACGCCCACGCCCGTCGTCATCGCCCTGCACGGCGCAGGGGGCGACGAAGCGATGTGGCTGCACGCCTACGGCGCAGGCAAGCTGAAGGACCTCGCCGATACCCACGGCTTCATCATCCTCAGCCCCAGCACCTACGCCCTCACCACCAACCCGCGCCTCGCCCGCGCCCTGCTCGAGCAAGCCCGCCTGTTCTACACCATCGACGACTCGCGCATCACCATCCTGGGCCACAGCATGGGCGCGCAAGCCGCCGTGAACATCGCATGGAGCAACGCGACGACCTACGCGGGCTGCCTGCTCTTCGCGGGCGGTCGCCCGCCTCTGCGCCCCACCACCAAGGGCGTGCCCACGCTCGTCGTGCTCGGTGGGCTCGACCCCATCGCCCCCGCAGATTCGCTGACAACCGCCTGGAACGCCGCCATCGCGCGCCCAGGCTCCGACATCCAGGTGCGCACCGTCGAAGAAGCCGGGCACACGCTGCTCGTGACCACCGAGCTGGATCGCGCGATCGAGTGGCTCGTGACGCGGCAACGAAAGCCGTAGGAAGAGGGGAGCGGGGAACGGGGAGCGGCGAGCGGGGGGGACAAGATGCAAGAGACGGGGGACAGGGGACAGGGGACAAGAAACAAGAAACAAGAAACACGCAAAGTCAGACACGTTCGCGGCTGCCTGCACGCCTCTCCGCATGCCATCGCATTCTGGCATTCCCGATCCTTCCCTCACGCTCCGCATCCTGCTCGAGCGCCCGGGGTTCATCGTCGCGAGCAAGCCCAGCGGCATGCTCAGCGTGCCGGGCATTGGTCCTGCCAAGCAGGTGTGCGCCATCTCGCTCGTGCGCGACGCCTTCCCGCGCAGCACCGGGCCCATGATGGTCCACCGCCTCGACATGGAAACCAGTGGCCTGCTCGTCGTCGCCACCACGCCCGAGCATCAGGTCGCGCTCAGCTCGCTCTTTGAGCATCGCCTCGTGCACAAGGCCTACACCGCGCTGCTCGACTGCACGCACCGCGAACCCCTGCACGACGAGGGCACCATCACGCTCCCGATGCGACTCGACGTCGACAACCGCCCCTACCAGATCATCGACCACGCGCAAGGCCGCCCCGCCTGCACGCGCTACCGCGTCCTCTCGCGCGAGACCGACCGCGCCCGCGTCCGCTTCGAGCCCCAGACAGGCCGCACCCACCAGCTCCGCCTCCACGCCGCCGCACCAGCAGGGCTGGGCTGCCCCATCCAAGGCGACATGCTCTACGGCGAAGCTGCGAGCGCACCCCGCCTCATGCTCCACGCCCACGAACTCTCCTTCCGCGACCCCCTCTCAGGCGAGACCATCACCTGCCTCGACCCGCCGCCGTTTTAGCAGTGCTCGCCGCAGGTCTGAATGCTGGGTGGATCGATTTTCAGCACAGAGGCGCAGAGGTCAAGAGCAAGATGAGAAGACAGAGGAAAGAGCGTGAGCTCAACAGCATGGCCTCGATTCTGTAAAGCACGGAGTGCAATGCAAAGCTCTCCAAGCGTCGCCCTCGCGCGTGCGCCTCGTCTCCCAATCTGTCCTCTCATCTTGCTCTCAATCTCTGTGCCTCTGTGCTGAATCCGCCTTCGCTGAATCCCCCCTCACCCCCGCTGCAAGTTCTCCCGGCTCAGCATCAGCTCCAGCGTTCCGCACACCAAGTCAATCTCCCGCTCCCCAAGGTTGTTGAAAAACGGCAGCGCAATCGTTCGGTTGCTCACGCTCTCGCAGATCGGGAACATCCCAGGCCCAAACCCCAGCTCGCGAAAGTGGGGCTGCAAATGAATGCACGGAAAGTAATCGCTCGCCCCAATGTCGTGCGCCCGCAGCCCCTTGATGATCCGGTCGCGCTCCTGGCTCGTGTAGCTCGGCGCAAGCCGCACCACAAACACAAACCAGCTCATGTTCACGTCCTCGTCAATCGTCGGCACGATCAGGTCGCGATGCGTCCCCAGCCGCTGCATATACGCGTTCGCCACGTTCTGCCGCTTCGCAATGATCTCATCCAGCCGATGCGTCTGCGCCAGCCCCAGCGCGGCGTTCAGCTCGCTCATGCGATAGTTATACCCAAGCCGCTCATGCCGCAGCCAGCTTCCCGTGGGCGTGCCGCCATGGCTGGGCTCCGCCGCCGTCTGCGTCGTCCAGCCCATCGGGCGTCCCTGGTTGCGCAAGCTGCGACACATGTCCGCCAGCCGCTCGTCATTGGTCACCACCATCCCGCCTTCGCCCGTCGTGATCTGCTTGTTCGGGTAGAACCCAAACACGCCAATCCGCCCAAAGCTCCCCGCCACGCGCCCGCGCACGCTCGCCCCCAGAGCCTCGCAGCAATCCTCGATGATCGGTATCTCATGTCGCGCCGCAATCGCCGCATACGCGTCCATGTGCGCTGGGTTGCCAAACGTCTCCACCGCCAGAATCGCTTTCGTCCGAGGCCCGATCGCGGCTTCGAGCTTTGCCGGGTCCATGTTCAGTGTCCGTGGATCGATGTCCACAAACTTGGGCGTTGCCCCCACCATGAGAATGCAGTTCGCGCTCGCCACGAAGCTAAACGGCGTGGTAATCACCTCGTCCCCGGGCCCGATGTTCAGTGCCTTCAGCGCAATGTGCAGCCCGCTCGTGCCGCTATTGACCGCAACCCCCTGCGTGCACCCCGCCCGCGCCGCGAGAGCCTTCTCAAACTGCTCCACCACAGGCCCGATCGACAGCCGAGGCGACCGCAACGCCTGCAACACCAGCCGCTCCTCATGCTCAGTAATGTCCGGGCTGCTGAGCGGAATTTCGCCAAACGTGTGCTTCGCCAAGGGCTTCTCCAAGGCCCTTCCCCGCCCACGCAGCGCACCATGCCTCCGCGCGCCGCACCGCGAGATTATCGGCTTTTTCCCCCCTCCACGTTTGCCCCACCCGCCCAAACCTCCCCCTACCCGCCCCCCGCCGCCACCCCAGCACTCACGCCCCACCGCGTGTTTCTTTTCCGATTTTGCTGGTATTCCGGCCTGCGTGATGCACACTGGTATTCGGACGAGTCCGCGACTCGGAAGGACGGGATCGTCCCACAAGAGATGAAAGGGGTTTTCGGCGTGGTAAAGCAATTTCAGTTCGACCCAAACGCAAGCGGCGCCATACTCACGCGTCCGGTGAACTCGCTGCAGTTCTCCTTCAGCCGCCCCTACGCCACGGTCACCCCCGGCGGTGCTCCCAGCCCGATCAACACGCCTAGGTTTTGGCATCACACCCGACTGCTTTGCGGTGCGCCAACCCTCAAGACCGAGCGAACAAACGACTTCTTCATCGTGCATAGTGGCGGTGTGAGCGTCGATGGCGTCACTCCACTGTTCGCTTATCAGGCCGCAGGTCCCGGCGTTCTACTCGTCCACAAGTCCTCGCTCGCTCTGCCGCCGATCCTGCAAACCCCGATTGCGTTCACATTCCAGGGGCGTTTCCACGAGATTCAATCTGTGCACGTGTGCTTCGGGCTTGTTGTCTGCTTCGCACAAGTCGGCGATGGCAACCCCGCTGTCTTCGCCTCGTCGTCCGCGTGGACTTGGCAAGAGGGCGACCCGAGCTTGTCTCTCAACTTCCTCGACACGAATACGCAAGTCGGCTTTCAACGTGGCAGCGACTTTCTCTCCCAGGGCTTTCGGGTTCTCGACGTCGATCCCAGCACGGGCCAACCGCTTGAGATGTGGCTCGTTTGGTCAGATTACGTCAGAAACGGCTTCAACGGACAACTCTCCGAAGGTGGTCGTTTTTACATGATGCGGGCGTGGCGTGCAAACACCAACCAGCGTTGGAGCGTCGATCCTGCGAAGATGATTTGCGAGCTTCCGTCAGGCCGCCTTGGCCTCACCGGT
The DNA here is from genome assembly GCA_027487735.1 of Planctomycetaceae bacterium. Taxonomy (GTDB): domain Bacteria; phylum Planctomycetota; class Phycisphaerae; order Phycisphaerales; family UBA1924; genus BJHL01. Next base: position 10,250 of record JAIYDA010000107.1, on the reverse strand, counting down.
CGCCACGCGCACTCGCCGTATGTTGAGCGCTTTGGCTCAGCGGGCCTGCGCGTCGTCTGCCCGGTGGGTGACGCATTCGCGAACAATCGTGTTTTCACGGTTACCCGTACCGACACCAACTATGCACAGGGTGAAGCGGGGAAGTCCGACGGGGCGCTGCAAAACGGCTGGACGACCCGTTATATCCATGGCACCAAGGCGGCTTCAGGCCCCGTCGGCGAAGGCAATCAGTTCGTCGCCAGCGCTCCGCACGGCTACCCAGCCGCACCAACAGGCCAAATTGTTGGCGGCGACGAAGTGCCCCACGGCATTAACCTCTTGGCACCGCTCGGGAACAGTACAACAAACAAAGCGGTTATCACGCGGCTTTATGGTCCGACCGCCGCAGGCATCAACCGCGGAGCCAACAGCCGAGGCTATGTCTTCAACTGCTTCCGTATTGGCTGCGCCGATCCACTCGTGGGCGGACCGTTTGTCGCCCAAGTTGGACCCGGAAACCAAGACAAATGGGTGGAAACGAATGAAGCAAGCCGAGTTGTCTACTCGCCCGATGGCACCCATTGGGGCCAGTGCTTCGCGTATGCAAACGCACCCCTCATTCCCGTCGTGTTCTTTGGCGACAAGATCATGATGGGGAGTAGTGCGCCGCCAGCTTTCTCGGGTGAGCTACGGTCGATTCCTTTGCCCTTCGCGCAAGCCCAACGCCCGCTCGCCCTTTGCAACGGCGGCACCAATCGCCTCGACGTGGGCCCGCCCGTCGCCGTCACCGCACCCAACACCGTCACACAGCTTCAGCCCGCCGACTACACCGGCCTTGGCGTGCCGCCCCCGCCATGTCTGGGCAGTGTCTTCCGTGTGACCAGTCCGGCTCAAAGCAATATCACGCAACTGCTCGGAATCTGGCGTCTCACCGCCGACACACCCACCACGCTGATCAGTCAGAACGCAAAGATTAAGGTACGTTTCTGGGTCTACCCGCTGCCGTGGAACGGTGCAGTACAGCCGCTGGCGACAAGCACACCGTTTCATGCAGCGTTGGGACAGTATCGCAATCCGAGTGCTCAGGCGCCTCAACCCGAGCCTAAAGATCAGATGGCCCTTTCACGCGAGCAGTTTTCCTTCAACTTCGCGGAGTCCGGCGATGCGGTGCGCGGTTGGTTCCCTGTGAGGATTGATACAGATCCACAGGCGACGTATGCCGAACCGGGAACGAATCCGCCGCTACTTCGTAATCGCTGGCAAAGCGATGGCGGGGCGAGCAACGCGCCGTTTGTCGCATTTCCCCTTGGCCTTAGACTTCTCTCCCGCGTTGGCGAACCGCCAAACCCCTGTGACTTCGTCATCGCTTTCGACTGCGTCCTCGCCGAGCCCACGCTCCAAGACTACCCAAGCGCAGCGCTGCCCCTGACCGGCTCCGCATCTGCCGCTGAACAATCCAGCATCACGGGCTTCACGTGCCAGAACAACTGGACTATCGAGATGTCTGGCGAACTTCCCGATCACTGCTGGGATTTCACCGACGTCAACCGTCCGCAGAACAAAGTCCTCTGTACACTCTATAGGTCCCCAACAAAGTGGATCACGATCACGCACGAACTCAACCAAGTCGTCCTGCGCTTTGCAAACGGCGACTCGCTCGCACTCCAAGCATCCAACTTTCAGTCCTTTGCGCCGCTGCGTGGTTCGCCGATGCTCTTTGCAATCAGCTGCACCCAAACAGGAAACAACGCAACGTATCGCTTGAGCGCATCGATCGGGGGCACCGAGGTCTTTTCGACGACAAAGGCCAATATCCCCAACATGCAGCCCACCGAAATCCGCTTCGGTAATCAGAACGGAACGAACATCGAATCGATGCTCTGGTACGCCGGACGCATCCACGAAACGCAAGCGCGTAGCGAGGCGCAAATCGCAGACGCATTGCAAACTCTCGACATGCTCGTCCTGCGCAGCTTTGTGATTCCCCCTGGTAGAGGTGCCTTATGAAAAAATCAGTCGTTGCTTGCATCTGCGTGCTCGGTCTCGCAGTCCCTGCCTGTGCCCAAGTGTTTGTTGGCGTCGGCACCGATGCGCCTTCCCCGTCTTCCCGTGCGCTCGCAATCTCCGATGACGGTACCACCGTCGTTGGCCAGAGCAACGGCCCGTTTCGATGGACACTGTCGACCGGACGCCTCGGCCTTGGCCCCCCACCAGCGGGGTTCCAACTGGGTGCAGCAACGGGCGTCTCGGGCGATGGCACCACCCTTGTTGGTTGGATGACCGATGGCACCAACTCGCGCATCTGGCGATGGTCCGCCTCGACGGGAGCGCAGCAAGTAGGCGGCCTGACTTTCCTTGGCATTGACCCCCGCATTTCGTCAGACGCCCAAGTGATCCTCGGTGAATCAGGCGTCACCGGCTTTCCCATCCCCGCCCGCTGGACCGCCGCCACAGGAGCAGTGCCCATCCCCGCCCTCTCCGGCCTCCCCACAGGCCGCACAGGCTCCGCAATCATCGCTGGCGCGCTCTCCGCCGATGGTTCCATCATCGCTGGCACCGCCCGCATCAACCTCACCTTCCCCAACACCACCAACAACCCCTACCTCTGGCCCACCTCCGCCTCCACCGCCACCGTCATCCTCAACAACAACGCCTTCTTGAACGCCAACGCCACCGACCTCTCTGCCGATGGCTCCGTCATGGTCGCCATCCTCGGCAACGGCCTGTTCCGCTGGACGCAAGCCACAGGCTACACCTTCCTCGGAACCACCGCCAACCCAAGCGGCCTCGAAGCCCGCACCTCCGCCGATGGCTCCGCCGCCCTCTTCGGCACCATCTTCTGGTCCGCCTCCGACGGCACTCGCCCCCTCACCACCGTCCTCTCCGCCGCCGGCGCCAACTTCGCAGGCTGGTCCAACCTCGTCGCCACCGACCTCTCCGCCAACGGCCTGACCCTCTGCGGCTACGGCACCAACCCCCAAGGCCAAACCGAAGGCTGGTACGCCACCATCCCCGCACCCGCGTCACTCCTCACCCTCCTCGCCCTCCCCCTCACCACCCGCCGCAGACGCACCTGCACTTCGGCAATGCCAGCAACCAACTCTTCGAGTCGATGCTCTGGTACGCAGGGGTACGCCGGTCGCATCCACGAGGCAGAAGCACGCACCGCTAGCCAGCAGGGTGATGCCCTTCGCAACCTCAACATGTTCGTGCTCAAGGTAGTCCCATTTCCCCCCGGCGGAGGTGCACTATGAATACCCTGTATGTTTCGCTGTTCCTCGCAGCCATAACGTCCACCAGCGTGGCTCAGAGCTTCGTGCCCATCGGCTTCGCGCCTGCCGGCGCGAGTAGTCGCGCTTTCGCAATTTCAGAGGATGGTCGATGGGTCGTCGGCAATGCAAACGGTCCATTTCGTTGGAGCCTTTCAACTTCGTTGCAGTCTCTTGGTGCCGCACCCTCCGGCTTTGTGGCAAATGTTGCCACCGACAGTTCTTCTGATGGAAGCGTGCTCGTCGGCTACATGAATAATGGTTCAACCACACAGGCATTCCGCTGGACGGCGCAACGGGGCATTCAGGTCGTCCCTGGCCTGTCGTCAACCGTCGGTGGTGTTTTCCCCCGCATCTCCGCCAACGGCCTCGTCATCGCCGGCGACACGCCCGGCGGCTTTGGCACCGTCCCCGCCCGCTGGTCAGCCGCCACAGGCGTCGTCCCTGTGCCCGCACTCTCCGGCCTGCCATCGGGCCGCACCGGCGTTGCCACCACTGCCTTGGCACTGTCTGCCGACGGCTCCATCCTTGCAGGCAGCGCGAGTGTCCGCCTCTCGCAGTTTGAGTTCATCAACGTCCCCTACACCTGGAACTTCGCCAGCCCCTCCGCCTCCGTCATCCTCAACGCCGGAAGCTTCTACCTCCCGCCCTCGGGCACCTTCGCTTCCGACCTCTCCGCCGATGGTTCCGTTTTCGTCGGATTTTCAGGCCAAGGTTACGTCCGCTGGTCACAAGCCGAAGGCCTCACCCTGCTGGGCACGGGCCCCGGACAACTCAACGCCAGTGCCCGCATCTCCGCCGACGGCAACGCCGTCGTCACCGGCTCGTTCTACTGGACGACCACCGACGGCGCTCGCACCATCCCCGCCGTCCTCTCCGCCGCCGGCGCCAACTTCACAGGCTGGTCCAACCTCGTCGCCACCGACCTCTCCGCCAACGGCCTCACCCTCTGCGGCTACGGCACCAACCCCCAAGGCCAAACCGAAGGCTGGTACGCGACGATCCCCGCCCCCGCCTCACTCCTCACCCTCCTCGCCCTCCCCCTCACCACACGCCGCAGACGCACCCCACGCGCCTGACAGGCCCCCATACAGCACATAGTTCGCCCCATCCATCGCCACCCCAGGGCGCGGGTCGACGAGCAACGCGCGTCGCGCAGCAGACACCGCCTCGCTCAGCCCGGTGCGCCCAAGCACGCCATACAGCACCTTCGCAAACTCCATCGCGCTGCTATCCAGCACGGGCCACCACGTCCCCACCACGCTCTGCACGCCCCCACGCATGAGCGCCTCCGCAAACCCCACCTGCCCGCCCCGCATCGCGCTCGCCCCGCTTGCCCCGCTCGCACCCGCTTCCCCCGCACGCGTCCGCGCGCTCTCGCACGCATTCAGCACCACCAGCCGCGGCACGTGCGCCGCCCCCAGCAGCCCCTCGCTCGTCAGCACGCCATCGCACAAGCGCACCCCGCTCCGCGCGGGCCTCCCCGCATCAAAGAAGGCATGCCCCGCCACGTGCACAATCGCGGGCCGCGCAGCCAGCGCAGCAAGCACGTTCGCGCGCGTCGCCTCCCCCTCGCGCAGCACCACGCTCGCGATCCCACGCCGCTCCAGCAGCTCGCGCACGCACTCCCCCTCGCGGGCCGCCCCGGGCAAGTCGCCCGTGGGGTTGGACACGATCAGCGTGCGCTGCTCACCCACGGCGCGCACGCCCCGCCGCGTCTCCTCCTCGCCGCACTCCAGCACGCGCGTCATCACCCGCCCCGCGCACAGTGCCTTGCCCCGCACGCGCACCGCCTCCCAGGGCAAGCCGCTCGCCTCGCGATCGCACAGCAGCACGAGCGCGCCCGGTGCGTCGTGCAGCGCATCGCGCACGCACGCGGGCAGGGCGTGCTCACCCAGCCAATCCCCCAAAGCCGCCGCGTCCTGGGGCCTCTGCCCCGGTCCAAACACGCGCGCAAACTGCTCGCTGCTCACCAGCGCGCCCCCAGCCGGCACGCACGCCCCCGCCCGCGCTGGCAGCACGCTCACGCGCAGCAGCCGGTGCGTGGGCGTGCGCTGCCCCCGCACCAGCAAGTACGTCACGCCCGGCTCGCGGACGACCCCAGCACTCATGCCCGCCCCCGCCGCCACCGGGCGCACGCTCTGCTGCACCCCGCGCGCTGAACCTTGATCAACACGCAGCGCGCGCACGATCGCGCCCAGCGCAGCGGGCGCACGCACCAGCTCGGTGTGCGACACACCCGCGAGCACCGCGGCTCGCAGCCCCTGCGGTGCCGCGCTCGCGCGCGTTACGGTTCCATCCCCAACGCGCGCGTGCACCAGGCTCATCGCCCCATCGCGACCGCTGCGCAGCGCAACGGGCGTGGGCAAGCAGTCGCCCGCGACTGCGTGCACCAGCGGCGCAACCTCCTGCGCAAACGCAACATCCGCCGCGCACGCCCGCCGCGACGCATGCAGCCCAGCCCGGCTCGGCGCGCCCCCGCTCACCAATAGCTCGTGCGACACCTCCGCTGGCAGCAGGTCATACACGCCCGGAAAGCTGCTCCACACCTCGCGCGCCAGGTCCGCGCTGCTGCTCGTGATGTCGAGCCTGTGCAGCCAATCCACCAGCCCGTGCGTGCCGCGCAGCGCGGGCGCAGCCGCGTGCGCCCCGCCCAGCGGCGCGCCCACCAGCACGCACCGCTCCACCCGCGCGCGGGCGCGCTCATCGCGCAGGGCCGCGAGCGCCACGAGCCCGCCCATGCTGTGTCCCACAATGCTCACCGGTTGGGCTAGCCCTCGCAGGTGCTCTGTGAGCCGGGCAGCGATCGCGCGCACGCCATCGCGCCAATCAAAGGGCCAGAACTCGCATGCAAACCCCGCGGCGCGAAGGTGCAGCTTGCAACGCAAATACACAAACTCGAACACGCCCATGGGCTCGTGCAGCCGCACCGGCCCATCGAGCGAGAGCTCGCGCAGCGCGCCCAGCGCGATGCGCGGGCCCACCCAGCCCAGCTTCGCGGGCAAGGGCCAGGGGCGGGGCGTGCCCAGCTTGCTGCCCAGCATGCCAGGCAGCAGGAGCACGCGGGCCCGCGGAGCAACGCCCTCCCCCGCCCGCTGCAGCTCGCGCAGCTCCGCGAGCTCGTGCGCGCCGCCAAAGTAGCTTGCCAGCGCGTCGTGGTGTGCGCGGGTGCGCAGCAGGGCCTCAACGTGAGCGGTGGGCAGCGACCAGGGGCAGACTTCCATGCGAGGCTCCTTGCGGGCTTTGCTTGCCTCGCGGCAGAAAGCCGCGAGGCAAGCGAACCCAACGGGCGGCCCCAGCGAACTTACTGTGACACATGCCCCGCGCACATGCCCAGCGAGTCTGCCAGCCGCCATTGATGCCCGCGATGGGCCAGGGCGCGCGCGCGCCGTGGCTGGCGCACGCCGCGCCAGGGGTGGGCCTCGCCCGCTGCGCGCAGGGGGTTGCGCTGGCGCTGGCGTGCCTTGCGTTTGCCACGGCGTGCGCGCCGCGCAACGAGCCACAGCGCGCGCGCGCCGGCAGCGCAGCGCCCGCGCAGCAGGCCAGCGCACCCATCGCCGATGCAAGCGCGAGCGCGGGCGTGCTGCCCCCGGCTTCGTCGCCTCGCGCGGTCGATCCGTCATTCTCGCGCAGCGCGTGGACGCTGCCCAGCGAGCAAGGCCCAGCCGCCGAGGGGTGGGTGCTCGCGACCGACAGCTATCGCATCTATACCACAGCCTCGGGGCGGATTGCCGACCGACTGCCCGGCTTTCTGGAGCGTGCGCTGGCGCACTACACGAGCACGCTGCTGCCCTTACCCATGCCCAGCAAGCCCATGGATACGTATTTTCTCGGCACGCGCGGGCAGTGGGAACGCGTGACGCAGCGGCTCATGGGCAACGACGCGGGGATCTACCTGCGGATTGATCGCGGCGGCTATTCGGCCCGCGGGCGCAGCGTGTTTTATGACATTGGCCCGCGCGACACGTTCGTGATTGCCGCGCACGAGAGCTGGCACCAATACACGCAGACGGTGTTTGCGGAGGCGTTGCCCTTGTCGCTGGAGGAGGGCATCGCGACGTATATGGAGGGGTATCGGTGGACGGGGCCCGAGCGCACCGAGCCCGAGTTTTTGCCTTGGCGAAACTTCGAGCGATTTGGGCAGCTTCGCGACACGGTGGCGGGCGGGCAGGTGCTGCCTGTGCAAGAGCTGCTGCTGAGCAGCCCTCAGGACTTGCTGGGCGAGCAAGGGTCGCAGGCGGCGCTGCGCTACTACGCGCAGGTGTGGGCGCTCATTCACTTTCTGGTTGAGGGCGAGGGCGGGGCGTATAAGCCTGCGCTGCTGGAGATGATCCGCGATGCGAAGGATGGCAGGCTGAGTGCGCGCGTGGGGCAGGCGCTGGGCGAGCGGGCAGCCCGCAGCGTGCGGTTTGGCAGGCGTGGCGTGGATGTGCTGGGGGTGTATGTGGGCAAGCCCAGCAGCGAGCTGGACGAGGCGTATCAGCGGTTCGTGCGCGACATCGTGAAGACCGGCGCGGGGCAGCGGATTAGCGCGGGGCAGAGCCCGCTGGAGGCGGGCGCGAAGAAGAGCGAGTAGCACGGAGCGATTTGCAGCCCACCGGCCTTCGCTCGCTGCAAAAAGGGCCCAGCCGCGCGGTGTGCTATTGTGCAGTCCATGGGTTTTACCAAGCTGCACCTTTCTTCACCCCTCACGCGTGTGCTCGAGCGTCAGGGGTACACCTCTCCGACACCAATCCAAGAAAAAGCGATCCCGGTCGTGATGAGCGGGAAGGACGTGATGGGCCTTGCGCAGACCGGCACGGGGAAGACGGCGGCGTTCGCGCTGCCCATCCTCGAGCGCCTCATGAAGAGCCTGCCCGACAAGGCGCAGCGCGGGCACAGGCACGCGCGCGTGCTCGTGCTGGCACCCACGCGCGAGCTGGCGACGCAGATTGGCGAGAGCTTTGCGACGTATGGCGTGGAGACGGGCCTCTCGCACACGACGATCTTCGGAGGCGTGAGCCAGTTTCACCAAGTGCGGGCGATTCAGCACGGGATTGACATTCTGGTGGCAACGCCCGGGCGACTGATCGACCTGATGGAGCAGCGCTTGGTCGATCTTGGTCGCATCGAGGTGTTCATTCTCGATGAAGCCGACCGCATGCTGGACATGGGGTTTATCGCGCCGATTCGCCGCATCGCGAGCGCGCTGCCCAGCAAGCGGCAGACGCTCATGTTTAGCGCGACGATGGACAAGCAGGTGAACCAGCTCGCGCAGACGCTGCTGCGCGAGCCTGTGCTCGTGGAGGTGCCGCGCCAGGGCGTGGCGAGCGAGCAGGTGGAGCAGCTGCTCTACTTTGTGCAGCACCATGAGAAGCAGGCTCTGCTCACGCACCTGCTGCGCCAGCCCGAGATGGAACGCGTGGTGGTGTTTACCAAGACCAAACACGGGGCAGAGCGTGTGGGCAAGCGCCTCACGCGCGCGGGGCTGCCTGCGGAGACCATCCACGGCAACAAAGCGCAGAACGCGCGAACCCGCGCGCTCGACCGATTCCGCGGCGGATACTCGAAGGTGCTCGTGGCGACCGACGTCGCGGCACGCGGGCTGGATGTCGACGGCATCACGCACGTCATCAACATGGACTTGCCCATGGAGCCCGATGCATATGTGCACCGCATCGGTCGCACGGGGCGCGCGGGGGCGACGGGCAAGAGCATCAGCTTCTGCGATAGCACCGAGCGCGGCTTGCTGCGCGACGTGGAGAAGCTGCTGAAGAAGAGCATTCCGACGGCTCCGCTGCCCGAGTTCTCGCGCGATGTGCCCGATGTGGTGCCCGAGAAGCCTCAGGGTGCGGGCGGGCGGGACATCTCGCGCGATATGCCGCGCGGGCCCAAGCGCGAGAAGCCCGGGCGACGCGGGCCCGAGGGGCTGCGCAGGCCCGAGGGGCAGACGTATGCGGCGCGGCCCGGGAGCGAGGCGGCGGGGGAGACGGGCGGAGAGTCTGGGCAAACCGAACGGGCAGATCGTTCAGAGCGGGCAGAGCGGGCGGGGCGCGCGGCGGAGGAGACGCCTCGGCGCGTGTCGCCCACGGCTCCGCAGCCTTGGCGGAGCGAGGGTCGCGGGCAGGCGGGGAGTGAGGGTGGTCGAGAAGCCCGGAGTGAGCCGCGGAGTGGTGCGCCGATTCGGCGGGCGTTTGAGCCGCGGGGTGAGGGGATGTCGGGTAGCGAGGGCAGGGGGGCGGCTCGTGGGGAGGGGCGCGGGGAGGGTCGTGGGGAGGCTCGTGGGGAGCGGGGTGGAAAGCCGGCGTATGGGAAGCCCGCATTTGGCAAGCCGAGCTTTGGAAAGCCCGCCCGACCTGGGTTTGGGAAGGCGGGGGATGCGGGGAGGCCCGCGCGGAGCGAGGGCGGGGCACGTCCGCCGCGGTCGGGCGATAGCGTGCGCGGGACGAAGTCGCAGAGCTTTGGGAACTATGGCGGGCCGAGGCCGGGGGGTGGGGTGCGGAAGTTGGGTGGGGGTGGGGAAGGGCGAGGTGGGAGGAAGGGTGGGAGGTAGGGGGTGTTGCATTGCGAGCCCAGATGCGCAAGCATCGGGACGGGGCAAGCGGACAGAGGGGGGGACGATCTGCGCGCGGGGCGTGCGGGCGCACAGGCCCGGCACGTGCGCTGTGAGGGGAATAAAGGTTGTGGGCGGCAGACCCGTCCCGTTGCTTGCGCAACTGGGCTCGCGGGGATGGGAAGCGGGCGGGGTGAGAGGAGGTAGCGATTACGGCGCGGCGGGCTCGGCGGGGAGGACTTGTTGGGCGGGGCCAGCTCGATCGGCGAGCGCTCGCATGGCGCCGAAGACTTGGCCCGCATCCACGCGGAGGTCGAGCGGGGGGCTGTCTGGCAAGACCTCGATGGTGGGCAGAACCTGTGTTGCGTCGATGCCGTTGCGGATGGCGCGGAGGACGCCAAGCTGGAGAGGTGATCCCTTCCAAACGCCGAGCATGGCAACGTATCTGCCCGGGGCAACGAGGGTGGGTT